>CANQXX010000027.1 GCA_947627905.1 uncultured Clostridia bacterium
TTCCGCAAAATTTTCCTGCGTTAAAATGCGCGTTTCAAATTTACATTCAAGCGGTTTTAAAATATTTATATCCGGCAGAAAATATTCAGCCATAAAACAAATTTTATGATTTTCAAGTCTTTCAATAAGCCAATTTAAATTCGGCGTTTCAAAAAGATGATAAAATTCAAATTTATCGGCATACTCCGTTACAATTTTTCTGACGTCATCAGCTGCCGCTATAACAACATTACTTCCGTATGAAACAAAATTCGCCGTTATCGGTTCTTCAAGATATTTTCTTGCATTTTTCCCAAGCCTGAACGGAACAGAAACATTTTTATCCTGCAAAAAATCTTCAGCCTTACAGCCGATATCCTCGGCAGATTGCTCCATAGCAGTGTATAAAATTTCTTTGTTAGTCATTTGTCAAAGATCCTCCAAAGCAAGTCATATCCCAAGAATATAAAAACCGTTGTAACTCTTTGCAATATTTAACCATTCGGATAAAATTTCATAGCCGACAGATTTTTCGGCATTTATCTTTTCAATAATTTTAATTGTAAGTTCAGGAGAATAATAATTTAACCCGCAAATATCCACAACTCCGCTTTGAAGATTTGCATAAATACCGCAGTTGAAAATATTTTTATATTCATCAAAAAATATATTTTCATCATCAATATACAAAGAATCATTCTGCCAATGTTTTATGCTGTCAACGGAAACGATCTTTTTTATATCCGTTCCGACAGGAAATTTGCAGAACTGCATTTCTATAATTGCAGAATTACCGTATTCTCTCCGTGCTTTGCAATAATCTGAATTATGAAATAACAACGTTTCATCTCCTTATTTAAATATGCAAAGCCATTTATAAATGTTGATTTTCAGATTTTTTTAATTTACAGGCATTTCAGTTCCCTTATAAAATCCGGAAAAACTGTCTGGTCTGTCAGAAATTCAAATTTTAGCGCATGGTCGCCTATACCGTCTCGTATATCGCCGGATACGATTATATGTCCTGTTCTGTCGCAATTGAATTTGATCGTATTCCCATACCCTATTTCGACAAACGTTACTTCTTTTCTTTTAAACCAAATCATATCTTCAAGAGCTTTAATGAATTTCTGTAACTCCTTATAATCATATTCACAGCCGTCCGCAATACCGGAGAACACGCCTGATTTCACTTTAATATCAAATGAACAATTATAAGGATTCCCATTTTTTTCGTTATCAACAGAGTGGCGGAAATTTGTGATTTCTATATAATTACCGCAGTATTCAAGTTTTGCTTCCATAAAGATTTCACCTGCAAATCCCGATTTATTTGATACTTTGATCTCAACACTGAATAAAAGCGGGTATCGCGGGAAATTCCCGTGATACCCGCATAAAAAGTATTTTCAGAAATTACTTCTTTAATGTTACCGCGTACTTTGCCTTTTCAACAATATTTTCCGCAGAAAGTCCGAACTCTTTCAGTAAGTCCACTGCAGGACCCGAATGTCCGAAAACATCATTTACGCCTATCTTTACAACGGGAACGGGACAACATTCCGTAACGGTTTCCGCAACGGCAGAACCCAGACCGCCTATAATGCTGTGTTCCTCAGCGGTAACAATAACTCCTGTTTCACGAGCTGCCTTACAAATAATTTCCTTGTCAATGGGCTTTATGGTGTGAATGTTTATAACCCTTGCGGAAATTCCGTCTTTTTCAAGAGCTTCCGCAGCCATTCTTGCTTCATTTACCATAAGACCGGTTGCAATTATTGTAACGTCCTTGCCGTCTTTAAGCTGAATGCCCTTGCCAACTTCAAATTTGTATGTTTCCTTGTCGTTGAAAACGGGAACTGCAAGACGTCCAAAACGCATATAAACAGGACCGTCAATGTTAAGCGCAGCTTCAACGGCAGCCTTTGCTTCAACATCATCGGCAGGATTGATTATTGTCATGCCGGGAATAGTTCTCATAAGGGCAATATCCTCGTTGCACTGATGTGTCGCGCCGTCCTCACCTACGGAAATTCCTGCGTGAGTTGCGCCTATCTTAACATTTATATGAGGATAACCGATAGAATTGCGGACTATCTCATATGCTCTGCCCGCCGCAAACATTGCAAAGGAGCTTGCAAAAACCTTTTTGCCGGTGGAGGCAAGTCCCGCCGCAACGCCCATCATGTTCGCTTCGGCAATTCCGCAGTCAATAAATCTTTCCGGATACTTTTTCTTGAAAATTCCGGTCTTTGTAGCCGCCGCAAGATCGGCGTCAAGCACTACAAGATCGTCATATTTATCGGCAAGCTCTGCAAGAGCCTCTCCGTAGCTTTCTCTGGTAGCTTTTTTAACTATATCTGCCATTTTTAACCGTTCCTTTCAAAATCAGGCTTCCAAGGCTTTAAGCTGAGCATTGAGTTCAGCCATAGCCTGTTCATACTGCTCTTTATTGGGAGCAGAACCGTGCCAGCCAACCTGATTTTCCATATATGAAACACCCTTGCCCTTGGTGCTTGTCTGGATAATTGCAACGGGCTTGCCGTTTATCTTTTCCGCTTCGTCAAAAGCGCGTTCGATATCGTCAAAATCGTGAGCGTTCATGGTGATAACATACCAGCCGAATGCTTCAAACTTGTCCGTTATAGGCATAGGAGAGCAAACGTCGGTAATTTTACCGTCTATCTGGAGACCGTTGTTATCAACTATCGCAACAAGATTATCCAGCTTGTTATGAGCCGCAAACATAGCCGCTTCCCAGACCTGACCCTCTTCTATCTCACCGTCTCCGAGGATAGCATAAACCTTATAATGAGCGCAGGAAAGTTTTCCGCTCAGAGCCATTCCGCAGGCTGCGGAAATACCCTGACCAAGAGAACCGGTGCTCATATCAACACCGGGAGTGCCTTTCATATCCGGATGTCCCTGAAGCATTGCGCCGATGTGGCGAAGTTTTTTCAGTTCTTCCGAAGAGAAAAATCCTCTTTGTGCCAATACAGAATACAGTGCGGGAGCACAGTGTCCTTTTGAAAGGACCAATCTGTCTCTTTCGGGCATTTTAGGGTTTTTCGGGTCAACATTCAGCTTTGCAAAATAAAGATATGTCAGCAGATCGCATATTGAAAGCGATCCTCCCGGGTGTCCTGATTTTGCGTTATAAACACCTTCGATAACTCCCATTCTTACCTTGCAGGCAGTAATTTCAAACTGTTTTTTTATGGAAGCGTCCATGTTTTACCATTCCTTTCTGTTGCATATGTAAAAAGTATCATCACTTTACATAATGGTTTTCGATATATTCAACAGCTTCTGAAATAAATCCGCTGTTGCAGTCTGCGGAAGTAACATATTCCGCAGCATCTTTCACTATCTTCTGAGCGTTCTGCGGCGCGATCGGGATATCAGAAACTTCAAGCATTTCCAGATCGTTGTTATAATCTCCCGAAGCAGCAATCCTGCAGTTTTCCCAACCGGCAATTTTTATAAGTTCTTTCAGGGCAAAGCCTTTCGCCGTATCTTTTGGCAGACATTCAAAATAGGACTTCCCCGAAGTTACGAAACTCGCCTTATCCCAACCTTCCGAAGCGGCAAACTCTTCAAGTTCGTGTATCCTGTCATGCGAGATCGAGTAAAGGACTTTGCACCAGCCGTCCTCGGGAATATCATCAATAGCGGTCTCTACATACGGAAGGTGTGTTATGTTAAGGTGCTGCTGTTCCCACTCGGTAAGCCTGATAACACATATTTTGTCGGGGAAATTGACTTCAACGCCAATTTCCGGGAATTTCTCCATAAGAGCAATCGTATATTCCTTTGCTGCCCTGTCAAGAGTACGGTTATAAAGCGTTTTCTTACTGTCAATATCGTAGATCAGCGAACCATTATTCAGAATTATCGGCGCATTTGGTTTCAGAATGTCAAAAAACTGATCCGTTGCCTGAATAACGCGTCCTGTTGCAATAGTGAACGTACCGCCGTATTTCTTGAACCTTTCTATAGCTTCAAGATCTTTTTGAAGCGGGATCTTATTGCTTGGAAGCAGCGTTCCGTCAAGATCGGTGATGAAAACAATATTTGAAAAATCCGGCATAAAAAATTTCCTCCACCGTTAAATGCGTCCTCCCGAAAGCCTGTTCAGTACTGATCTGAAATATTCGGGAAGCTCACTGTCAAATTCATAATATTTTCCGTCAGCAGGATGAATAAAACCGATCTTTTTTGCGTGCAGACACTGCCCTTCGCAAAGTTTTGAAGGCTTTCCGTAAACGTCGTCCCCGAAAACAGGATGCCCTATATAAGACATATGAACGCGTATCTGATGTGTTCTGCCCGTAAAAAGTTTAAGTTTTACATAGCTGTAATTGTCAAATTCATCAAGAACGGTATATTCCGTTCTTGCTTCCTTGGAATTTTTATCCGTAACGCACATTTTTTTGCGGTCTATCGGATGTCTGCCAATAGGAGCGTCAATGATCCCGGTCGGTTCTTTAAATCTTCCGCAAACGACTGCATGATATTCGCGTGTAAAGGTATGTGCCTTTATCTGCTCTGCAAGTCTCTGATGTGCCATATCAGTTTTAGCAACTATCAGAAGTCCGCTTGTATTTTTGTCGATCCTGTGGACTATTCCGGGACGAATGATACCGTTTATGGAAGAAAGCTGTCCCCCGCAGTGATAAAGAAGAGCATTTACCATTGTGCCGCTGTAATTGCCCGCCGCAGGGTGGACCACCATTCCCTTAGGCTTATTCACCACAAGAAGGTGATCGTCCGAATAAACTATTTCCAAGGGAATATTTTCCGGCTCTACATCAAGCGGCTCCGGATCAGGTATCTCCACAATAATCCTGTCTCCGCATTTAAGCTGATAGCTTTTCCCGACAGGTTTTCCGTTTACCGTTATCTTATCTTCTTTCAGAAGCCTTTGAAGCATTGAACGGGAAACTCCGCAGTCCTGTTCAGACAGCCACTTATCTATACGGACATTATTTTCAGCATTTTCTGTGGTAAAATCAAGCCTGCTCATCGTTTTGTTCCTTTTGTTCTTCATCGGCTTTTGCAAGTTTAGGTTCGGCAAACAATATAAATACCAGCATCATAGCTGCGCCAAGAACTACGCAGATATCCGCAAAATTAAATATTGCAAAGTTGAACAGCTTTACATCAAGATAATCTATGACATATCCCATTCTTATCCTGTCTATAAGATTTCCCAGTCCTCCGGATATTATCATCACCGAGCTTATCAGAAAAACCGGACGCTTGTATTTATATTTTATTGTAAATACAACAAGAAATACAAGCATTAAGGATACAAACCCTATAAGAAACCATTTTTCTCCTCTGAATGAGCTGAAAGCAGCTCCGGTATTTTCCGTATACTTCAAGCCAAGTATTTCAATATCTCCGAAATGTATAAAGCTCATTTCCTTTACAGGCATAAGAACTTCAGCCGCCCAGTATTTTATTATCTGATCGGCTGCAACTAATACAATACCAAAAATTATGAGAAAAAAAACCATTTTTTACCCTACATAACCAAATCGAGGAGTTGCCTCCCCGATCCGGACATAATTTATTTTACTTCAGCAGCGCAGCGAGCACAAAGTGTCGGATGCTCATGATCCTTTCCTACGGTTTCCGAGTAAGACCAGCAGCGCTCACATTTTTCACCCGAAGCACGTTCAACATCATATGAAACGCCTTCAAAACTGTCGCTGCCAAATTCGCCTGAACCGTCAGGAACAACTTCAACCGCAGAAACTATGAATACCTTTTCAAGTATATCCTTGAAAGATGAGAAATTATCGTAATTTGCTCCTGCATGGACGATGACCTTTGCTTCAAGAGGAGCGCCGATAAATTTATCTCTCCGCTTGACTTCCAGAGCCTTTGTAACATCGGAGCGGAGCTTGTATATCGTATCCCACTTTTCGGTAAAGCCTTCGCCTACCGAAACATTTTCCTTTTCAGGCATCTGGTTCATAAAAATGCTTCTTGCATCGTCATCAGCCTTATGCGGGATATAATTCCATATTTCTTCTGCCGTAAAGCAAAGAACAGGAGCCACCATTCTTGAAAGCGCGCTGAGTATCTTATACATAGCTGTCTGTGCAGCACGTCTGTCAACTGATTTTTCACCTGTGCAGTACAGTCTGTCCTTGATAATATCAAGATAGAAGTTTGACATATCTGTAATGCAGAAATTGTGGATACTGCTTACAACAATATGGAAATCAAATGCGTCATATGCAGCTTTTACCTTGTCAATAAGAACATTCAGCCTTAACAGCGCCCATTTGTCTATTTCATGCAGCTCATCGGCGGAAACCATATCCTTGTCAGGATCAAAGCCGCTGCCGTTGCAGATATTTCCAAGAATAAACCTTGCGGTATTCCTGATCTTCTTATACATATCCGAAAGCTGCTTGAGGATTTCCTTTGAGATCCTTATGTCCGAATGGTAATCGGAAGAAGCCGTCCACAGACGGAGAATATCAGCGCCGTACTGATCCGTGATCTCCTTGGGGTCAATACCGTTTCCAAGGGATTTATGCATGGTCTTGCCCTCGCCGTCAACTACCCAGCCGTGAGTGCAGACAGCTTTATAA
This sequence comes from uncultured Clostridia bacterium, assembly GCA_947627905.1. Taxonomy (GTDB): domain Bacteria; phylum Bacillota; class Clostridia; order Oscillospirales; family Ruminococcaceae; genus RGIG8773. Next base: position 6,591 of record CANQXX010000027.1, read on the forward strand.
GGAGCGCGGCCCACCGTTGCGGCAGAAGTAAGAAGCGACGACTGGAACCAGCCTCTGTACTGATCTGCGCCTTCAAGGTACAGATCAACAGGTGTTCCGAAACCTTTTTCGTCCATAACAGCCGTATGAGTTACACCGCTGTCAAACCATACGTCGAAAATATCCTTTTCCTTTATGAACTCCGTGCAGCCGCATTCACATTTTGTTCCTGACGGAACGATATCATTAACGTCTGTAAGATACCATGAATTAGAGCCTTCTCTGCGGAACATATCCGAAACATTTTTTATAAGTTCATCTGTTACAACGGGTTTTCCGCAGTCCTTACAGTAAACTACCGGTATAGGAACTCCCCACGTTCTCTGACGGGAAATACACCAGTCGCTTCTGTCGCTTACCATGCCCTTTATGCGGTCATGACCCCATTCGGGTATCCACTGAACGCTGTCGATAGCTTCAATAGCCTTATCCTTGAAATCCTTTACCGAACAGAACCACTGTTCAGTAGCACGGAACAGGACAGGTTTCTTACATCTCCAACAGTGCGGATACTGGTGAACTATTTTTTCAAGTGCAAACAGCGCGCCGCTTGCTTCAAGATCGGCAGCGATCACCTTGTTGGAATTTTCCGTTGTCAATCCCGCATATTTTCCCGCTTCTTCCGTCTGTACGCCCTTTGAATCAACAGGAACTACAATGCCAATCTCAGGATATTTCTTGCAGACTTCAAAGTCATCAACACCAAATCCGGGAGCGGTATGAACACAGCCCGTACCGCTTTCAAGAGTAACATGGTCTCCGACAATGACCATTGAGCCTCTGTCCATGAGAGGATTTTTAGTCATTATATACTCAAGTTCTTTTCCTCTGAAAGAACCCACTGTTGTATAGTTTTCAATTTTAGCGGCAGCCATGGTAGGTCTTACAAGCTCCATTGCCATGACATAATTTTCGCCGTTCGCCTGAACTACCGTATACTCGTAATCAGGACCAAGACAAATAGCAAGGTTTCCGGGAAGAGTCCATGTAGTAGTTGTCCAGATAACGAAAAACGTTTTGTCAAGATCAAGACCGAGCGCAGTAAATTTGCCCTTATCGTCTGTGACCTTGAATTTTACATATATAGAATGGCACGGATCGTTCTCATACTCGATCTCCGCTTCTGCAAGGGCAGTCTGGCAGTCGGGACACCAATAAACAGGCTTCAAGCCCTTATAGATGTAGCCTTTCTTGTACATTTCTCCGAAAATTTCCACCTGACGGGCTTCAAAATCCGGCTTCAACGTCAGATACGGAGCGTTGAAATCTCCCCATACTCCAAGACGTTTGAACTGCTGCTTCTGATTTTCCACCTGTTTAAGAGCATATTCCTTGCAATGCTTTCTAAGCTCTACAGGAGGGATAGCGCCGTTTTCTACGCCGATCTCTTTAAGTGCGCGAAGCTCTATAGGAAGACCGTGAGTATCCCAGCCCGGAATATAGGGCGAACAGAAGCCGTTCATATTCTTATAACGTACAATAATATCCTTCAGTATCTTATTAAGGGACGTACCCAGATGGATATCACCGTTAGCATACGGAGGTCCGTCATGAAGAATATATTGAGGCTTGCCCTCATTTTTTTTGATCATTGCATAATATGTTCCATCATTATCCCAGTGTTCGATCATTGCAGGCTCTTTCTGAGTAAGATTGCCTCTCATCGAAAACTCGGTCTGGGGAAGATTGAGTGTGAAATTGTAATCCTGCGCCATTGTTAATACTCTCCTTGGATATTATTTATTATGTCCGAATTTAAGCTCGCCGAATTTACTCTCCGGCTTTGTGGTATTCGGAATAGCCGGCTCACCGAAAGGAAGCGGAGCTTTTTCCTGTCTGTATGGATTTTCCATTATTCTTGTAGCTTCCATATTCTGTTCCGGCTGCTGTACAGGAGCTTCTTCTGCCGGCTGCTCCGGAACAGGAGCCTCAGGAACGGGAGTTTCAGCAGCTTCTTCCTCCGCATCCTCGTCCTCATAATCCGGCATAGCAGTAATAAGCTCAAGGTGCTGCTTATACATACTGAGCAGGTTAGCCTTGAAATCGGAAACCTCCTGCTGCATTTTTATAAGGCAATTCTTTTCCTTTTCAAGCTGGATCCTTGTAGAACCGATTATCTCATCAGCCTGAACATTTGCGTCGGCAAGTATCTTTTCAGCTTTTTCGTTTGCTTCTGCAATAACTGCTCTTCCCTGTTTCTGTGCGCTGAGAAGGGCGTCTTTAAGAACGTCCTCATCTTTTTTGTACTCTCTTACGCTTTCAACAAGGACTTCGATCTTCTTTTCAGTTTCTTCCTTTTCTCTCTGATACTGAGCAATATCCTGCGCGATCTGACGAAGAAAATCATCTACTTCCTCGGTGTTGTAACCGGGTCTTGCCTGTTCAAAACGCTTGTTATTGATATCCTTTACGCTTAACAATCAAATCACCTCATAAAAATTAATTATATTTTTTTAAAGTAATATGGAGCCTGTCTTTTTTGGTAGTTCCGTTTACCGAATACAAAAGATACTTTCCGAAACCTCTTACCGAAAAAATATCGCCTTCCGATAAAGTCACAGACGGAGAGCCTGCCGCAGCATACATGACCGAAACGCTGCCGCCTTTTATAAGATCAGCCGCTTTTCCCCTGCTTACGCCTGAAGCAGCGCTGACAATGCAGTCCAGTCTCATTGAAGAGACCATGCAGTTTTTCTCGATAAATGACTGTTCGGCATTTATTTCGGGGTTTTCGTCCTCTGATACCTTTACGCCGACAGAACCGATCTTATCCGTTTCATAAAGAAGCATCTGCTTTACGGTATCATACACAAAAGCAACCGCACTTCCTTCCGAAACAATGATATCTCCTATCATATCACGCTCGATCTGTTTGGACATGAATGACCCGAGAAAATCCCTGTGAGAGAGCTTGTCTGTATCCCTGAATTTAAAAGCAAGTGCAGATATGGGAAATTTTTCTTTAACGTCATAATATTCCGGAAAGACCCCCAAGACCTTTCTTGACGCTCCGTCATAACCTCCGAAAAATTCATATCCGCTGAAGCCAAGCTCGCTCATTGCCGAACCTGCTATCATTATCTGCCGTTCGTCCAGAAAAGCGGAAAATCTTGCTCTGTGAGTTTTTTCACATATCCTCACCATATCCTTGATGTGGGATAAAAGCACCTTATCATCGTCGCTGAGATCGGTAATATGTCCTTTAAAGCTGCCCATTATCAAAGATATACGCCGTTATTTTCAAGTTCGCCTACCAGATCCTCACCTACAAAGCCTACATTGTAAGGAGTGATGATAAAAGTATTGTTTGCTACAGGCTTGATATTTCCGCCGTTAGCATAAGCCACACCGCCGAGAAAGTCGATTATTCTTCTTGTAACGTCAGGCGTAGTGGATTCAAGATTGAGAACTACCGTCTTTTTGGAATTAAGATGGTCAGCTATCTGCTTTGTATCCTGAAAAACCTCCGGTTTAACAAGAATTACCTGCAATTGTGCAGTAGCATGAATGTTGACTACCTTATTTCTTTTTCCGGAGTCATCATCATAGTTGTCGTTGGAATTGTCGAAGGTGTCAAGATCGTTGTCGTTATCATCCTCCGTATCCATTCCGAGTATTTCCTTAAGATTTCCAATAAAGCTCATTTTTCTCTTCCTCTCTTTTTACTTTCTGGATCCAAAAATAGCGGAACCTATTCTTACTATATTCGAGCCATATTTCACGGCTAAAACATAATCTGATGACATACCCATGGAAAGTATCTCCATGGAAGCATTGCTGTATTTTTCGGATCTGATATCCGAAAAAAGCGCCTGCATTCTCTCAAAGGAGCTTTCGGACTGTCCCACCGGAGGGATCGTCATAAGCCCTTTGATCCTGATATTTTTAAGCTGCGATATCTCTGAAATAAGATCTCTGACCTCATGCTCCGGCACTCCGCTTTTTGATTCCTCACCGCCGATATTTACCTCGATGAGAATATTCTTGCACAATCCGTTCTTTTCAGCCAGCCTGTCTATTTCAGACGCAAGCCTGAAGCTGTCCACCGAATGTATGAGCGAAACATTGTCAATGATATATTTTACCTTGTTTGACTGTAGATGTCCTATAAAATGCACTTCGGCGTTCTGCCTGTAAAGGTCCTTTTTTTCAAGATACTCCTGCACCCTGTTCTCGCCGAGGAGCGTTATGCCGTCATCAATGACCATATTTACTCTCTGATACGGAACGGTCTTTGTGACCGCCATTATCCGCAGATCATCGCCGGAGCTTCTGTATTTTGCCTTTGCCTCTCCGATGTTAAAACGTATACGCTTTAAATTTTCGTAAATGTCCTCATCCACATTTACATCTCCCTTCGGAAGCTATTCGTCCTCCCAGATCGTATCGTCATCGTCTTTCTCGCCTGAACTATCAGTGTTATCTGAATTGTCCCCAGCTTCATCGTCAGTTCCGGAGACCTGCTCGGTAACGCTTTCCGTATTCTCGTATGACATTCCGGATACATCGGAAGCGTCATCTTCCGGAGCGTCATCTTCCAGAGCATCGTCTTCGGGAGCAGCCGTGGTTTCCTCCACATAAAGATCAGCAGATATCTCACCTTTTGTGATTATATCGTCATACATACTTACATAAGAAGTATCCGATGTTATCTTAGAAAGTATATATTCGTCACATTCATAAACAGGCTCTATCTTCCTGAATGAGATCCTCTGACCAAGAAGAATATAAACGCCCTTTTCATTATTTTTGTCAAATCTTATTGCTTCTCTCGGGACTTTGATACCCTCATAATCGTTAAGTATTATCTCTACTCTGTCAACTCTTCTCTGAACAAGGTCAAAAGTAAGCTCGTCGCAGGAAATTATTATAATGCTTTCGTCCGGATTATCTGTTTCGATGATATCGTCAATTACAGCCGTAACTGTATCCGGAGTAGAAGCAAATTTCACCGTAACGCTGCTTCCAATCTTGAAATCAGCAGATTTCGGATCAATTATCCCTGCCATTTTCCATTCATAGCCATCGACCATTTTTCCCACATCGTAAGCGGAGCTTTCCTTCTGAGGTTCACTTATTATCTCCTTTAGCTTATCAGCCGTAAGATCTCCGATATCATCAAGAGACAGGGTATTTTCATATCCGTCGGTATGACTTATGAAATATCCCGTACTGTCTGCCGTAATGACATCTGTATAATTCCTGCGCTGTCTTTCAAGGTCAGCTATTTCGGAATTAAGACCGGATATCGCGTCATTGAAGTCTGTTTCCTCATCTATAACTATATGGTAGATATCCATAAGGGTCTGGAGTTGTTTACGCTCCTTGGAAAGTGTTTCAAGGTCATTTTTGGCAATAAGCACAGCTATCGTCTGATATTCGTCATCAATAAGCGAAGAAATGAACGTCGGTTTGGCGACCTCGGTTATGCCGGGGTTCTGAGCGCTTTCCAGAAGGCTTACTTCCTCTTTCAGCTGCTCTATCCTGTGGTTTACATAGATGTCATTCTCACTTTTATAAACATACGCAACTACAGAACCGTTGGCTATCTTGCTTCCGTCTGCGTTAGGATAGCTCAGCACTCCTGAAGAACCGCCTCTTATAACAGATTCGTTCCTGATATACACGCCTTGGAACAATACTTTTTCAGCGGAAGAATATATCACAGCCGTTTCTGTGACATAATTGTCCTTGAACTGCATACTTATCTGGCTGAAAAAAGTTACCAGAATAAACAGTGAAAGCAAGAAAACAAGTATCCTGACCGTAATAGTGTTCATCATATGTCAGTGTTACTGTTCAGAATCCAGTATAGATACCGGCTTGGCAGGTATTATTGTTGAAATGGCGTGCTTGAACACAAGCTCCTGCTTTCCGTCACATTCGAGTATCACAACATAGCTGTCAAAGCCTTTCACCACACCTTTGAACTGAAAGCCGTTCGTAAGTATGAATGTTGCCGGGATCTTATCCTTTCTCGCCTGATTAAGAAATACATCCTGGAGGTTCATATTTTTATTCATTTTACCACCCTTTCCATTCAGGACCGTTATTTTTTCTTTTGCAAGCAAAAAATTGCTTACATTTCATTATAACATAAAATTTTTGATTTGGCTACTATTTTTTTGCATATTTTAATAATTTCATCAAAATTATTTATTTCGTCCAAATAAATCCAGTTAATTCGTTCATCACGACGAAACCAGGTAAGCTGTCTCTTGGCATATCTTCTTGAATTTTGACGTATTTTATTAAGGCAAGTATCAATATCTGCCTCACCGGTAAAATAAGGAATAAGTTCCTTATAGCCTATCGCCTGACTTAAAGTTCCGGTTTTTTTGTTTTCGTAGACTTGTCTGCACTCATCTATCATGCCATTTTCTGCCATTACGGTAACTCTTCTGTTTATCCTGTCATAAAGTTTTTCTCTGTCGCGGTAATTCAGCCCTATCATGCAGACGTTATAGACGGTATCGCCGCCCTTGCTCATCTTTCTGTATTCGCTGAACTTTATCCCTGTAAGCTCGCAGATTTCCAAAGCGCGTACTACTCTGACAACATTATTCGGACTGACCCATTCCGCAGTTTCCGGATCTACCACTGAAAGGCGTCTGTGCATCTCCTCCGCGCCGGCTTTTTCAGCTTCGGCATAGAGCCGTTCCCGTATACTGCCGTCAGTTTCGGCTTTTTCAAAATTTATATTATCTATCAGCGAATTGATGTAAAGACCTGTACCGCCCACAAGTACCGGGAGTTTTCCTCTTGAGGATATTTCCTTTATCTTCTCCTTTGCAAGCGAAACATAGTCCGCAACGCTGAATTTTGCGTCCATTTCGATAATGCCTATAAGATGATGAGGTATGCCGCGCATTTCCTCCGCAGAAGGCTTGGCAGAAGTTATATCCAGTCCTTTATATATCTGCATTGAATCCGCCGAAACCACTTCTCCGCCGTATTCCTCAGCAAGAGCCGCGCCAAGCGCAGTTTTTCCGGAAGCCGTAGGTCCGGTTATGACAAGCAGAGATATCTTTTGTTCTGACACGCTGCCGCTCCTCTCTTAAAGAACTCTTCTGAACTGCTTCTCCAGTTCACGCTTTGAAAGTTTGAACATTACCGGTCTGCCGTGGGGACAGTATCTTATCCTCTCGTCGGAAAGTATTGTTCTTACGATCTCCGAAAGCTCCGCAGGAGAAGTTATATCATTTGCTTTTATAGCCGCCTTGCAGGCAAAGGTATGATACATATTGTCCAGTATTTCGGGCATAGGATCATTCTTGCTGTCACAGATATTTTTCGCAAGCTCTATAATAAGATCCGACGGATCGCAGCCGTCAAGGATACTTGGTATCCCGGTAACACTTACTTTTGAATTGCCCGATATCTCAAAATCAAATCCAAGCTCATGCACAAGTCCGGTATTGTTTATAAGCGCATTGAACTCGTCAAATTCAAGAAGCACCTCACACGGATCAAGCATCATCTGGCAGATCAGCTTGCTTCTGCCGGTACGGAGCTTTTCAAAAAGTATACGTTCATGAGCGGCGTGCTTATCAACAAAGATGATGTCGCTGTCGATCTCGGCAATGATATAATTCTTGAACGCCTCGCCTATCACCCTGAAAAATATCTCTTCCGGAGGTTCGGGAGCAGGTGCAGCGGCTTCCTTTTTCGCGAAAGACGCTTCGGTGATATACCTGAACCCTTTATCCGTCAGGATATCCGACGTATTTTTCCCGGAGTTATTATCATGTTCCTCCGGAGCCGTCCCGTTAAGCTCATATTTTTTATCATGCCCGATATCGGTATGCTTAGCCGGAGCGGCAGCCTGAACAGGCATATTTTCATTATATGCAGGACGTATTTCGCTCACCCGGACAGTCGGCTGTATCTTCATCTGAGTATATTCGGGCTGTTCTTCCGGTACAGGTCTTGTATAATCCGGCTTTGGCTGTCTGATGTTTATTTCGGCAGGTTCGGTATCAAGGAGTATAGCGTTCTTTACAGCAAAGTATATGCTGTCGGCTATTACCCTTTCATCGGTAAACCTTACTTCTATCTTTGCAGGGTGAACATTCACGTCTATTATCGACGGAGGTATAGTCATTCTAAGAACGCAGGAAGGAAATTTTCCCTCCATTATGCTGTTCATATAAGCGTGTTCAAGAGAATGTGTACACACTGGAGATCTGACATATCTGCCGTTCACAAAAAAATGCTGCATAGAGCGGTTCGGTCTGCCGAAAAGGGGCTTGACCGTAAAGCCGTCTATTTTTATTCCGTTAAGCTCATAATCCACGGGTATCATTGAAGCCGCAAACTGTTTGCCCATTACCGAATATACCGAAGAATAAAGCTCTCCGTCTCCGGGAGTGATAAACTCCTGCTTATTGTCCCTTATAAATTTAAAAGCTGTTTCCGGGTGGGATACGGCTATCTTATCAACTACAGAAGCAACGGCATTGCCTTCGGAAACGTCTTTTTTCAGGAATTTCAGCCTTGCAGGAACATTATAGAAAATGTCCCTTACAATTATTGTGGTGCCCTCCGGACAGCCGCTGCTCTCATATTCAGTCTGTTCTCCGCCTTCTATGGAGTAATGAGTTCCGTACTGCTGATCCTTTGTTTTTGTAAGGACATCTACCTTTGCCACAGCGCAGATCGACGCCAGCGCTTCTCCCCTGAAACCAAGGGTAAATATGCTTTCAAGATCGGTCTTATCCTGTATTTTGCTGGTAGCGTGGCGCAAAAATGCCGTAGGAACGTACTCATGATCTATGCCGCAGCCGTTATCCGTCACACGGATATAGCTCACGCCTCCGTTTTTGATCTCGACGGTAATGCTGCCGGCGCCGCTGTCTATGGAGTTTTCAACAAGCTCTTTAACAATGGAGCTTGGTCTTTCTATTACCTCTCCGGCAGCGATAAGCTCAGCTATTTCCTTGCTGAGAACGTGTACCTTTGGCATTTTTCAGTCTCCTTTATTCAAGCATTCCGCAAAGCTCTTTAAGAAAATACTTTGCGTCCTCGTCCGTAAGTTCGTCAACATTTGTCTTGCGGAGCCTTTCGATTATATTATCGTTTCCTATACTGCGGAAGGATATCTGATCGTCACTATTCCCCATAACGGTATTCTCTTTGTTTCTTTCCATTTCGGAAAGAAGTATTCTCGCTCTTTCAAGGACTTTCTTAGGAAGTCCTGCCAGCTTGGCGACCTCTATTCCATAGCTGTCGTCAACTCCGCCGCGGACTATTTTTCTGAGGAATTTTATATCTTCTCCGCGCTTTTTGACGGCAACGCTGTAATTTTTAACTCCGTCCAGTTCATTTTCCAGTTTGATAAGTTCGTGATAATGGGTTGCAAACAGTGTTTTGCAGCCAAGATTTCTCGATCCCGAAATATATTCCGCCACAGCCGTCGCAATACTTATGCCGTCAAAGGTGGAAGTTCCCCTTCCCACCTCGTCAAGAATTACAAGGCTCTGCTTTGTGGCGTTTTTCAGGATATCCGCCACCTCGCTCATTTCCACCATGAATGTGGACTGTCCTGCTGTAAGGTCATCGGAAGCCCCCACACGGGTAAAAATCTTATCAACGATAGTTATTCTGGCATACTTTGCCGGAACAAAGCAGCCTATCTGCGCCATAAGGACAATAAGCGCGGTCTGGCGCATATAAGTGGATTTACCGGACATATTCGGACCGGTTATTATTGCCATGCGGTTGCTTCCAAGATCAAGATATGTATCATTCGGAACATACATCTCATCGGTAAGCATAAGCTCAACTACCGGGTGTCTGCCGTCCTTTATGTCAATTATGCCGTCAATGGAAATATCCGGCTTGACATATTCATTTTTCATTGAAGTATATGCAAACGAGCAAAGCACATCAAGCTGAGCCACAGCCGAAGCTGTTTCCTGCGACTGCGTCAGCATTGTAGCGACAAAGTCCCTTACCTCGCAGAATATGTCATATTCAAGAGAAAGTATCCTGTCGTTTGCTCCCAGTATCTCATACTCGGTCTTTTTGAGTTCTTCCGTTATAAACCTTTCGCAATTTGCAAGCGTCTGTTTTCTGATGTATTCGGCAGGGATCCTGTCATAATATGACTTTGTTATCTCTATGTAATATCCGAAAACACGGTTGTATCCGAGCTTTAAATTCTTGATGCCTGTACGCTCTCTTTCGCGCTGCTCGATATCGTCTATTACGCTTTTGCCGTTCTTGATGATATTTCTCAGACGATCCAGCTCCTCGTTGAAGCCGTCCTTTATCACGCCGCCCTCCCGCGCAGTCTGGGGAGGTTCATCAACTATTGCGTTTTCAACAAGCCCTGATATTTCCTCAAGGGTATGTATTTTTCCGTTCAGCTCATGCAGCAGCTTACAGGAGAAATTGCCCAGAAGCTCTTTTATTACCGGCAGTCTCAGAGCGGTAAGAGATAACGCTTTAAGGTCTCTCGGAGAAGCATTTTTATACATTACCCTTGTCATAAGACGCTCTATATCATAAACATCGGACAATTCCTCTTCCAGTTCTTCCCTGAGCACCGATTTGCCGCAAAGCTCCTCAACAGCGTCAAGACGATTTATTATCATTGCCGGCTTTATGAGAGGCTGCTCGATATATGATTTCAGGAGCCTTTTGCCCATGGAAGTCCTTGTATGATCCAGCACCCACATAAGACTTCCCTTTTTTTCTTTTCCGCGCATGGTTTCCGTAAGCTCAAGGTTTCTCCTTGCTGTCAGGTCAAGACCCATGAAATAGCTGTCGTCGTATCTTTTTATTTCGGTAAATCTTCCCACAAGCGCTTTCTGAGTATCGCTGATATATCCGAAAAGTCCGCATACACAAGCAGCTTCGGGAGTACCCTCATTCAAGCCTACCTCGCACAGTTCGGAAACACCGAATTGTTTAAGGATAACGTCGGCATTCTCAGAAACGTCAAAAGCGCTTTCTTCAAGCAATTGTACGGAATATTCCGTTTTTTCCCGGATAAATCCCATTACCTGCTTGCGGTCAAGAAAATCCGGATTGAACACCACTTCCGCAGGTTCAAATCTTGAAAGCTCGTCTATGACGGAGGCTTCAAGCTCTTTGCCGGATTTCAGGAAAAGATGCACCGCACCTGTTGAAATATCGGCAAAGCAAACCGCACATTCTTTTTCCGAAGAATAAACGCCGCATATGTAATTATTCTTTGATTCATCAAGGAAACTGCTTTCCGTAAGCGTTCCGGGAGTAACTATACGTATAACGTCTCTTTCAACTATGTTTCCCTTTGCGTCTTTAGGATCGGTAAGCTGTTCGCAGATAGCCACCTTATGACCGTTTTCAATAAGCTGTTTTATATACTGATCGCAGGCGTGGAACGGCACTCCGCACATGGGAGCGCGTTCTTCAAGACCGCAGTCACGGCCCGTCAGAGTAAGTCCGAGCTCTCTCGATACCATTACCGCATCGTCAAAGAACATTTCGTAGAAATCACCAAGGCGGAAAAACAGTATATGGTTCTGGTACTTATTCTTTACGGCAAAATACTGCTTCATCATCGGTGAAAGACGTTCAAAATCTATCTGCATAGCCATAATATACCGCATTTGACCCGCCGTTTGCGCGGCAGGTCATCGTTCTCCTCTCATTCAGAATAAAGCTGCGGCTTTTATCAGTGACAGCCGCCGCAGGTAGCGCAGCTTCCACTGCAGCTGCTCTGCTCGGTAGGACAGGTCATAGGATCCTCACCGTTAGCTGATCCGGTTATGACCATATTTATCTGACTGAGCATATGATCCATAGCATTTTTCGCTTCATTGTAAGCAGCCATGTTTTCATTCGCCATAATAGTTCCGTAAAGCGATTTGATCTCATCGTCGAGTGCAGTGAGCCTTTCGGCGCTGCGGTCGTCCTTGGACATTTCCATATTAAGTTCAACACGTTTTGTCTGAAATTCATTTATAAGCTGCTGAAGACCCTCGTCCTTATCGTTGGCTTCCTTTGCCCTGCAATAAGCGGCATATCTTTCATCAGCCTGAATAAGCTGTCCCAGTTCTCTTGCTTTGTCGATAACGTTCATATCAATATCTCCTTAAAAATTATTATTATATTATTTCACCCTGTAAAGCCCAGTTGAATGACTTGGTGATCCTTACTTTTCTCACCGTTCCGATAACGGAACTGTCCGCTTCCGCCCTGACGATTATAAATTCATCGCTCTTGCCTGAAAATATACCGTCTCCGTCGTCCGAATCGAACAGCACGGTCAGCGTCCGTCCGATGAAGCGCTTAAAATTCCCGGAGGAAATTTCTCTCTGAACTTCAAGAAGCTCTTTCATGCGGGCTTTCTTTTCCTCATCGGAAGTAAGATCCTCCATTCCGGCAGCCCTTGTGCCTGTCCTCTTTGAATATATAAACGAGAAAATATTGTCATACTTTACCTGTCTTACAATTTTCATCGTATCCGCAAAATCTTCAGCCGTTTCGTTCGGAAATCCGATTATGATATCGGTGCTGAACGAGAAATCAGGTATCCTGCTTCTGGCGTAATTTACTGTCTCCATATATTTTTCCGCAGTATATTTGCGGTTCATCGCCGCAAGTATCCTGTCGCTCCCCGACTGCAAAGGCAGGTGCAGGTGCTTGCATATCTTGTCGCAGTCGATTATAGTGTCTATAAGTTCCTTTGTAGCGTCTTTCGGGTGGGACGACATGAACCGCACTCTGAAATCGCCGTCTATATCGTTTATTCTGCGGAGAAGCTCCGAAAAGTTTATTTTTTCATCGAGAGTATTTCCGTAGGAATTTACATTCTGTCCGAGAAGCATTATCTCCTTGCAGCCCGAATCCGCAAGTTCCTTTACTTCGGCAATAACTGCCTCCGGACGGCGGCTGCGCTCTCTTCCCCTGACGTAAGGCACTATACAGTATGAGCAAAAGTTATTGCAGCCGTACATTATCGGAACGCTTGCATTGAGCCTGTCCGTTCTGACCGGACGGATATCCTCCGGAAACTCCGTACTGTACTCGCCGATGTCCACCGCCTGTTTTCTTTCGATAAGGACTTTATAAAGAAGTTCGGGAAGTTTTTCAAGCGCAAATGTTCCGAAAACGATATCGACATAAGGATAGCTTTTCTTTATTTTTTCTACTGTCTTTTCCTGCTGAGCCATGCAGCCGCAAAGACCTATGATAAGCTCCGGCTTTTTCTTTTTGAGATTTTTAAGATTTCCCACAAGGCTGTAGACTTTCAGCTCCGCGCCCTCTCTTACGGCGCAGGTGTTGTATATTATCAGATCGGCGGCAGTGATATCCTCCGTAACTCCGTAGCCGATATCGCACAGCAGACCGAGTATCTTCTCGCCGTCGCTGACGTTCTGCCGGCAGCCGAAGCTGTGGAGAAAGCAAAGCGGTGTTTTTCCGCCGTTTGTGATAAGTTTTCTGACTGTTTCTTTGTTATCCGTCAATTGATATTCTCCTTTAAAATACCATATAAAGGCAATTCCTGCGGCTTTCTCACGGAATCACCATACATACAATTATTATACCACTTTTCAAATCAGATTGCAACCATTTCAGAACACTTTTTCCGCGCCGGAAAACAAGCTCTTTATTTCCGCAGGAACATTGTACCCGTATTCTTCATACAGGGCATACTGCCTGTCCTCCCATTCAAAAAAGCTGACGGAGGCAGTAATTTCATCTATAATGTCATATTTTTCACCGTAAGCATATTCTGCCTCGTAGGGAGCGTCTTCATACGGGAAAAATTCTGCCCTGATATCCGTCTGCGGATCTCCGAGATCAAATGTCAGCACTTCCTCCGCATGGGACATATAGCCGTAATCTTCGTCATTTTCTTCTATTTCATCGCAGGAAAACAGCGCCGTAAAATAATATCCCTGCGGGTCTTTATACAGATGTATAGTTTCAATTCCATAGCCGCTTTCCGCAGAAATGCCGCTCTTTTCAAAAATTTCTTCCGTGCGCTCTGCGGAGATCTGCTCTCCGTAAGCAGACATCTTATACGGACGGTTTACTACCCCCGTTATTCCTTTTACTGCAAAATATATCAAAAAAAACAGCGCGATCGACAGCAGCGTATAAGTAATACTCTGCCGCTTGGTATACTGAACTCTTTTTACCGGAGCGTCAGATCCCGCGTTTTCCTCGGAGTTCTCATTAATTTCGGTAATATTTTCTTCCATGATCTGTAAATTACTCCTTTCCTGCCTAAAGAACAGAACGTTCTTTCTTATGTTCAAAATGCCCCTTTTGAGCCGCTATATTTATAGAATATCACGAAAATAAAATTTGGTCAAGTTTTTAATGATTTTTTTCCGAAAATATGTTATAATGTTTTTTACAGCAGCTTTGTCAGAATTTATCGCCTGACGTCTTATAATACTAATTTTTGGAAGGAGCAGTATTTTCTTCGGAAAATACATCTTGAATATGAGATACCTCGTAAACTGGGGAGGCGGAAACGGTGTATTTGCCGTTCCTGACGCTGCCGCGGACTGTCTTAAACTTGCAGGCGGCAAAGCGGTTAAAGTCCTCCTTTACATACTTAAAAATAAAATATCTGATATAGACCTTTCCGAAGTGGGAAAAGCCGTAGGCGTCACTGAGGAGGACGTTGAGGACGCTCTTTCCTACTGGCAGCAGGTAGGAGTTTTGTATGCTGACGGAAGTATTCCTGTGAAGATAAGCTCAGAAGAGCCTGTAAAGTCAAAAGCCGTTACAGAAGAAAAAGGCGATATTTCCGCCGAAAGCGAGCACAAACGCGCGGCAAAAATGTTTTCACCGGAAGAAATAGCCGAACGGGTAAAAAATTCCGACGATATAAAATTCCTTTTCCGTTCAGCGGAAGCATCGTTAGGACGACTATTGAATTACACCGAACAGCGCACATTGCTCTGGCTGAGGGATTATTACGGCATAGCGCCTGATATACTTCTGATGATAATAGATTTTTCCCGCCAGATCAACAAGGCAAGCATAGGATATATCGAAAAGACCGCCGTATCATGGCACGAAAAAGGCATAACTACGCATAAGCAGGCTTCTGATGAGATAATAGCGCTCCAGAAATATTTTTCGCTGGAGGGTCAGGTATCCGCCAAGCTCGGACTTGACCGCACGCTTACTCCGACTGAAAAGAAGTTCATCAGGGAATGGGCTGAAAAAGGCATTTCTATCGAGCTTATAGTATATTCCTACGAAAAGACAATAGACAATATAGGAAAATTAAAATTCAGCTACATGAATAAAATACTTTCATCGTGGCACGAAAAAGGCATAAATACCGTTTTAAAGGCTAAAGAAAGCGATCAGGCAAGAAACCGCGACAATCCGGGAACGAAAACCGCTTCCGGCAATAAAGACGAACATTCATACGATCTCGATCTTCTTGTGGAACACGCCATGAACAACACCCCGAAAATAAAGAGATCATAAAATTTCAAAAGGAGAAAAGCATATGGCTTATGAAAAGCGCCTGTATGAGCAGGCGGACGATATCATACATCAAAGGCGGCAGCGCGCAGAAAGCGAGCTTAATGCAAGGACCGAGGAAGCCGAACGGATCATTCCCGAAATTTCCGAAATAAAGGCTCAGCTTTCACGGACAAGCATTGAACTTTCAAAGCTAATTATAAGAAAAGACAAAAATTTTCATGCCAATTTTGAAAAGATCAAGGATCAGAACCTCCAAGGACAGCAGATGATAAAAAAACTGCTCAAAGAAAAGGGATTTCCGGAAAATTATCTTGAACCGGAATATTACTGTGAAATATGCCATGACCAAGGATATATAAACGGCAAACGCTGCCAGTGCTTTTATAAGCTGCTTAATAAACTTGCGGTAGACGCACTCAACGCCGGTTCAAATATGCCTGAATGTGACTTTGAACATTTTTCTCTTTCCTATTACGACGGAAAAACGGACAACGGAATAGACTGCCGCCGCAAAATGGAAGAAAACCTGAATTTCTGCAAGGATTATGCAGCGTCCTTTTCGCTTCATTCTCCGAGCCTGCTTATGATAGGAAAGACCGGTCTCGGCAAGACGCACCTTTCCCTTTCAATAGCAAAACAGGTAGCAAAGCAAGGATATACCGTTGCTTACGGTTCACTTTTAAACTACCTGAGAGCAATTGAAAAAGAACATTTCGGACGTTCCGACATATCCGAAAGCGATACGATGCAGACGCTTACCGAAGCTGACCTGCTCATTCTTGACGATCTCGGCTCCGAGTTCCGCACATCTTTTTATGAATCCGCACTTTACAATATCATCAATTCGCGCATAAATATGGGACTGCCCACAATAATCAGCACTAACCTTTCGGCAAATGAATTGCAGAACAACTACAACGACCGCATAATTTCCCGTATTTTCGGAGTTTTTAAAACTCTGGTATTTGTGGGGAACGATATCAGGGCGCTGAAGCGTCTTAACGGCGAATAATTCATAAAAGCATTGATTTCTTTTTAAAAATATTGTATAATAGTATTATCAATATTACCGCAGGAGGTTTTTTCATTGGATACAAATATTCTTCTCGAAAGCGGCACAAATGAACTTGAAATGCTGGAATTTCAGGTCGGTGACAACAACTTCGGAATAAATATCTCCAAAGTCGTTGAAATAATGATAAATCAGGAGGTAACTCCCGTTCCCAATTCTCCGGAAGCGGTGGAGGGCGTGTTTATTCCCCGTGATAAACTTATATCCGTAATAGATCTGCACAAGGTACTTAACGTTGAGCATGAAAAAACCGGAAAAGAAATTTTCATCATATGTGAATTTAATAAAATGAATGTTGCGTTCCATGTAACAAGAGTAAAAGGAATACAGCGTGTTTCATGGTCCGAGATCGCCGATCCTCCCGCTATTACGGACAGTTCGTCAATGGACGCTATAGGACTTGCCACAGGCGTTGCAAAAATTGAGGGAAGAATAATAATCATACTTGATTTTGAAAAGATAGTTTCCGCCCTGAACAGGAACGCAGGACTTGATCTTGACGGCTTGGAAAAAGCTATGAAGCCCTCCGAAGAAGTAGGAAACAAGCGTATAGTCGTGGCGGACGATTCAAAATTCCTGAACAAACTTATAACAGATTCGCTCAATAATATAGGATACCATAATATATCCTCATTCAGCAACGGTCAGGACGCATGGGAATATATATCACAGTTCAGGGATCAGGAGGGCGATATAACTTCCCACATAGCCTGTGTTATAAGCGATATAGAAATGCCTAAAATGGACGGTCACCACCTTACAAAGCTCATAAAAGACGACAGCGTCCTCTGCAAGATTCCGGTAATACTGTTCTCGTCGCTCATAAATGAGCAGATGATAGAAAAAGGAAAAGCCGTCGGTGCGGACGCTCAGTTCTCCAAGCCGCAGATAGCAGAGCTTATAAATCATCTGACAGATCTGCTTTCATAATTGCCCTGTCCGACCTTTATCAGCAAACCATTACATTATAATGTCAAATATGCTTGTCCCCCGATGAATTTCGGGGGACATTTTTATTTATTCCGACGATTTTTCACGTTGTCCCATAACCGACATTTTTTTATTTCCGGACACGGTATAATAAAACTGTGGACAACATAAAAAATAAAATTTATTCCGAACGGCGGTATCATATGTACATATATGTCGACATTCTTATAATAACGAGCATCTACGCTAATTTTTTTCTTCTGAAAACCACCGCCAGACTTATACATTCCACTCTGCGGAACGGAAAATGTGTTCTTGCTGCGATAGTGGGAAGTTTTTTTTCGCTGGTTATACTTCTTCCGGAGCTGAATACGCTGCTTCTGCTGATAATCCGTATACTTTCTGCCGCGCTGATGATAATTACTGCATTCAGCGGGAGATCTCCAAAAGAGCTTTACAGGACAGGGCTGATATTCTTTTTTGTGAGCTTTATTTTTGCCGGTATAGAATACGGCATTTCCGTTCTTTCCGGCGGAAAGAACATGATCTGGCACAATTCTGTTCTTTATGTGAATATCTCAATGCTGACGCTGGTGATATCGACAATAATATCATATGCGGCAATTTCATTTTTCAGATATTATATAGACGGCGGCAATTCTGCCGACGAAAAATACACCGTGACCGTCACCCGTAACGGAAGGACCGTTTCATTTACGGCTGTAGGCGACACGGGAAACAATCTTACCGACGCTTTTACCGGCAGACCGGTCATAATTTGCGGGAAAAATTATCTTTCGGAAATTTTTGAACCGCGCGAGCTTGAAGAAGTCCTTGCTGCCGAAAAAAACGTCAGCGGCTGGAGACTGATACCGTTTTCAACTATCTCTTCTGGAGGAATGCTGCCGGTATTCAAGCCGTCGGCTGTAACTATCAGAAACCATGAAAAAAATATCCGCAGATCCGCCGACGTTTACATCGGAGTTGTAAACAAAGACATGGAATACGCAGTATTCAATCCAAAAATTCTATAAACAGCAAAACCGAAAGGAATGGTAGTAAAATGAGTATTTCAGAGCGGCTGAAAAAATGGATAAAAAGGCTCTTGTTCCGACGACAGCACGGCGTCTTTTACATAAACGGTCCGGAAACTCTTCCTGCTCCCCTTTCAAAGGCTCAGGAGGAGGAAACGTTCCTCATGCTTGAAACAGACGAGGAACAGGCAAGGCAGATACTCATTACTCATAATCTTCGTCTGGTAGTTTACATTGCAAAAAAATTTGAATCTACCGGTATCGGCATCGAAGATCTTGTATCTATCGGGACAATAGGGCTTATCAAAGCGGTAAAGACATTCTGTCCGAGCAAGAATATCAAACTTGCCACATATGCGTCACGCTGTATAGAAAACGAGATACTTATGTTCCTGAGGAAAACAAGTCAGTATAAGAATGAAGTTTCCATAGACGAGCCTCTTAACATCGACTGGGACGGCAACGAGCTTCTCCTTTCCGACATTCTTGGAACGGACGAGGACACTGTCAACGGCGGTATAGAAAACGAAGCGGAAAAAAATATTCTTCTCGAAGCGGTGGAACGTCTCCCCGACCGCGAAAAATGTATCATGCAAATGCGTTTCGGGCTTATCGACGGCAAAGAAAAGACCCAGAAAGAAGTAGCCGACATTATTGGCATTTCACAGTCGTACATCTCACGCCTTGAAAAACGTATCATAAAAAAGCTGCGGCGTGAACTGGAAAAGGTCATAATGTAATTTCCAATTATTGTTTGTTATCTGTCATGAATATTAAAATCGGCTCCTGACAATAATCTTAACAGAAATTATTGTCGGGAGCCGATATTTATGTATTATAATAAAGTCGATATCAGCGGCGTGGATACTTCCAAGCTGACGGTACTTAAAGAATCCGAAAAAATGGAGCTTCTGAAGCTATGTAAGCAGGGGGACAAGCATGCCCGCCAGAAGCTCATCAACGGCAATCTGCGTCTCGTTCTCAGCGTTATACAAAAATTCATAGGCAGGGGCGAAAATGCCGACGATCTTTTTCAGGTGGGCTGTATCGGACTTATGAAAGCGATAGATAATTTTAACACCGATCTTGACGTGCGGTTCTCCACATATGCCGTTCCCATGATATGCGGAGAAGTGCGCCGATACATGAGGGACAACAACCCTATCCGTGTGAGCCGTTCCCTGCGTGACCTTGCATACAAGGCAATGCAGGCAAAGGAACAGCTTACCGCCGAAAAACAGAAAGAACCCACCGTAAAGGAAATTTCCGACATGATAGGCGTTAAACAGTCTGACGTGGTACTTGCCCTTGAAAGCATAACCGACCCTATCTCGCTTTACGAACCGGTCTATTCCGACGCGGGAGACACTCTATATGTTCTCGATCAGGTGGGAGACAAAAACGACGATACCAACTGGCTCGATGAAATTTCCCTTAAAGAAGCCATAAATATGCTCCAGCCGAGAGAGAAGAACATTCTTTATCTGCGTTTTTTTCTTGGGAAAACGCAGGTCGAAGTCGCCAACGAGATAGGCATTTCACAAGCGCAGGTCTCCCGCCTTGAAAAAAATACTCTTTGCAAAATAAAAGGACAGATCTGAGCAGAGTTGAGTGTTAAGAGTTGAGAGTTGAGATATTGCAGTAACGCTTATATCTCAACTCTCAATTTTATTGTGCAGATTTTTCTTAAAAAATTTTCCGCCTATATTATATATAATATATAGACGGAAAAATTTTTTCAGATAGTGCTTTGCTTTGCCACACATTATACTTAGGCGCGAAATCACTAAACTACGCCTGTAGGCGTGCAGGCTCAGCCTGCCGAATTTTTGATCTCAAGCCGCATTTCGGTGTTTCCGCGCTCGATAAAGCCTTTTTTCAGATACACAGGCTTGCCCATAGCTGTTGCGGAAAGGTCAATACAGGTTATCCCCTCGGAACGGGCGTCGGAAATAAGCCTGTCAAGAAGCATTGAGGCTATCCCCTGCCTGCGGTGTCCCTCGGCGGTGTAAACGTTCATCAGGTAACAGGTCTTGCCGTTAAGAAAGTGAACGCTTGCAGGCTTTTCGAGCCGTACCATAAAAACGGTGGCAACTACTTCTCCATTTAATTCCGCAAGATAAGCGGTAAAATCCTTGCCGATATGCCTGCGGAAATATTCCGGAAGCTGTTTTGAAAGACATTCTTTCTGCATATCGGTAAGCCCGCCCTCAGCGTCGCTCTGGTACAGAAAACGGAATTTTACAAGTGTATCTATATCCGACAGCTCCGCCGTACGGACGGTAATATTTTCGTTCATAACAAACCCTCGCTTTAATAATTGACAAGAGAATATTATAATACAAAAATTCCCACTATTCAACAATATTTTCTGAATTTTTCGTAAACCGGTATTATACGGCAAAACCGCCACCCTTTTGAACCGAACCAGTAAAAAAGAACAGTGACAAAAAAGACCTCCTATGGTATAATAGAAGCCATAGGAGGTTTTGTTA
>CANQXX010000028.1 GCA_947627905.1 uncultured Clostridia bacterium
ACGCCAAACATACCCGCCCCCTTGAGGGGGCTACACGTTCAAACGGCTTACTATTTAAACTTAATTCGGGGGTGACAAAGCCCGCGGGGGCTTCCCCGCAAATTATCATTTATTATTATAAATAATCACCGGCAAATAATCAATAGGTATATAAAACAAATTTTTTAAGAAATCATGTGTCCGTTTACGGCAAACTGCTGTATTCTCACCGCGGACAAACATTGTGCCCCTGACTTTTCCTTACACTATATCTCACGAGTGTACTTTTTGAGAAATTCCAGCTCGCCGCCCTCAAAATATCCGCAAAGTTTTTCATAAACCATTTTGTGATAAGCATTCAGCCTGTCCCTGTCTTTTTTATCAAGAACAGAAACATCAACACAGTCAAGATCAATAGGCGCATAGGTTATAACTTCAAATCCCATTATCTGACCGTATTCGCACTTTTCTTCCTTTTTGCAGAGCAGCTCGTTCTCAATGCGTATGCCATGACTCCCCTCAACATAAACGCCCGGCTCATCTGTGGTTATCATTCCCTCTTCAAGCACTGCGCCCGAAGGTCTTTCATCGGATATCCTCCAGCGAAAACTGTTCGGGCCCTCATGCACGCTCAGAAGATACCCCACGCCGTGCCCTGTTCCGCAGCGGTAATCAAGACCGTTCTCCCACATGGGAGCGCGGGCAAGTATATCAAGATTTTCCCCCCGGCAGCCATACATGAATTTTGCCGCCGCAATATTCAGCATCGACTTCAAAGTAAGCGTAAAATGGAACCGCATTTCATCAGAAATTTCTCCCAGAGCGAAAGTACGGGTAATATCGGTAGTTCCCTCAAGATAATGTCCGCCGCTGTCCACAAGAAGCATTCCTTTCGGCTTGAGGACCGCTCCGCCGCCGCTGCCGGCGCTGTAATGCATCATTGCAGCATTCGCCCCGTAGGCGCTTATGGTGCTGAAGCTCGGCGAAATATAGCTTTCTCCGCCAGTCTGCTTTCTCAGTTCGTCGATATAGTCTCCGGCGTCCTTTTCGGTGATCCTTATCCTGCCGATATTTGTTTTCAGCCAGTACATGAATTTTGTAACGGCAATGCCGTCCATAATATGCGCCTTACGGATATTTTCCGTCTCCGTTCTGTTTTTAACTGCTTTCAGCAAAGCGCATGGGTTCTGACCGGAAATTATCTCACAGTTTTTCAGCAGCTCCGCAAGGCGGTAATTTACCCGTTCTTCATCAAGAAGCACTTTCCTGCCTGACATTCCCTCCGCATAGGAATATATATCGTCATACGGCAGGATATCAACGCCGCTTTCCGCCAGCTTTCGGGAAACGTCCTCACCGCAGGCAGCTGTATCAACAAACAGTTTTGCATCCGAACGGCTTATCGCCGCATACGACAGAACAAAAGGACAGAACTGCACGTCATCGGCGCGAACGTTGAAAAGCCATGATATGTCATCCAGCGCTGTAATAATATGCACATCGGCTTTCTTTGCAGATATCTTTTCCCGGACGTCCGCAAGTTTTTCGGCAATGCTCCTGCCGCTGTATTTTTCTTCAAGAAAATATATATCTGAATGAACAAGCTCCGGACGATCTTTCCACACTCTTCCGGCAAGATCCTTGTCACAGATCACACTGCCGTTCTTTCCGGCTGCGATATCCATATAACTTTTACCCGACGCTGCCGAAACTATTCTTCCGTCAAAGCCGATATTCCCGCCGTCGGGAAGCATTTCCCGCGCATATTCCCTTACCGTAGGCACTCCTTCCTCGCCCGATCTCATAAGAACGATACCGCTTCCGGAAAGCTGTTCTTCAGCCTGTATGAAATATCTTCCGTCGGTAAAAAGCGCGGCTTCGTCCGCCGAGACAACAAGAGTTCCGGCAGAACCGGTAAATCCGCTCAGAAATTTTCTTGCCTCAAAATACGGACTTACATATTCGCTGTCGTGGAAATCCGAAGTCGGCACTATATAAACACTTATGTTTTCTTTTCCCATTTCCGCCCTGAGAGCGGATATTCTTTCAGGTATTGTATTCATAGTATTTCTCCCAAAAATATATTTTCTAAATTATAGCACAAATTTAAAATAAAGGCAATATTTTAGTATTATGCGCTATTGATATTTCAGTAAAAAAGGTGTAAAATTAATATATACGATAAAACCGAAAGGAAGTTCAATATGCAGCGCCGTACTTCTATGCTCACAGCGTCGTTTCTTATCGGAGGAACTGTTCCGCATATATTCCGTGAAATGTCCCGTCTTGAAGTATCACACTACAAGATATCATCTCCGCTTCTGCCTGAAAATTTCAGCGGAATGAATATAGTCCACCTTTCAGACCTGCACAACAAGGTTTTCGGCAAGGATAACCGTCCGCTTACGGCTCTTGTTGCCGGAGAAAAACCCGATCTTATATTCATGACCGGTGACATGATAAGCCATGACGCTCCGAATACGCTTGATTTTCTTAAACTTGCCGAAAAGCTCACAAAGATCGCGCCCGTATATTATGTAAACGGCAATCATGAGCTTTCAGACCTTGACAGCGACACTTTCAGTTATGTAACAAGGAAACTTGCTTCTTACGGTGCAGTCTGCCTTGACAACGACTATGCCGATATAGAGCGCGGCGGCAGCAGGATACGCCTTTGCGGACTTTGCTATTCAGCCGAATATTACCGCGGCGTCCGTGAATACAAGCGCGGCTGGAAAGCGTTCATGCTTACCGATATGATAAACTATCTCGGCATTAAAGAACCGGACGTATATACTATTCTTCTGGCGCATAACCCCCTTGATTTTGACGTCCATGCCGAATGGGGCGCGGACATATCCTTCGGCGGACACGTTCACGGCGGACTTGTACGGCTGCCGGTAATAAACGGCATACTTTCCCCGGAGCGCAGGCTCATGCCAAAATACAAGGAGGGCGTTTACCGCGCAGGAAATTCGTTCCTTATAACGAGCCGCGGACTGGGACGATTCCGCATACACAATCCGCCCGAAATAGTTTCCGTCCGTCTTTTCACCGAAAAATGAAGCGTTCAATGATCAAGGCAGTACCATACATTTTTTGTATGGTACTGCCTTGATTTTTTAGTCTATTTCACACCAACGTCCTTACTTTGCCGTTCTTATTTTTCTTATCGTCAGCGCTCCCATAAGCATTACCGCACCCAAAGCTGCCAGTATCCCGCCAAGACGGTACAAGTCGGGACTGATAACATCGGTAACGCTTTTGACTATGCTGCGTACAAATCTGTCCTGTCCGGTAAAAAACACCTGCACCGAGCAAAGAAAGGACACAAGCAGTATTGCCGCTCCGCCTGCAAGCACGGCTCCCCCGCCCCAGCCGAGAACACGTTCCGGTCTTTTATTCAGAGCGCGCAGAACCACAAGCATCACCGCCGCCGCAATGCTTTCGGAAATTATTACCGGCAGCGAACTGAACAGCCTTACGGCAGTAAGCGCACCATCTCCCAGAGCTCCTTCCAGCTTTGCCGGAGCAATTGCTTCAAGAACAGGCTCGGCGCGGTCAAGCTCCGAAAATGCAAGATCTATATCATGCATTGACAGCGGCTTGCCGATAGATTCGCTTATAAGGTCGATGTTTTCGCTGAACACGGCTTTCAGCTTTTCGGAAGTCAGCTTCTCAGGCATTTCTCCCTCTCTTATAAAAGAAGCATATCCTCCGAGCTGCGACGCAAGAAATTCACTTGCCGTGGAATTTTCATATATTTTCCTTATATCGTCCCTTGTAAGACCTGTACCCTCGGACATTATAAAAACAGCCTCAAGCACAGTGGCGTCGTCCGCTATATCATACCCTCCGTAAGAAGTTATTCCCGCCTGAACGGCAGGAAGATTCATCACATCAAGATCAGCAGCAAATTCGGATATTTTTTTGCTGTCTGTAATAAGCCGCGCCGTCAGTGACGCTGCCGCAAGAAGTATGAATGCAAACATCATTGCTGCCGCCGCAAATGAAAGTATATTTACCGCTGCTTTAGGCGAAGAACTTTTTCGTTCCCCCGTCACTCTGACCGGTATCGTATCTTCCGGCAGTTCTTCCACCGTTTCGGAAGAATTTCCGGAATTTTTTTCATGCACACGCACAAAACCATTCTGTGAAATATTTTCTGAGCTTTTCACATCAATGCTTTCATCTGCTAGAACGGCTTCCGGTATGAGCGGCTCAAATATCACCTGATCCGTATCCTGCTCGAAAGCTACCAGCGGAGAACCGCAGCTTATGCAGCAGGTCATTTTTTCATTGTATTCCTTTCCGCAATTCGGGCAAATCATTTTCATCATCCTTATCTTTTTGATTCCGGGACAATTCTGCTTTTCCGCAGTTATTCCCCTTTTTTATTATGCTCCTTATAAAATTATAATATACCAATTTTTTCCTGATGTCAACAAAAATACTTCGACAAATGCCGACAAGCAAAAAAGATCCCCTGCCGAAGCAGAGGATCTTAACAATTTTTTGATATTTAAACTTTATCCGGCGATCACAGATCATATCCCACCGGAAGATATATCGTTATATTATCTTCTCCGGGATCAGGCTCTGCGGAATAGGTGTATTCGCTTCCGCCGTATACTATAAGCTGCCTGAAGCTGCCTGTATTTTCTATGACGCGCTTTTCGAGCGGATCTCCGTATGGACTTACCGAACGTATCTCTTCAATACTGTCCGTAAATATGTTTCCGCTGTGGATTATCGTCTTTCCGTTTTTCGTACCTATCGGCAGCTCGTTTCCGGAAGCAATATGTATATTGAAAATACCGTTTATTATATTTATAGTTTCCGAACCGAAAGTATCGCCTATGCCTACAGCCGTATTTCCTTCACAGGCAAAGCGGTAATATCCGGAATTGATCGTAACGTCTGTTTTTCCGCCCATAGCGCCTATAGCGACTGAATTTTTCGCGTGCACCGCAAAATCATACTTTCCGTCCTGCATTGCTACCAAGCCGCTGCCGCCCTCAAGAGTTCCGATAACGCAGCAATTATCACCCGAACAATCGGCTGTGATCTCCGCATTGCACTCAACAGAAACATTTCCGTTTCTGGCGCCGACTGCAACAACGCTCTGACCTGAGCTTTCAAAGCCTATCTTCGCGCCGAATATCTTTATGTCAGCATTGCCGGAGATAACACCTATACCGATGACCGACGGTCCTCTGAGGTTGGCAGATATCTCACCGCTTACTATGCGTATCTGGGAAGTCTTTCCTCCCGTACCGCCGCCTATGCCGACGATATTGTCGCCCTTTGAATCAATATTGAGTTCGCCGTCCATATTCAGCAGTATGTTGCCGAAATCCTGCTGACAGCTTCCGCCGATTATAACGCCGTTATTTCCGCTTACGTCAATGTTCAGGCTGCCCTCTCCGCTGAGAATGAACCTGCTCGTTTCCGGAACGCGTATGCCCTCATATGAGAAGTAACAGCTTCCGATAACATTCAGCATTACTTCGCTTTCCTTGCCAAGTGTAAGAACAGGAGAATCAAGACCGTCAATATGTACATCGCTGATATTTATAGTGCCTTTATAGCCGTCCTCACAGCGAATGCGCATATTCACCGTGCGCGAAGGATCGCCCTTTATAAACACCGGTGAGGTCCTTACTTCTATATCCGTATATCCTCTTACGGCAAGATTAACGATATCAAGCGGCTCGGTATCGGAAAGAACATAAGTCTTTCTGGCATATCCTACATTCTTGATGTTGATATCCAGTATCTCCTCCCTGATATCCGCCGGAATATCAAGAAGAAGCACTGCGTTAGGCTTACTTGTATAATATCCCTGAATAAGGTCAACGCCAAGAGAGATAACGCTTTCAAGCTCTCCTCTTGTCTCAACGCCCTCACTGAGAGTTTTTATGCCGTGCTTTTTAGCAAATGTTATCATATTGCCCACAAGGAGTTGCTTGCTGCTGTCGGAATCTATTCCGCTGATAAGAGAACGGTCTATTTTTATGTAATCGGGTTTTATGGTTATCAGAGACGATTCGTTCGCATAGCCTGTTCCGTAATCGTCTATTGCCACCTGAGCACGCTTGCTCTTGTATCTCTTCTGAAGTATGTCAAGATGTTCGGAGGTTATCTGGCAGCCCTCCGTTATCTCGATAACGAGCTTATCGAATATACCGCTGTATTCTTCAAATATCCTGTTATATTCCGCATCGGGAAGCACGCAGTTCGGTATACTGTTTATAAACAGCTTCCTGCTGCGGAAGAAATCCTGATTTTCCGACAGATAGCTTATGGTATTCGTAAAAGTAAGTCTTTCTATCTCGGCAGTCATGCCCTGTTTTTCCGCAATGCTTATCGCCTCAAGCGGAGATAGCTTTATGCCGTTTACCTCGTCGGGACGCATAAGAGCTTCATATGCAAATATCTCACCCGTTGCCGCGTCAACGATAGGCTGGAAATTATAGTGTATGCGGTTTTCGCCGATAACGGTATTGAACACCTGCACCTTGCGGAAATCATAAGCGCTTATTGCATAGCCCTCCTTATCGAAGGCTTTCGGCGTGCCTGAAGCGGAATTTTTAGCGTCATACGCTGCATAATCGGAAGCCGCAAGCATATTGCTCACATCGTTTTCTTCTCCGTTGAATACTGCATAGCCGCAGTATACCCGGGCATATCCCGAGCCTTCTGTACCGATGGCTTCTTCGGCGCTTGCAAGCAGCTTATCCGCGTACTTTTTGCAGCTTTCATCATATATATCCGTAAGCAGAACGCAAAACTCATTTGTAGCCGTTCTTCCGGCAAATACGCTGTGAGGATTTTCATAGCGCTTTATAGCTGCGGCAGCCTTTGCTATAACTCTGTCGCCCGCGGCAGGTCCGCTGAATGAGACTACCTTGTCAATGCCGCTTACAAGCAGGGTTATAAGACCGATCGTACCGTAATCCGTGATAGCCGTAGAGCGTACCTTTGCGATAAAAGCGTCGCGGCAGAGCAGATCGGTATCACTGTCATAATATTTAAGGCTTTTTATGATGTTTTTGCAGGAAACAAATTCCGAAACATCGCTTATCATTGTAAATTCGTTTGCCGGAGTATCGAGCGTATTGATCCTGATCCATGTTTCAGGCTTTGCAGCCATGTAAATATCGGTATCCGCGTCGCACGGACAGGATATAAGCTCACTTATTATCTTTTTATAATCTGCGCTGTCAACAACATTCCCCGGAACTTCCAGACCGGTCAGCTCCGAAAACTGTTCAGAAATATGCGCTTCCTCATTCTTTTTGTCATAGCGTATCTCGGCATAACCGTCAAGCTTTGAAACAAGCTCGTCATGTATACCGCTGACTTCGTCCGAATTGCTGAAAACGCGGAGCAGCATCATTATAGTTCCCGCGGCGATAACAACGGCAGCCGTTATTACAGCGCCTTTATAATATTCGGTAAAAGCCGCAAATATTACTGCCGCTGCAAGCAGCACTATCCCTATAAAAGAAAGGATCACCAGAGTTTTCAGCTGTTTTTTCATATTTTTCATAGTTTACGGATAACCCCCTTAGGAGTATTTCCTCCCGGTCATTTGTATAAATTGTATAAATATTTTAAAATATGTATTAAAACAATGTGCTGCGGAAATCTGTCTTTAAAGGCACACAAATTCCAATATAATTATACAATATATTTATAAAAATATCAACAGTATTTTGAAATTTTGTTTAATTGTTACAAACACACAACCGTAAAGTATACGAGAAAGTAAAAAAACACTTTAAATTATCTATTGTAATTTGAATGAAAATATGATATGCTTTATTTATAGAAACAAATGTCATTTTCAGAGGTGTGTTTTCTTGTATAAAAATTTCGCGAGGTCTGCCGCTGTATTTCTGGCAGTCCTGTTTTTACTTTGCGGCTGCACCGAGGTATCCGAATCGACTCCCGTTCCTCCTATCACCGAAACAGCCGCCGAAGAACGGCCTTATCCCGTGACCGTAGGCTCGTTCATCTTCAACGAGCAGCCTCATACAGTCGGTTCGCTTTCTCCTGCGATAACCGAGATGATATGCGAGCTGGGATATTCCGACATTATAACAGGAAGAAGCAGCTATTGCAGCTACCCGGAAGAAATAACAAAAAAGACCGATCTCGGCTCTTCTGCAAACCCGGACGCCGACGCTATAATAGCTTCCGCTCCGCAGCTTCTGATATCACAAAGTCCCATAGCAAAAAAGGATATCGTTTCCATTGAAAATGCCGGCACAAGGGTAATGATAATCCCTGCGCCGACCTCGATCGAAGAGCTTTATTCCTGCTATATAGACATGGCTGCCGTGTTCGGCGGAAAAATATCCTGCACGGAAGCCGCCGACGCAGCTATGAAGCCTCTTACCGACGCTCTGCGCAAAGCGGAAAATTCTATCGGCAGCTTTATCTATATAATGTCCGATGACCTTGCTGCGGCTTCTGATCTCACCTTTGCAGGAAATTTTTTCTCCTGCTTCGGAACAAATGCTGCCGCCGGATTTGAAGATATGGTCCTTACGCCGGAAGAACTTGCTGAACTTGATCCGGAATGGCTCATACTTCCCTTCGACTTAGCGGAAGAGCCTCCCGAAGCTGTAACGGAACTTGGCGCTTATCAGAACGGAAAGGTGATAATACTTGATGAAAACGCTCTTGAACGTATAGAGCGTCCCACATCACGGCTTTCCGGAACGGTGCTTGATATCCTTGAACAGATAGAAGATATAAATAACGGCTCCGATGACGAAGCAGAATGAAAAAACGTCCTCTGAACAAACAGAGGACGTTTTTATTTTTGCTTACTGATTCTGTCCGCAAAGCTCCTTGTACAGTCCGATATAAAGTTCAGCCGATCTTGACCAGCTGTAATCGTTCTTCATAGCAGCTATTACAAGATTTTTCCATGCAGGCTTGTTATCATAAAGTTCCTTTGCACGGCGGACGGCATCAAGCATATCATGTGCATTGTATGTCTTGAATGTAAATCCGTTTCCGTTCTCTCCGCCTGCGTCCCTGATACTGTCGCGGAGACCGCCGGTCTCACGGACAATGGGGATCGTTCCGTAACGCAGGGATATCATCTGTGCAAGTCCGCAGGGCTCGCTCTGTGAAGGCATCAGGAACATATCAGCTGAGGAGTATATCCTTCTTGCCAGATCGGGAATAAATCCGATCGTTGCGCTTACCTTGTCCGGATGTCTCCAAGCCATTTCCTTGAAGAAATCCTCGTATATCTTTTCGCCCGAACCGAGTATAGCGAACTTGCAGCCAAGATTGAGCATATCTTCAAAAACATATTTTATAAGGTCGATGCCCTTGTGAGAAACAAATCTTGTGATTATTCCGATTATAGGCTCGTCGCCCTCCTGAAGATGCAGTTCATTAAGAAGAGCAGCCTTACATTCCGCCTTGCCCTTGAGACTTCTTGTAGAGAAGTTCTTCGTCAGCAGCGGATCCTTTTCCGGATTAAAGGTATCAACATCAATACCGTTAAGGAATCCGGTCAGCTTGTACTGCTTGTTCTGGAGCGCTCTGTCAAGTCCGTGTGAATACCACGGATCGAGGATCTCCCAAGCGTAGCTGGGAGAAACGGTAGTTATCTTGTCTGCCGTCTCAAAAGCGCCCTTCATAAGATTTACACAGCCGTCATATTCAAGCAGCTTTGTATGATACATAGGTATGCCGAGCACTTCATTGAGAACTTCCATGCCGTATTTGCCCTGATACTGGATATTGTGGATAGTGAACACGGTCTTGATGTTGTCGTAGCCGTACTGATATTTGTAGAAAATATTGTAATATACCGGAACAAGAGCGGTCTGCCAGTCATTGCAGTTGATGATATCAGGCTTCCAGCCGATATGCTTGAGCATTTCCATTATGGCTCTTGAAAGGAACACAAAGCGTTCGCAGTCATCATAGAAGCCGTAAAGACCGTCTCTGCCGAAGTAGTATTCGTTGTCAAGCAGGTAATATGTAACCCCGCCTGCAACGCCCTTGAATACTCCGCAGTACTGTTTTCTCCAGCCTACGTCAACGGTAAAGTTTGTCATAAACTCCAGAGCGGAGCGAAGCTCCGGCTTGGTATTCTTGTACAGAGGAAGAACTACCCGGCAATCCTGTCCTGCGGCATTAAGAGCTCTCGGAAGAGAACCGGCAACGTCCGCAAGTCCGCCTGACGCGGCATAAGGAACAGCTTCGGAAGCAGCATATAAAATATTCATATAGATACCTTTTCCTTTCAGTTATTTTATTTATGGCTTTCTGCCATGAACGGAAAGCCGTACACTTCTGCACGGCGTCCGTAATTATCATATGTCAGATAACAGCTCCCTTTCCAAGGAACAGAGGATAATTCTGAGAACCTGTAAGGAGTCTCATATCGCTGATCTTGACGTTCTTGTCGGTGATGACATAATTGATATCGCACTTGCTGCCGATATTCGTATCCTGCATAAGGATAGAATTTTTGACAACAGCACCCTTGCCGACCTTAACGCCGCGGAAAAGAACAGAGTTTTCAACTGTACCTTCGATGATACAGCCGTCGCCGATAAGAGAATTTTTCACGGAAGCTCCTATAGCGAACTTAGCAGGAGGGTTGTCTCTTACCTTTGTATAGATCGGGCTTGTCTCAAGGAACAGCTTAGCGCGGTTCTCGGAATTGAGCAGGGACATATTTGCTTTATAGAATGTTTCCATAGAAGTTATCTTGCTGAAATATCCCTCATGGCGATAAGCCATTATCTTGTACTCGTGAGTTCTTGCCTGAAGAATAGCCTGCTCAAAGCTGTAAAGGCTTCTTGAAGCGGATTCAAGAACTATATTCTTCAGAAATTCCTTTGAAAGAACGAACATATTCAGCGAGATGTTGCAAGCTCCGCTTATTACCGGATTTATAAGCACGTCAACTACTCTGCCCTCATCATTGATGCTGAATACCGTAGCGTGCTGAGCCTGTTCCGCGGAAACAACGTCCGTTGCATATACCGAAGTTATATCAGCACCTGTGGCAATGTGATACTCAACTACCTTTGCAAAATCCATATTTGCCACAACGTCACAATCGGACATGATGACATAATCCGCATCGGAAGTCTTGATGAAATCCCATACGCCATAAAGGGCTTCCAGTCTGCCTCTGTACATACCGCTCTGAACATGGCTGAACGGAGGAAGAAGATGAAGTCCGCCGATCTTTCTTGCCAGATCCCATTCACGTCCGCTTCCGAGGTGGTCAAGCAGGGACTGATAATTTGACTTTGTGATAACGCCTACCTCGTCAACCCCGCTGTTTACCATGCTGGAAAGAGGAAAGTCTATCAGACGGTAGCGTCCGCCGAAAAGGACTGAACCCATTGTCCTTTCCTTTGTGATATCCGGAATGGTGTTATCGTGCATATTTGAGAAGATAAGACCTAATACTTTTCTGTTGCTGCTCATATTCAGTTCCTCCTTACATATTCTCCGAAATGATCTGCTTCGGAAGAACCTTTGCATTTTCGGATATTGTGATATTGTGTCCTACAACGGCAATGCCCCAATCGTCTCTGTTCTCGACTGTTTCGGGACGCGCGCCGATTCGTACGCCGGAATTTACAACGCAGTTCTCGCCGACGATAGCATATTCAACTATAGCTCCCGATTTTATCACCGAGCCGGGCATGATTATCGAATCGGTAACGGTTGCGCCTGCTTCGATCGTAACGCCCTCAAAGATCACCGAGAAGTCGATAGTGCCGTTTATAACGCAGCCGTCAGTTATCATTGAGTTCTCGACAACGGCGTCAGGACCGATATACTGAGGAGGCATGATCGGATTTCTGGAATACATCTTCCACTCGGGATCGTACAGGTCGATAGGGATATTCGGATTGAGAAGATCCATATTTGCTTCCCACAGTGAATCCAGCGTTCCAACGTCTTTCCAGTAGCCCTCGAACATATACGCTACCATTTTTTCCTTTGCCTTGAGCATATTCGGGATGATAGCCTTGCCGAAATCCTTATCCTCATCGGGATTGTTCTCATTGTCGATAAGATACTGCCTGAGCTTTTTCCATGTGAAGATGTATATACCCATTGAAGCAAATGTAGAGCGGGGATTTTTCGGCTTTTCCTCAAAGTCGATGATATTGCTGTCCTCATCGGTTATCATTATGCCGAAACGTGAAGCCTCTTCAAGGGAAACGTCCTGAACGGCTATTGTAGCGACAGCGCCCTTTTCCTTATGGAACTGGAGCATTTTGTTATAGTCCATTTTATAGATATGGTCGCCGGAAAGCATTACAACATAGTCCGGATCATATCTGTCAATGAAAGCTATATTCTGATAGATAGCATTTGCAGTGCCCTTGTACCATTCAGCGCCGAGAGCCGTCTGATACGGAGGGAGACAGTGCGCGCCGCCGTACTGCTTATCAAGATCCCACGGCTGACCGTTTCCGATATAATCGTGGAGCGCAAGCGGCTGGTACTGAGTAAGTACGCCTACGGTATCAATACCTGAGTTTATGCAGTTTGAAAGCGGGAAGTCAATGATACGGTACTTTCCGCCGTAAGGAACGGCAGGTTTAGCCATATCATGGGTCAGCGCATACAGACGGCTTCCCTGTCCGCCTGCCAGCAGCATTGCTACACATTCTTTCTTAGTCGTATACATTCTGATTATCCTCCTATATTATGGGATTTATTGAAAATTATTCCGTGACGTTCTTTTTCCGCCTGCCGGCTTTAGCTCCGGAGCTGTCCGGAGTTTTTGACTTTCCCTCCTTTGTGCCTGCGGCTTTGGCTGATTTTCCGCCTTTACTGTTTTTTGAAGATTTTTCCGCAGCTGCGGTCTTTGATTTTTTTGACGCTGCTGCCGGAGTTTTTTCTTTTGCGGGCGTCTCCGTCTTGGGAGCGCGCTTTTTCTTGGGAGTGCAGGTAAAATACATAACGCTCATTGCCGGTATATCGAGCACTATAGACTGCTCATAGCCGTGCATTGAATAATCCTCTGATTTTACCTTGCCGTTATTTATCAGACCCGTACCGCCGTATTTTTCATCGTCGGTAGAAAGCACCTGCTCATAAGTTCCCTCATAAGGAACGCCTATGCGGTAGTTGTCTCTTGCCACCGGAACAAAGTTGCATACTGCAATAAGCTCCTTGCCGCTCCTGTCTATCCTGCGGAAAGAAATTATGCTCTGCATATAGTCGTCGTGGCATATCCATGAGAAGCCTTCCCATGATTCGTCATTTTCCCACAGCGGAGAATTGGCAAGATAGAATTTATTGAGATCCCTGCTGAAATCATGGATCTTTCTGTGTGTTTCATAATCAAGAAGCAGCCAGTCAAGACCCTGCTTGTAGTTCCATTCTATTACCTGAGCGAACTCAGTGCCCATGAAGTTCAGCTTCTTTCCGGGGTGAGCGAACATATAGGCAAGGAAAGTACGGAGAGAAGCGAATTTTTCTTCCATTGAGCGTCCGCTCATCTTATTGAAGAGCGAAGCCTTTCCGTGAACCACTTCATCATGAGAAATAGGGAGAATATAGTTTTCGCTGAAGCTGTAGAAGAAGGAGAACGTCAGTTTTCCGTGGTTGTTCGCGCGGAAGATAGGATCCATTCTCATGTAATCCAGCATATCGTTCATCCAGCCCATGTTCCATTTGAAGTTGAAACCCAGACCGCCCACGTCGGCAGGTTTGGTAACAAGCGGCCATGCGGTGGATTCTTCCGCGATCATCAGGATATTTCCGCAGCGCCCGAAAACGGCTGTATTCAGCTTTCTGAGGAAATCTATAGCCTCATAGTTCTCGTTTCCGCCGTCCTTGTTAGGTCTCCATTCTCTTCTGTCGTAATCCAGATAGAGCATCGAAGCGACTGCGTCAACTCTCAGACCGTCAAGGTGGAATTTTTCAAGCCAGTATACTGCGTTCGATATCAGGAAAGAATGTACTTCCGGTCTGCCGAAATCAAATACTCTTGTTCCCCATGAAGCGTGTTCTTTTTTAAGGGGATCGGTGTACTCATACAGGCAGTCGCCGTCAAATTCAAAGAGACCTGCGGCGTCTTTCGGGAAATGAGCCGGCACCCAGTCAAGGATAACGCCTATACCTGCCTGATGGAACATATCTATCATTTTCATCATATCCTCCGGCGTACCGTAACGGGAAGTCGGAGCGTAATAACCGATTATCTGATATCCCCATGAACCGTCAAACGGGTATTCGGCAAGAGGCATAAGCTCAAGGTGGGTATACCCCATGTCCTGAAGGTAAGGTATCATTTCTTCGGCAAACTTTACATAATTGAAAGGTTCGCCGTTCTCATAAGTTCTCCACGAGCCAAGGTGGCACTCGTATATATTCACAGCGCTACGGTAGATATTCTTTGAATCCCTTTTCTTGTACCATGCAGCGTCGTTCCATTTATACTCGCTGATGTCAAAATATTTTGTAGCCGTATTCGGACGTGTTTCCATATGCGTTCCGAAAGGATCGGCTTTCATGACTATGCTCATATGAGCGGTCTCGATGCTGTATTTATAGGTAAAATACTTTTCCACATCAGGCAGGAATATTTCCCATACGGATTCGTCGGAAAGGCGCTCCATAGGGTTTCTGTCCCTGTCCCAGTCATTGAAATCGCCTACTATGGACACTGATCTTGCGTGAGGAGCCCACACGCGGAAAAACACGCCGTTTTTGCCGTCTTTTTCGCCTTTATGGGCGCCGAAGAACTCAAAAGCGGTATAATTTGTTCCCTCATGGAAAACATGGAGGGGAAACTCGTGGCTTTCGGGCATTTTTTTAATAATATCTGACATAAGAGGATACTCCTTCTATATTACTTATGCTATTATTTTAACAGATTGTGTATCACATTTCAAGCCTTTTTAGTAAAGTTTTACAATATTGACGTAAACACAGGCACCAAATTGTGCACTTTTTACATAAATTTTCCCCAAATAGCCGGCATATTTTTGAAATATCCGTGAATATACCAATTATTGCAATAATTTCACATCTGAATGTGCACAAGTTACAACTTTGGTGCCAATTTTACCTGCTATATTTTGTGCAATCTGACGGCATACACAGTTTTATCATCGCGGCGGCAAGGATCGTTTTCCATTCCCCTTTCTGCAATGCCGATTATCCTTTCGGCGCAGTCCTGAGCGGTAACGCCCATGCTGAGGATAAGTTCGCGCACTTCGGGGAAACATTCCTCACAGATACCGTCCGTCATCATCACAACTTCGTCTCCGTCATCGAGCCGGACGCTTCTGCTGTCCGTTTCCACCGAACCCACTATCCCCACCGGATTAGTCCTGCTTTCAATGGTTTTTATCGTTCCGCAGCTTTTTATGAACGTCTGCGCCGCGCCGAGCTTGATGAACTCCGCTTTGCCGGTAAAAAGGTTTACCGTAAAAAGGTCTACCGTGGAAAAGCACTCCTCCGGAGATTTTGTCAGGAGCAGTATATTCACAAGTCTTATCGCCGCTTCCGCGCCAAGACCGGCTTTTATCATTCTTACTGCGGCGGAAACGGTCATGCAGCTTTCGGCGGCAGCCCTTGCGCCGCTGCCCATTCCGTCTGAAAGCATAATGCTGAGATTTCCCAGACCGTCCCTGAATACCGCGCCAAGATCGCCGCTGGCTTCATCGCTGCCTGCCGTTTTTGCGCTTCCTATCTCGGCGGCAAAATTCTCCTGTTCGTGAAAACAGAGCCGCGCGGTCTTTCCCGGACGGAAAATTTCCGGCTCGGCAAGCTCCCTGTCCGCAGCGACAGAAAGTTTTACGGTCAGTTCCCTTTCCGATATGTTTAATGTTCCCTCATAAAAACATTCTATGTATACCCTGCCGTTATAGTCGGTAAACAGAGCCGAACGGGGATCGGCTGCGCCTGCCGAAGAAATTATCCTGTTTACGGCGCAGGACATCTCCTCATCGCAGAATGGGAAGACATCCGCTCCAAGGCTGAGATGTTCAAGCATTTTTTCGGCGCTTTCAAGCTGCTCGGAAGCGATCTCCCTCATGCAGCGGGACGTGTCGGAAAGGCGTTTTTCCACATTCCTGCGGAAAAATTCCGTATTGAATGTTTCCGCCAGCAGTTCTCTGCGCGGGCAGATATCAAGCGATCTGTGGAGCTCGTTTACGCTTACTGAGCCTTTTGCTTCAAGAAGTTTTTCGGTGCTGCGGAAATAATTTTCGATCCGTCCTTCGGCGCTTTCACCGCAGAATGCGCTGCTGCGGCAGTTTTCGCACACCTTTCTGCATACCTGCGCGGAAATGTCCGGCTGTGTTTCCTTTTCCGAAAGCACTTCCGCAGCCGCCGCAAAGCTGTTCCTCACGTCGGCAACGGCGGCAGCAGCAAATCTTAAACGTTCTTTATACTGTACTGCCGCGGCTGACGCCGTTCCGGCTGCGGCAGGCTCTCCCGAAAATAATTTTCTGAAAAGCCTGTCCGGAAGCAGACAAAACAAAACTGCCGCTGCCGACATATCTGCAAGCAGTCCGATCGAATCGGCAGGAAGCCCGTAAATAAGCGCGCCTGCCAGTCCAGACAAAAGGAACGCCGCTGACGCTGCCGGCTTGCCGTTTCTTCTGAAATATCCGGATACCAGCGCAGCGCAAACCGGTATCGGGGCGGATATGAGAAAATCAGGCGAAGCCGCTCCTGCGGCAAACATCGTCAGAGCTGCGGCAGCGCTTCCCGAACCGCTGCCCGATCTGTATGCCGCAAGCATTGCCGCAAACATTCCGACAGCGCGTCCTGCATTGAGTATCCCGATATCTGCTCCGCAAAGTATACACACCGCCAGAACATAAACTGCCGAAAGGACAAATCTGTTTTCACGGGAAAATATAGTTCCGTCCTGAGCGGCATATTCCGATTTGACATAAAGATACGCTGCCGCTCCGCATATTATACCGCGGAATATCAGTGCAAAAACAACAGCCGCTCTTATTTTCCCCGAAAACGAAGCAATAATACCGCATATCACATATGCCGACGCCGAAAGCGCACCGCACACGCGCGGAGAAAGTTTTTTACCCGTTACAGCCGACACAAACGCCTTTGATATCATCACCGCAGGCATGGCAATTATCTCCGTTACGGAAGATGTAACAGTGTTGTTTATGAACATATATACCGCAGCGCCGGCAAAAGCGGCAAATCCGTTCCACGGAGAAAATGCGGCAGCCGCCGCAGGACATAGCGGCACTCCGCTGCCGCCGATCCTTGTGCCGGCAGAAAGATATCCTATAACTGCTGAAATTATCATTCCTATAGGTATAGGCAGCCGTCCTGCATTTCCTTTCCCGGAAGAAAGGACATATTCTTCCCTGTTTTTTTCTTTCAGTTTCATGATATTTTGTCCTGCTCCTTTCAACATCTGCATAAAATTCGCCCTGTACCGGGATACGATAATTTTAGCGTTAAAACCGTTTTCTCCGAAACAGCAGGATAATTATACCAGAAGCATACTGCACATTCTGTCAAAATCGGTACGAACAGTATTATGGAATATAGTGTTGAGTGTTGAGAGTTAAGATAAATGATAAACCGTATCCTGCCGATTTGAGCACGGCTGCAATTTCCTTTAACACTTGCTTAATTATTATTTTATTGAACAGTACCATATTTTGTGGTATAATCAAATCAATATGGTATTTATCGTATGCCGTCTCAGGCGGCTGAAAACAAAAAAGTTTTTTATCTTGAAAAAATAATTCAGGAAAGGATCGGTCAGATTGAATTTAAAACGTCTGCTTATGGTATTTCCTCTGGCAACAGCGCTTATCCTTTCTGTTCCGTCATATATTTCGGCAGAACAGGAAACGGACAGCCATGTTGTTACCGTATACAATGAAAGGAACGGACTTCCTACAGGCGAAGCAAACGATGTGCTCCAGACCTCCGACGGATATATATGGATAGGCAGCTACGGCGGTCTGATACGATATGACGGCACTACATTCCGCAACTTCAGCCTTGAGGGCAGACTGCCGTCATCATCTGTGCGTGCGCTCTTTGAAGATCATTCGGGACGGCTCTGGATAGGAACGAATGATGCCGGAGTATTCTTCATGGCAAACGACACTATAGAACATATCCAGTCCCCTGACGATAAGAGTTTTCTTTGCGTAAGGGGCTTTGACGAAGGCCCTGACGGAACGATCTATGCCGCTTCAAATTCCGGAATGGCTGTGATAAACGACGGCGTGCTGATCCCATGCAATGATGAACGGGTCCTCGGCAAAACGGTATATTCCGTTGCCGCCGACAGCTTCGGAAGAGTATGGGGAGCGCTTGATTCCGGCATATGCGCCGTTGCGGCAAAGAACGGAGAAATAGAACGGATATTCACCTCGGACGAATTTTTTGACGGTGACGATGAGATATACTGCACCGCTGCCGACGGTGACGGAAATATATATCTGGGCTCGTCAGGAAATACGATGATAAAGCTGTCCTTTCCCTCAGACAGCCTTGACCCGGCAGACATGACCGCCGAAAAGATCGTTACCGAAAGCGTTTCGACACACAACAGCATACGGTACAGCTCTGACAGCATGATAGTCTGCGGAGGTGTGGGAGCGTGTGTCGTTCAGAGCGGCGGCAGAATGGTAACTCTCAGCGGAGACGACAAGGCTTCCTCGGTAAACAGCGGCTGTATAGACTATGAGGGCAATATATGGCTCGCTTCAACGAGCCGCGGCATAATAAAATATACAAAAAGCTACTTTGATTCTCCCAATCAGGCTGCCGGACTTGATGATATAACGCTCAACGCAGTTACCAGACAGGGCAGCACCTATTACGCCGCTGCCGACAGCGGACTTCTGGCTTTTGATGAAAACTGGCAGCCCGTTTCAAACGCTCTTACAGAGCTTTACGACGGTGTCCGCGTGCGTGATATAATGACCGACAGCAAAGGAAATCTCTGGACGGCGGCATATTCATACACCGATCCGGTAGTATGCTTCGGAAAAGACGGAAAGATAAACTCGTTCAGCGATAAGGACGGTCTTATAAATACAAGCGCAAGAACGGTCTATGAGCTTTCCGACGGAAGTATAGCCGTAGGTACTCAGGGCGGAGTAAGCATTATAAAGGACGGAAAAGTTATCAGAAGCTGCGGCGCTGAGGACGGACTTGAAACAAGCTCCATACTGTGCCTGCTGGAAACTCCCTCCGGAAGCCTGTTTGCCGGCAGCGACGGCGGAGGCATATATGAAATAAACGGTGATACCGTCACAAATCACGGCTTTTCCAAAGGACTTTCCGAGGGCGTCGTTCTCCGTATGCTGAAAGATACCGACGGGGACGGATATTTCATCAGCGCAGGGAGCAGCCTTTACTATTTTGAAAACGATTCTTTCCGCAAAATAAATATCAAAAAAGGCGCAGGAAGCATTTTTGATTTTTACGATAAGGACGGCAAGCTCTGGATAATCCAGAATAACGGTATACTTGCCTTTGATAAAAAAGCCGTTCTTGCAGGAAGCGATGTTATCCCGCAGGAATACAGCTTTGAGCACGGGCTCACCGGTTCCATAAACGCAAATACATGGCATATGCTTTCGGACGACGGCAGCAGGCTGTATCTTTCCACCAGAAGCGGAATAAGCATTTTTGGATTTGACGCTGTAGACAGCGTTCTTCCTAAAGGCGTAATAAACGAAGTCAATGTTGACGGAAATACGATCTTCCGCCCGGAGAAGCTTTCCCTGAGCAAAGACGCAGGACGCGTCACGATAGATTTTTCCGCCCTGTCATTTACCGATACCACAAATATAGGCATATCCTATACGCTTGAAGGCTTTGACAAAGAAGAATTTTTCATCTCCGGCAAAAAAAGCGAAAGCGTAAGCTATACCAATCTTCCGGGAGGAGAGTATATATTCCGCCTTAAAATATTTGATCCCGAATCTCCGGAAATTTTCAATGAATATGAACTGCCCGTAACAAAGACCATAAAGCTCAGCGAACGTTCATGGTTCCTGCCTGTGCTTACGGCTCTCCTTATTGCGGCAAGTGTGGGGATCGCCGTCATAATATCAAGGGCAAAAATAAAAAGTATCCGCAAGCGTCAGAAAGAATACCGCCGGATAGTCGAACAGTCTCTACAGACTTTCGCCAAGGCTATCGACGCCAAGGACGAATACACTAACGGTCATTCGCTGCGCGTTGCAAAATATTCGGCTGAGCTTGCAAGACGAATGGGAAGATCCGAGCTTGAACAGGAAAACATATACTATATCGCTCTTCTGCATGATATCGGCAAGATAGGTATTCCGGACAGTATCCTGAAAAAGCCCGGAAAACTCACCGACAGCGAGCGTGAGATAATCAAGCGGCACCCTGTTATCGGCGGCGAGATACTTAAAGATTTTACCGCGCTTGACGGCATTGCCGACGGCGCAAAATACCACCATGAACGCTACGACGGCACAGGTTACTGTGAACAGCTTGCCGGACATGATATCCCGGAAGTTGCAAGAATAATCGGCGTTGCCGATACATACGACGCCATGAGCAGCAACAGGGTATATCTAAAAGCGTTTTCAAGCGAAGCAATAATAAAGGAGCTCAAGGAATGCAGCGGCAGTCAGCTTGATCCGGACATAGTTCCCATAATGCTTGAAATGATAAACGACGGCTTTGCTCCGATAGATCCGGCGTCATATGAAAACGACGCAGAAATAGATCTGTGGACCCTGCCGGCTGATGAATAAAACAAAGGACCGGAACATTATAAAATGCTCCGGTCCTTTTATTTTTTACCGCTTTTATTATTGCTCAAGATATTTTTGCAGAA
Organism: uncultured Clostridia bacterium; assembly: GCA_947627905.1. Classification (GTDB taxonomy): domain Bacteria; phylum Bacillota; class Clostridia; order Oscillospirales; family Ruminococcaceae; genus RGIG8773. The sequence continues at coordinate 20,837 of CANQXX010000028.1, forward strand.
CGTCAAACAGCTTTGTCATGTCAAGCGGCTTGGCAATATGATCGTTCATGCCGCTTGCAAGCGCGTTCCTTTTATCCTCGTCAAATGCGTTTGCCGTCATGGCTATGATCGGGATATTTGCAATATCCGGATCGTCCATGGCTCTTATCGCCTTAGTGGCGTCATATCCGTTCATCACAGGCATCTGTACGTCCATGAGAATAAGATCTACGTCGCCCTTCTTTGCGTTTTTCATCTTTTCGACCGCTTCCGTTCCGTCGCACGCACAGTCAACAGCAAAACCGCTTTCCGCAAGTATTTCCATTGCAATCTCACGGTTGAGCTCGTTATCTTCTACAAGAAGCAGCTTTTTGCCCTTTAAGCCCTCGGCTGCGGCAGGTATCATATTCTGATCGCTGCATTCTGTATCTTCACATACTGCGGATATAAGAGTATCCCTGAGAGTAGAAAGGAATATCGGCTTGTTGCAGAACGCTGTAACGCCTGCTTCGCGTGCTTCATGCTCAACTACGGTCCAGTCATACGCGGTAAGGATTATTATAGGGATATCGTCTCCGACCTCGCTCCTTATCTGTCTTACGACCTCCAGTCCGCCGATGTCGGGAAGATACAGATCTATGATATACGCTTTAAAATCGTCGGCAAGCTCCTTTGCCTGCTTCGCATGGAGCACAGCCTCCTTGCCGGACATTGTCCAGTCCGCTCTCAATCCGAGCTGAACGAGCATTTTTGTAACACTGTCGCAGATAGTATAGTCGTCGTCAACAACAAGAGCTCTTGTACCCATAAGCTCCTTGATGACCTCCACCTGCTTACGTTCGGACTGAAGCCTGAACTCAAGGTTAAGGATATATTCCGTTCCCTTGCCCTGTTCGCTGTTTACCTGTATAGTACCGCCCATCATATCTATTATATTTTTTGCAATAGCCATTCCGAGACCGGTACCCTGTATGCCGCTGACGGTGGAGGTCGCTTCACGCTCGAAAGGTTCAAAAACGTGCTTGACAAATTCGGGATCCATTCCTATGCCGGTATCCTTTACCTTTATTTCATATGAAGCATATCCCTCCGGAGCGCCGTGAAGCTGCTTTATTATAAGCGATACCGAGCCGCCCTCCGGCGTGAATTTGACCGCGTTGGACAGCAGGTTCAGCAGCACCTGATTCAGATGCAGCTTATCGCAGTAAATATCCTCGTCTATTACGTCGATAGTGTCAATGTAAAAGTTGAGCTTTTTGGAGTGCATCTGGTTGAGCAGAATATTCCTAAGATCGTGAAGTATATCCGGCAGGCTGCATTCCGTCTCTTCAATATCCACACGTCCGCTTTCGATACGGCTCATATCAAGTATATCGTTTATAAGGCTGAGCAGATGATTTCCGGAGGAAAGTATTTTTGAAAGATAATCCTTTACCTTAGGCGTATCCTCAACATTTGCCGCCGCAAGTGTAGTATAGCCGATTATAGCGTTCATAGGCGTCCTGATATCATGGGACATATTTGAAAGGAACATACTCTTTGCACGCTCGGCATTCTCGGCTTTTACAAGACGTTCCTCAAGCAAGGCTTTTTCCATGGTCACGGTAGTGTTCCTCAGTACCCATATGAAATAGGCAAGGAAAACAATTGCTTCGATAACAGCCACAAAAATACATAGCTTTCTTATCTTGAACGCGCTGGCAAGAGCTTCATGCTCAGGAACGGTAACGCCTACCGTCCAGCGGTTAAGATCTTTTGATTCTCCCAACTGATGCCACTGGGTCTCGTCTATAGGCGAATAATAGAAATAAAGATATTCACCCTGAGATTCCGAATATATCTGGGTATAACCGGATTTTCCGTCAAGAATCTCCTGTATCGCAGTATCAATATCCGTTGCTCCCTTGAACTTTTTGCCGTAAAGATCCTTTACAGAGCCAAGCTTCTGACCTGCATGGAGGGTATCCATAATGTAATCGCCGTTGTGCCTGTCAATGAGAAAGAAACGCGCTTTGCCGTTGTAAAGGCTGCTAAGGTTGAGCGAGCCCGGAAAATCATCAAGATCTGTCTTTGCATAAAGCAGAGCAATATTATTTCCGTCCTTTACTACAGGTACATAATGCCTCAGAACAAATGAATTTTCATCATCAAGGCTGACGGTACGGTCGGTGATATGTTCGCCCAGCTTTATTTCTTCATAAAAATCTATTTTCCCTTCAGTGTCAATATCCAAAGTATTTCCCTTTGAAGAAATAAGCGAATTGTCCGGCAGAAGAAGGTATATACTCTTTGCCGTAGTCATAGGGGCAAAGTTAGCCATGATATTTTGCAGGGTATCCTTGTTGCCTGTATTCTCCTGAGACGCTATTATCTCGGCAAGAGCGTTCAGAATTGTGCTGTCACGGGCAAGTTTGCTGCTGATATCGTCAGTAGCCGTACTTGCGGATTCAGCCATACGTTCAAGGCTGCGGTTGACGGTTATCCTGTTTATTACTATATATGTAACTATCGAAATAGTGATTATCACAGCCATTACAATTATGGTCGCAACTATATTCTTTTCTTTGAGCTTGCTTTTTTTCAGATTAGTATTTTCCATTATATCAAGACCCCCTGATCCGTAAGATCGTACAGCATAATTCTTATTATCAACATAAAATTACTTTCCCTCATTATATATTATATAATGCAGAACAAGCTTTGTCAAGTAAAAGCCGTATCACAGCCGTTTTTCCGGAATATGACAACACATATGCAATTGTTTGGCGTCTGCCTCTTGATTTTGCATAAAAAAAGTGGTATAATCAGCATTGTACATCTATCAAAATAATTTATCCGAAAGGACGGTATCCAGAATGACAGTAAAACCTAAGATCCGCGGATTTATATGCACGACCGCTCACCCCGACGGATGCAGAGCGATAGTAGGCTCGCAGATCGGATATGTAAAAAAAGCAGGAAAGATAAACGGTCCCAAAAAAGTTCTCGTTATAGGCGCTTCAATGGGCTACGGTCTTGCTTCAAGAATAGCCGCCGCTTACGGCTGCGGCGCGGCAACTATAGGCGTTATTTTTGATAAGCCCGGCAGCGAAACTAAAACAGCCTCCGCCGGTTGGTACAACACCGCTGCTTTTGAAGAATTTGCCCATGCGGACGGTCTTTATGCCAAGACCGTAAACGGCGACGCTTTTTCTTCCGGCATAAAAGAACAGGTCATAGAGCTTATCAAAAAGGATCTCGGCAAGGTAGACATGGTCATATACAGCCTTGCAGCCCCAAGACGGACTACTTCAGACGGAACGGTATACAGCTCCGTTCTTAAAACCACCGGCAAGGAATTTACAAATAAAACTATAGATGTCAGATCCGGCGAAATATCCGAAGCAACTATTTCACCTGCCACGGAAACGGAAATATTTGCTACCGTAAAGGTAATGGGCGGCGAGGACTGGAAAGAATGGATAGGCGCACTCAGATCGGCAGACGTTATCGAGGACGGCGCCGTGACCGTTGCATATTCCTATATCGGACCGGAAATGACCCACCCGATATACAAGGACGGCTCTATAGGCAGGGCAAAGGATCACCTTGCAGCTACCGCAAAAGAGATAACCAGATCTATCGACGGCGTAAACGCTTATGTTTCGGTGAATAAAGCCCTTGTTACCCAGTCGAGCGCGGCAATACCCATAGTTCCGCTGTATATTTCCATACTTTATAAAGTAATGAAAGATATGGGGCTTCATGAGGGCTGCATCGAGCAGATGTACCGTCTGCTTGCGGAAAAGATATACGGCGGTACGGTAAAGACTGATGAAAACGGTCTTATCCGTCTGGACGACCTTGAAATGCGTGATGACGTTCAGGAAAAAGTAGGAGAAATATGGAACAGCATTTCCTCCGGAAATATATCCGAATGTGCCGACCTTGACGGCTACCGCAAAGATTTCAACAGACTGTTCGGCTTTGACGCCGACGGCATCGACTATGAAGCCGACACAGATACCGCAGTTGGTATCCCCAGCCTGACATAACGCCATGAACGGGATAAATAAAATAATGTTCGTCTGTCACGGCAACATCTGCCGCTCCCCTATGGCGGAATTTATAATGAAAAAACTGATCCGTGAACGGCTTCCCGGTGAAGATATCCTTGTCTGTTCCTCCGCCACCAGCACCGAGGAGATAGGAAATCCCGTATATCCTCCTGCCAGAGCCGAGCTTAACAGGCACGGTATATCCTGCGGCGGGAAATATGCCGTTCAGCTTAAAAAGGCTGATTATGACATATATGATCTTTTCATTGTAATGGACGGAAATAATCTTCGGAATATAAAGCGGATATTTCCCGATGATCCGCAGAACAAAATACACAAGCTGCTTGAATTTGCAGGCAGACCGGGCGACGTTGAAGATCCGTGGTACACGCGCGATTTCAAAAAGGCTTATGATGATATACTTGAAGGCTGTACGGGGCTTGTTGAGCATATTGCAGAAAAAAATTTATAATACAAAGCCTCCGCTTTGGTGCGGAGGCTTTTTCGTTAAGCGTTTGTGCTGCTTATCTGAGTTATTACAAGATGTGCCGAAACGGGCTGGCTTCCGCCGGCATTGTCATTTATCTCAAGAGAAGAAGAATTTCCGGCAGGATTTCTCACCGTAAGAACAGAGCTTTCTGTAACATTTACAAGCGCCATGCCTACTATCTGTGAATTGCCTCCGGTGCGTCCTACAACGGTATAGCCAAGCTCCTGACCGTTCAGCGTAAGAACGAGCTGACCCGATCCTGTAACGCTTACCTGGAACATTACCATATAAACGCCCGGCTCAGAAAGTGTAAACGAGCTGTTCCCTGCTCTGGTCACGGAAGTTCCTGCGGCAGGACCGTTTTGTGGGAACTCTACGTCCTCGCCGTCATTGATAGGATCGACATTATCTCCGGGCATAAGAGCATAAAAATCGGCAAAATTAAGAATCTGTCCGGTCTCTCCCTGTTCACCCTGAGGACCTTGCGGACCTGTTGCACCTGTTGGTCCTTGTTCACCCTGTGGACCTTGCGGACCTGTTGCGCCTGCCGGTCCTTGCTCGCCCTGAGGACCCTGCGGACCTGTTGGACCTGCCGGTCCTTGTTCGCCTTGCGGACCTGTTGCGCCCGCCGGTCCTTGTTCACCCTGTGGACCTTGCGGACCTGTAGCACCTGTTGGACCGGGTTCACCCTGTGGACCTGTTGGACCTGCCGGTCCTTGCTCGCCCTGAGGGCCCTGCGGACCTGTTGAGCCCGCCGGTCCTTGTTCACCCTGTGGACCTTGCGGACCTGTCGCACCTGTCGGTCCTTGTTCGCCCTGTGGACCCTGCGGACCTGTTGGACCTGCCGGTCCTTGTTCGCCCTGTGGACCTTGCGGACCTGTTGCGCCTGCCGGTCCTTGTTCACCCTGTGGACCCTGCGGACCTGTTGCGCCTGTCGGACCGGGTTCACCTTGTGGACCTTGTGGAC
>CANQXX010000029.1 GCA_947627905.1 uncultured Clostridia bacterium
GACGCAAGCGTCGTCTAAGCCGCTTTAGTGGCTTCAAGAGGGGGCTGCCCTGCGATAGAGGGCGCCCCCTTGGCACTGACGATTATTATAGTTTAAGCCTTGCCAAACAGCCCAGTGAGCTGTTTGGCAACACAGATAAATAAATTTGCGCTTCCCCGCAAATTATCATTTATATAAACTCTAAACTCTCAACTCTCAACACTATATTCCGATTTGTTTAAACAAATGCCGCCTTAAAACCACAAGTATATATTTTGTGAATATTTCCTTACCGTAATAAGATATTGTCAAATTGCATAAAAATTTTGCTGAAATTTCTTTATATATTTTCATTTGCAAATTTATTCAAAGGTTGCAATTTGCAGTGGATTGGTGTATAATATCATTAAAGTGGTGAAAGTAATAGGGTTTGAGGTGAAAAGTGGTGATTTTCCACATCGTTTTCCACACCGTGTGGAAAACTTGTCGGCGGAAACCGGAAAAATATTTCCGGATATCGGCAGGATCACGGCTTGACACGCTCTGAACATATCAAAAACCGAAAGGAAGTGATAAAGCATGGCCGGCTGTACCCTTATGGGAACATTTGAACATACCATTGACGCCAAGGGGCGCATGGCTTTTCCAAATAAGCTGCGTGAAAAGCTGGGCGTCAGCTTTATCGTTACTATCGGTCTGGACAACTGTCTGTATGTTTACTCAAACGACGAATGGGAAAAATTCACCGAAAAATTACAGACGCTTACCGGTTCAAAAGCCAAAGCAGCAAAAATGCTGATCGTAAATGCTACCGAGGTGGAGCCGGACAGCCAGGGGCGTATACTCGTCCCGAAAAACCTGCGCGAATATGCGCGCCTTGACCATGATGTCACCGTCCTCGGAGTGATAAACCGCGCCGAGATATGGGACAGCGCACGGTTCAGGGATTACAGCGGACAGATAACGGGAGATATGCTGTCCGAAGCATTGGAAGATCTTGCTTTCTGATATTGAAGGGTAAATATGGATAAAATAAATTCATCGGGATTTTCCCATATTCCGGTGCTTCTTGAAGAAACTATACAGGGACTGGATATAAAGCCCGACGGCATATATATAGACGGCACCTGCGGCGGCGGCGGACATTCCGAACAGATAGCAAAAAGGCTCTCATCGGGCAGACTGCTCGGCATAGACAGGGATCCGGACGCGGTGAAAGCGGCTTCCGCAAGGCTTGAAAAATATAACGCAAAGGTCATATGCGGGAATTATTCGGATATAAAGGAAATAGCCGCTTCCGAAAATATCAGCTCCGCAGATGGAATACTGCTCGATCTGGGCGTGTCGTCCTATCAGTTGGATACGGCGGAAAGAGGCTTTTCCTACCGTCTGGACGCTCCGCTTGATATGAGAATGTCAAAGGAGGGCAGCACGGCTGCCGATCTGGTAAATGAACTTTCCGAAGAAGAGCTCAGCCGCATATTCTTTGAATACGGAGAGGAAAAATTCAGCAGGCGGATCGCTTCGGAAATAGTGAAGCAAAGAGATATCCGTCCTATAAAAACCACCGGAGAGCTTGCGGAAATAGTAGGGCGATCCGTTCCGGCAAAGTTCAAAAGAGAAAAAAATCCATGCAAGAAAACCTTTCAGGCATTGAGAATAGCGGTGAACTGCGAGTTCGATCATCTCAGCGAGGGATTAGACAGAGCGTTTGAGCTGCTGAACACCGGCGGCAGGCTGTGTGTGATAACGTTCCATTCGCTGGAGGACAGGATAGTAAAGCAAAGATTTGCTTCATTCTGCAAGGGCTGCATATGCCCTCCGGATTTTCCTCAGTGCGTCTGCGGAAAAACGCCGCAGGGACGGTTAGTAAACAAAAAGCCGACAGAGCCTTCCGAAAAGGAACTGGAGGAAAACATCAGGAGCAGGAGCGCAAAATTAAGGATAATAGAAAAAATAGTGTAGAAAAAACAGGAATAACAAAAGAAAGGAACGGCATACGGAATGAGTAAAAATAATCTTGCCTATGATCTTTCCAAGTATGAGGACGCAGAGCCGCGCAAAGCGCCGAAGATAAATCTTCGCAGGGCGCGTCCTGAAAGCGCCGGCTCGGTGCCTAAGCTGATAGCGCTTACTGTTTCGGCAGGTCTGCTTATGGGTATGGTGATATACTGCAAGGTAGAAAACGCTGCCGTTCATACGGACATAACCAATATGACAAAAGAAGTAGAGATGCTTGCGAGCGAAAATGTGCGGATGCAGTCCGAAATAGAAGAAAAAACGGCTATCGGTTCAATAGAGGATTACGCCGAAAATATTCTCGGAATGCAGAAGCTGGATAAATCACAGATAGAATACCTTAGCATAACAAACGGAAGCGTTGTGGATATTCCCGAAAATGAGGACAATATTTTTGTACGGATAAAAAATACTTTCTATGATTTTCTGGAATATATACGCGGCTGATGAAATAGTATTACAACAGGGCTGTACAATACAGCCCGAATTGTGTTTCATAAGAGATGTTTATTTTTTTTTTGAAAGGAGTCTGAACCTTGTCTTACCAGCCTACCCAGAAGATGAGAGCCAAGCTGAACATATTTGTTTTTCCGGTATTGTTTGCGTTTGCTTGCTTTATAGTGGTCAATCTTTTCAAGACATCTATAACCGATAATCTTAAATATCAGACCCTTGCAAATGAAAATCAGTTCGGAAGCACTATCGTCAAGGCAAACAGAGGAAGTATCTATGACGCTAACGGAAAGATACTTGCTCAGTCTGCAACGGTGTATTCCATAATCGTCAATCCTCACCGGATATACGAACAGCAGCAGAAAGAGGAAAAAAACAAGGACGAGGAAGAGCAGACCCAAACTGCCGTTCCCGAATCGGAAAGAATGATAGACGCGGCAGCGACTATACTCAGCGAAGAGCTTGGCGGAGTTTCCTATGACGACGCAGTAAAAAAGCTTACCGAAAATGCCGAGAACAGTCAGTGGGCGTGCGTTGCAAAGTCCATTGAAAAGCCGGTAGCGGACAAGATAATTTCCCGCGCTAAGGAAGAAGATCTGGGCGATCTTATCACTACGGATCTTGATACGAAAAGATATTATCCCCAAGCCGAGCTTGCCGCTGCGGTAATAGGTTTTACAAACTATGACGGCGACGGAGTTTACGGTCTGGAATCGTACTATAATGATTACCTCAAGGGCGTGGACGGAAAGATAATTTCCGCTACTGACGCTCAGGGAAATGAAATGCCTTATAAAAACGACAAGATATATGAGGCTCAGGACGGAAATTCGCTTTATCTGACGCTGGATATGAATCTACAGTATTATGTGGAAAAATATCTTGAACAGCAGGTAGAAGCGCATGATGTACAAAATCGTGCCTGCGCAATAATGATGGAAGTCGATACCGGAGCCATACTTGCTATGGCAAGTACGCCGGGCTTTGACCTCAATGACAGAAATTCAATATATTATCCCAACGATGAGGCAAAGCTGGCGGGCATCACCGACGAGGAAGAATACAAGGAAATGTATGCCGCCCTCCGTGAGCAGCAATGGAAAAACAAAGCCATAACCGAGCTGTATTATCCCGGCTCGGTATTCAAGGTAATTACCGGTTCATCGGCTCTGGAAGAAAAGGTAATATCTACGGAATCAACATTTGCCTGCAATCAGGGCATAGACGTTGCGGGAACTCTCATACACTGCTGGTCAAACTATTCACATGGAACGCAGGATTTCACCACGGCGATGACAAACTCCTGCAACCCTGTTTTCATTCAGATAGGACTGCTTCTCGGAAAAGATAAATTCTATGATTATTTCAAGGCATATGGTCTTACCGAGCCTACAGGGATAGATCTTCCCGGAGAAGCTACGAGCATTTATGTTGATACAAGGGAAAAAGGTCCGGTAGAGCTGGCGTCAAGTTCTTTCGGTCAGACGAATAAAATTACTCCGCTGCAGATGATAACCGCTTACGCTGCCGTTGTAAACGGAGGATATCTTGTAACGCCTTATGTTGTGAGCAAGATAGTCGATCCCAACGGAAACGTTGTGAAAACTACCGAGCCGTCTATAAAACGTCAGGTAATTTCCGAAGAAACTTCCGCGACAATGCGCAAGGTCCTTGAAGATGTAGTAAACACAAAGGGCGGTTCAAACGCGTATATCAAGGGATATTCCATAGGCGGAAAATCCGGAACGTCCCAGAAAATAGATAAATCAAACGAAACAGGAAATGAAAACCTTTATGTTTCTTCATACTGTGCGTTTGCTCCGGCTGACGATCCGGAGATAATACTTCTTGTTATGGTGGACGAACCTACCGCACGGGATCAGAACGGTTCTTTGATGTATTACGGAAGTATAGTTGCCGTTCCTGCGGTAACAAACGTTCTGAAAGAGGCTCTGCCTTATCTGGGATATTATCCCGAATATACCGAAGAGGAGCTTGAAGCTCTGGGCGTAACGCTGCCGTCGGTAGAGGGCGAATCCATAGATATTGCCAGACAGACCCTTGAATCCCTCGATCTTCAGGTGACCGTTATAGGAGACGGCAGCAAGGTGACGGCTCAGGTACCTGCAAAGGGAAGCTCTATCCCGAGAAACGGAAAGGTAATACTTTATTCGGAAGAAGATTATGAAACTGAATACACTACTGTTCCCAATATCATAGGCTACGGCGTTTCCGATGTAAACGCCATACTCACCAATGCGGATCTTAACTTCAAAGTCGGCGACGGTGCGGCGAACCACACAGGCGCTGTGGCATACAGCCAGAACTACGCCGAGGGAAATATCGTACCTGTAGGAACGATCATAGAAGTTACTTTTGTTGTAAAGGATCAAGGCTGATAAGAAACCGGTCAGGATACCTGCGGTACGGTCTACGGACAATGACCGTGCTTCCGATCAGCGGCGCTTTAATTTTCCGAAAGGGTTGATCATTCAATGAGACTTGACGAGCTTCTTGAAGAAGCCGAAAAGGCAATGCCGATAAATTCAAATATATCAGATACCGGAGTTTGCGTTTCCGGAGTTACAGATAATACCGGCGATGTCAAAGAGGGATATATATTCGTCTGCATAAAAGGCGCAAGTTTTGACGGACACGATGCGGCGGAGGATATGCTGAAAAAAGGCGCGCTCTGCATTGTTGCCGATCATGATATCGGCTGTGAAAGACAGATAATAGTAAGCGACACAAGAGTTTTTTACGGACATCTCTGCGCAATATGGTTCAACCACCCGGAACGCCGCATGAAGCTGATAGGCGTTACCGGTACGAACGGCAAAACTACTCTTGCAACAATGCTTAAAGATATGCTTGCAGGAAAGGGACACAGGGTAGGCTTTATTGGAACTACAGGAGCGTTGATAAACGGAGTTCCTGCCGAAACGGACGGTTCTACGCCTACTACGCCCCGTGTGTACGAGCTTTACAAGCTGTTCTATGAAATGGCTAAGAGCGGCTGCGATTGTGTTGTAATGGAGGTATCTTCCTTTGCACTGGCACAGAACCGCATAGGTCCTGCTGTGTTCAGAACGGCAATATTTACAAATCTTACGCAGGATCATCTGGATTACCATGCAACAATGGAAAATTATTATCAGGCAAAAAAGCTGCTTTTTACGGAGCACTGTGAAACTGCCGTAATAAATATCGACGACGAATACGGAATGAGGCTCTACAATGAGCTTGAAAATACGGAAGTAAAACGTGTATCCTGTTCGGTAAAGGGCAAGGCTGCCGATCTTACCGCATATCCGGCAAAATTTTCTGACGGCGCAACAAAATTCCGCGTTGCGGCAGGAGAAAGCAGCTATGACTTCAGCCTGAATATGATAGGCTCTTACAATGTTTCAAATGCTCTTGAAGCTGCTGCGGCAGGAGTTATATTAAATCTTGGAATGGATCATATTATTTCGTCCATAGGCTCGTTCAGGGGCGTAAAGGGAAGATGCGAGTTCATTCCCACCGGCAGGGATTTTATGGTCATATGCGATTATGCCCATTCTCCTGACGCGCTGGAAAATATGCTCCCCAACATCAAAGAAAACTGTGAGGGACGTCTGATATGTCTTTTCGGCTGCGGAGGAGACAGGGATAAAGCCAAGCGTCCGCTTATGGCAAAGGCTGCGGAAAAGTATGCAGATATACTGGTAATAACTTCCGATAATCCAAGAAACGAAGATCCCGATATGATAATTGATGAGATAATGAGCGGATTTTCTTTCACAAAGCCGTATATCCGTGTGACCGACCGTAAAGAAGCCATAAAAAAAGCAATTGCTATTGCAAAAAAAGACGATATAATCGTCCTTGCGGGCAAGGGTCATGAGGATTATCAGATACTTGCCGGAGGAGTGCATATACACTTTGACGAACGGGAGATAGTTGCGGAAATACTTGATAAATATGATGAGATCGCATTTGATCCCAATATCCGCGAATATGTTACGGTAGATGAGATAATTAAAGCCGTTGGCGGCAAGCCGAACTGCATAGACGATACCGGACGAATGGTCGCTATGACGAGCATTTTCTCCGATTCGAGGAAGATAATAAAGGACGGCGTTTTCTTTGCCATAAAGGGCGAAAAATTCGACGGCAGCGATTTTGCGGCAGCTGCTGTAGAACAAGGCGCTGCATTTGCCGTGACCGACAGAACGGAGGAGGGCGTTCCCGGCATTGTTGTCGGAGATACGCGCAGGGCTTTGCTTGATCTTGCTGCTTATTTCAGAAGAAAATTCAGTCCTGTGGTAGTGGGTCTGACCGGCAGCGTAGGAAAGACTACGACCAAGGAAATGACCGCTCTTGCACTTTCCGGAAAATACAGAGTATATAAAACAGAACATAATCACAACAATGAAATAGGTCTGCCGTTCACTCTTTTCGGAATGAACAGGAGCTGCGAAGCGGCAGTTATCGAAATGGGAATGTCCGATTTCGGCGAGATAGAAAGGCTTTCAAAAACGACACGTCCTACTGCGTGCCTTATAACGAATATCGGCTCGGCTCATATGGAAAAGCTCGGTTCGCAGGAGGGCATACTTAAAGCCAAGCTTGAAATACTTGAAGGCGCGGACAGCGATGCTCCGCTGTTCATAAACGGGGACGACGCTTTGCTTGCTCCGCTAAAAGAGCGTTATTCCGGAACACGTCCTGTTATAACATACGGCATAGAAAATAAAAATGTTGATTTCCGGGCGGCGGATATATCGCTCAGCGACGGGAAAATATCTTTCGGCGTTGAGCATGGCGGCGATCGGATATGTAATATCACGCTTTTCTGCATAGGAAGGCATAATGTATATAACGCTCTTGCCGCCGTAAGTGTGGCTGTAAGCATGGGCTGCGATCCGGAAGCAGCTGCCGAGGCGCTTATGAGATATCAGCCTGATAAGCTGCGCCAGCACGTTCAGAAAATGGGCGGACAGGTGGTCATCTCTGATTGCTATAATGCTTCTCCGTCATCCATGAAAGCGGCGATAGACGCTTTGTGCGACGTTGAGCCCAAAGGCTCAGGCAGACGGGTAGCGGTCCTCGGAGATATGCTGGAACTTGGGGAAAAAAGTCCGGAACTTCATGAGGAAATAGGTGAATATCTTGTTTCCAAGGGCGTAGATATACTTGTATGCTATGGAAAACTGGCAAGATATATTGCAGGGCGTGCCGATGAGCTGGGTCTGCACGCAGGCTGCTCCGACGATAAGGATATGGTCATAAAGGCTTTAAAGCAAAAGCTGATGCCTGACGATGTGGTGCTTTTCAAGGCAAGCAGGGGCATACACATGGAAGAAATAATTTCCGGTCTGTATAAAGACGATAACAAATAAATTTCAAAGGGAGATAATTTATGCCGTTCTGGGTAAATACCGCCGTTGCGCTGATATCATTCGGGGTATCTGCGGCAACGGGAATATTCCTTATACCGCTGCTTAAAAAGATACATTTCGGTCAGACTATATATGAAAAAGGTCCTGCATGGCACAAAAGCAAGCAGGGAACTCCCATAATGGGAGGCTTTATGTTCATTATCGGTTCGGCTGCCGCAATTGCGGCAGGATACGCTTTGTACCGTTTCCGCCATGCGGATATGGCAGCAGTGCCGGACAATTCCGGATTGTACAGGCTTCTGGCAGGATACGGCTTTGCGCTGCTGAATGCGGGTATAGGGTTTATCGACGATTATATCAAGGCGGTCAAGAAACAAAATCTCGGACTTAAAGCAAAGCAGAAAATGATAATGCAGTTTATTTTCAGCTGTGCGTTCCTTTATGTTCTTTATCTTCTGGGAGATCATTCAACGGAGATAACATTTCCGTTTTGCGGCAATGTTGACTTCGGGTTTTTCTATTACCCTATAATGGTGCTGTATCTTATCTTCCTGACCAATGCGGTAAATCTCACCGACGGCATAGACGGACTGTGCGGCTCGGTAACGGTGATATCGGGTCTTTCGTTCGTAATGCTCTGCGCGGCTATGGGAGAATGGGAATATTCCATTTACTCAATGGCGATAGCAGGAGGCTGTCTGGGATTTCTGATATGGAATCTTCACCCGGCAAAGGTATTTATGGGAGATACAGGATCAATGTTCCTTGGCGGTTCGATATGCGCCATAGGTTTTGCGCTTCATGAGCATCTGCTGCTGGCGCTCGTAGCGATAGTTTATGTTCTGGACGCACTTTCGGTAGTTGTTCAGGTGACTTATTTCAAGATCACCAAAGGAAAACGGCTGTTCAAGATGTCTCCTATACATCATCATTTTGAGCTTTGCGGATTTTCCGAATACAAGATAGTGATAATGTTTTCTTCCGCAGCGCTTATAGCAGGAGTAGCTGCAAATCTGATATATAATATATTCAGGTGATATCAAGCCAAAGAATTTTAAAGAAAGGCGGATCTGTATGCAGAACGCAGCAAGAGCTGTCCCCGACGACAGAAAAAGAAAACAGATAACTGCGAGCAGCAGCGCTTCAAAGGGATATAAGGAAAAATATGCTGTCGGTCCGATGGATTTTCCGTTTTTTCTGATAGTCATGATACTTCTGGTAATGGGGATAATCATGATGTTTTCGGCAGGCTATGCGTGGGCGATAGCCGAGGGCGGAACGGGAACTGACTATGTGCGTTCACAGCTCGGAATGGCTGTTATCGGTCTGGTGCTTATGTTTGTGGTGGCGTGCGTTGATTATCATATCCTGAGAAAGCCGATAATTGCTTATGGATTTTATGTAATGTGCATGATCCTGCTTGTACTGTGCAGGGTCGGACCGTTCAAAGACCCGCACAAAGGTTCGTACCGCTGGATAAAATTCCCCGGTGTGCCTTCATTCCAGCCGTCTGAGCTTATGAAGCTGGCGATCATACTGCTTTTTGCATATCTTATTTCGGTAAATTATACTAAGATGAAACAGTTCAGATACGGAGTAGTGCCGTTCCTGCTGTGCCTTGGCGTGGTAGTTGCGCTTATGATGGTACAGCCGCACCTTTCGGGAACTATCATAATATGCGCTATCGGCATAATAATGATGTTCGTGGGAGGAACAAAATTCAGACATCTGCTGATACTGGCTCTGCTTGGTGCCGCAGTTCTGGGAATAGCGGTATTTATACTGATAGAGGTAAAGGATTTCAGCTATTTTGAAAAACGTTTCATTTCGTGGACGGATCCTTTCAATGAAGAGGCTGCCAACGATACATGGCAGACAAGGAACAGTCTGATAGCGATAGGCTCCGGAGGACTGTTCGGACTGGGACTGGGAAATTCAAGGCAGAAATTCCTGTATCTTCCCGAAGCAAAGAACGACTTTGTTTTTGCGGTAGTATGCGAGGAGCTTGGATTTGTCGGAGCGCTTATGGTAATAATCCTTTTTCTGGTGTTTATTATGAGAGGATTTTACATTGCTTCAAAAGCACCCGATAAGTTCGGAATGATGTTAGTTGTCGGACTTACCGTGCAGATAGGACTTCAGGCGCTGCTGAATATTGCCGTTGTTACAAACACTATACCTAATACGGGAGTTTCGCTGCCGTTTTTCAGCTACGGCGGAACGGCTCTTATAATGCAGCTTGTGCAGATGGGCATAATACTGAACGTTTCACGGCAGTCGATAATCGAAACTTAAAATAACGTATCCTGAAAGGAAAATAAATATGAAAGTCCTGCTTGCCGGCGGCGGAACGGGAGGACATATAAATCCCGCTCTTGCAATAGCCTCAATAATAAAAAAACATATCCCTGACGCGGAGTTCCTTTTTGCGGGAACGCCCAACGGAATGGAAGCAAGGCTTATCCCGGACGCCGGGTATGATTTCGCGCCGATAAAGATAAGCGGCTTCCAAAGAAAGATAACCCCAAAGAATATCGCGAGGAACGCAAGAGCGGCGGCATATCTTTCAATGTCCGGGATACGTTCAAAAAAGATAATAGACGATTTTAAGCCCGATATAGTTATCGGGACAGGCGGATATGTAAGCTATCCGATACTTTCAAAGGCCGTACAAATGGGCATACCTACCGCTATACATGAGCAGAATGCTTTTCCGGGGATTACGAACCGTCTGCTTGCAAAAAAGGTGGACGAGGTGATGCTCACGGTCGAAGAGGCTGCTCAGCACCTTGACGCGTGCGTCAAGTATACCGTTACCGGACTTCCGGTAAGGAACGGGTTTGCTTCCGAAAGAATGAGCCGCAGAGAGGCAAAACGCAAGCTCGGTCTGGACGATAAGATATGCGTTTTCAGCTTCGGCGGAAGCCTTGGAGCAGGTGAGATAAATCACTGCGCGGCTGTTCTTATGAAATGGGAAAAAGAAAACGGATTTCCTATAAATCATATCCACGGCTTCGGAAAAATGGGACATGATACCTTTCTGCCGGAGCTTGATAAACTTGGCATAGATCATGCTTCAAATCCTAATATGATCGTCAGGGAATATATCAATAATATGGACGTCTGCTCGGCTGCCGCCGATCTGATAATATGCCGCAGCGGCGCTTCCACCATATCCGAGCTTCAGGCTATGGGCAGAGCGTCGGTGCTGATACCCTCGCCGAACGTTACGGCAAATCATCAGTATCATAATGCAATGGTTCTCGGAAGAGCCGGAGCAGCCGTGGTTATAGAAGAAAAGGATATTACCGATGAGCTTTTTCTTGAAAAGGTAACGGAGCTTATCCATGATCCGGAGAAGTTAGATGTTCTTGCCAGAAGAGCGGCGGAGACCTATGTAAAGGATACTCCCGACAGGATATATTCCGTTATAAAACGGTTAGTTCCTGACGAAACGGATAAAAGCTGAGGTTGTGTCACAACAAAAGGCTGGTTTTCATTTATAATTTTTTCAACGTACCGATAAATGGTAATTTAGCGCTCTAAATAAAAGAAAATTATAGCTGGTCAAGCTGAGCCCAGCTCGCGGGGTCAAGGGGCAGAGCCCCTTGCCGCGCTCCGCAGAGCGCGGAATTTCCCTTAAAAAGAGCTCCGCAAGGGTGTGAATAAAACGACGCAAGCGTCGTCTAAGCCGCTTTAGTGGCTTCAAGAGGGGGCTGCCTCTGCGAAAACCAAACTGCGTTTGGCTGAGGGCGCCCCTTGGCACTAACGAATTACTATAGTTTAAGCCTTGCCAAACAGCCCAGTGAGCTGTTTGGCAACATAGATCAATAAATTTTGTGCTTCCCCGCAAATTATCATTTATCTGTGAATATAAAAAATGCTAAAAATCAACTCCTTGTTGTGACATAGCCAAAGCTGAAAAAACACAGAACTCTCCTAAAAATATATGCAGGCAGGCTCAGCCCTACTTACTAAAAATCCTTATTAAAAGAAAAGGAAGTCTGCTTCAAAAAATTTCCCGCCGAAATAATAAGAAAATGTATGCAGGCAGGCTCAGCCCTACTTACTAAAAATTTTTATTAAAAGAAAAGGAAGTCTGCTTCAAAAAATTTCCCGCCGAAATAATAAGAAAATATATGCAGGCAGGCTCAGCCTGCACAAAATCTGCCCTTGCGCATAACATGAAATAAAAACGTAAGGGAGCTGCATATATGCAGAAGTTGATTATAAACGGAGGGAAAAAGCTGAGCGGAGAGATCCGCATACAAGGGGCAAAGAATGCCGCTTTGCCCATAATGGCGGCGTCAGTGCTTTGCGGCGAAGAGATAATACTTCACAATTGTCCGAGGATATCTGACGTTTATGCTGCGATGAGGATACTTACATATCTTGGGTGCAAGGCAGGCTTTGCGGAAAAGAACACGGCAGTCCTCAGGGCGGAGAACGTTACTGAAACAAGCATTTCGGATGAACTGATGAGAGAAATGCGCTCTTCGGTGTTCTTTCTCGGAGCCGTCCTCGGAAGAACGGGAAAATGCAGGATAACTCTTCCGGGTGGCTGTGATCTTGGTCCGAGGCCGATAGATATGCACCTTGCCGCGCTCCGCAGAATGGGCGTTACCATAAAAGAAGAATACGGCGTTCTTGACTGTACCGCCGAAAACGGTCTTAAAGGCGCAAATATTACGCTTTCATTTCCATCGGTGGGAACTACCGAGAATATAATGCTTGCCGCAGTGCTTGCGGAGGGAACAACGGTCATACAGAATGCCGCAAGAGAACCGGAGATAGCCGATCTTGCGGAGCTGCTGACTTCCTGCGGAGCAAAAATAAGCGGCGCAGGCTGCGGCAGGATAGTCATAAAAGGAGTTAAAAAGCTCCACGGCTGTGAATACAGCATAATGCCGGACAGGATAGTCTGTGCTACATATCTTTCCTGCGCAGCGTCAGCCGGAGGAGATATAGTAGTCTCCGATTGCCGCCCGTCAGATATGGAGAGCATACTTTCCATATTTGAGCAAATGGGCTGTATAGTCCATTCGTCGGCAGATAAGATATATTTCAGCGCAGGGCGTCCGCTGAAAGCCGTGTCACCGGTGCGGACTATGGTCTATCCGGGCTTTCCCACAGACGCACAGGCTGTGGTCATGGCTGTTTTGTGCAGGGCAAAGGGAACGTCCGTATTTGTGGAAAATATCTTTGAAAATCGCTTCAAGCATACGGGCGAGCTTTGCAGAATGGGCGCGGATATCCTTGTTGAGGGGAAAACCGCTGTTGTTAAAGGCGTTGACCGGCTTTACGGAGCAAAAATATGCGCTTCCGACCTGAGAGGCGGAGCCGGACTTGTTTCGGCGGCGCTTTCGGCGGAAGGCACAAGCGAGATCTCAAATATCCATTACATCGACCGGGGCTACGAGGAGATAGAAACGATCCTTTCCTCCGCCGGTGCGGATATCATACGAGTATAGGAGAAAAAATTATGCAGGACGTTGTAAAACGCGATGATACCGGCAAAAAAATAAAACGTGTCAGACATCGGAATATGTCGGTATATTACGGAACGGTAATTTTCATCGTTATGGTGGTATTCGTGATACTTTCGGTCACGGTATTTTTCAACGTTGAAACGATAATCGTAACGGGTTCGTCCATATATACAGCCGAGGAAATAGCCGAAGCCAGCGGAATTGCCGGCGGAGACAATATGATACGCCGCAATATGGGCAAGGCAGAGGAGCAGATCACCGAACAGCTTATTTATATCGAAACGGCAGAGATCACAAGGCGTTTCCCGTCATCGTTGGAGATATGCGTTACGCCGTGTGAGGAAACAGCATGCTTTGACAATAACGGCGACGGCTACCGCATAATAAGCAAAAGCGGGAAAATACTTGCTTCGGTAAGCTCACCGGCGGAAGATATCCCGGTATTCTACGGCACAGAGCCTGCCGAAAATCTTTCCGAGGGAATGACGTTCGCTTCAGCCGATGAGGATAAAACTGAAGTCATATATGAGCTTATGGAACGGGCGGATTCGTCTTTCGGCTCAAAAATAACCAGTTATGACGTTACCGACAGGCTCAATATCAGCTGTATTTACGATAACAGGATAGAAATTGAGCTTGGTGTTATTTCGGATATAGACTATAAATACCGCTTTGCCAATGAGATACTTACAACAAGGATATCGCCCGACACCGAGGGACGATTGAGAATGCTCCAGAACGGCGCACAGCTCCTGAGCAAGTCGGATCTTGAACAGATAGACAAGACCTTTGAATTTAACAAGGAATTGTCGGAAACAGAGCAGACTTCCGGCACCGATACCGGGGCTGATACGTCTCAGGAGGAAAATTCTGAAACAACAAAGCTGAATTTTGAGTAGAATTTTTTAGTAATTCTTTCTAAAAGTTTATTTTTTTTATAAAACTACTTGAAAAAAAATTTAAAGTATGATACAATAAACTTGTATATGTATGCAATGAGCTTGTTTATATAAAATATATTAGGAGGACGTTTCAAATGGGTTTTTCTGTTGATAATGAAGAGATCTATTCCGACATAAATATAAAGGTCGTAGGTGTTGGCGGCGGCGGCGGAAACGCTCTTAACTGTATGGCTACCGAGGGTATCTTCGATGTTGAATTTGTAGCCGTAAATACCGATGCAGCGGCTCTCCGTTCTTCAAAGGCTTCCACTAAGGTGCAGATAGGCGAAAAGCTGACCAGAGGACGCGGCGCAGGAAACAAGCCGGAAATAGGCGAACGTTCCGCACAGGAAAACCGTGACGAGATAGCTGCCGCTCTCAAGGGCGCTACCATGGTGTTCATTGCTGCCGGTATGGGCGGCGGAACAGGTACGGGCGCTGCTCCCGTTGTTGCAGAAATAGCAAAGGAAATGGATATACTCACAGTTGCGGTAGTTACAAAGCCTTTCAATTTTGAGCAGAAAGCAAAAATGGCTCAGGCTGAACGCGGAATAGTCGAGCTGATGAAGCACGTTGATTCACTGGTAGTCATTCCGAATGAACGCCTTATCAGCACAAGCGAAAAGCAGCTCACCATGAAGGAGAGCTTTGCTCTTGCGGATAATATCCTTAAAACAGGCGTTAAGTCCATTGCAGAGCTTATCACTGTTGACGGATTTATCAACCTTGACTTTGCCGACGTTGAAACGACTATGAAGAATGCCGGATATGCTCATATGGCTATAGGTCACGGCTCCGGAAAGGATAAGGCTGTGGAAGCTGCAAACGCGGTCATCACAAGCCCGCTGCTTGAAACATCTATCAGCGGTGCAACACGACTGCTGGTTAATATCGTTATGTCCGAGGACGCTCTTTCTACCGATATTGATACGGCTACAAAACTTATCACAGAGGCTGCCGATCCTGAGGTAGAGCTTATATTCGGTGCAAGTTTCGATCCTGATCTTCAGGACGAGATCAATCTTACCGTTATTGCTTCCGGATTTAAAAATCTTGGCGCAGGAACAGTCACCAATGTTGACGAGACTGCTTCCGGCACCGCTGCGGGAACAGGCGAAACCGAAAATACCGGACGTTCGGCTATTGACGATTATTCCGTTCTTATGGATATTTTTAACGACAGACAGTAATAAATTACATAGCTAAAAAATAATAAACGGCGCGGAAAATATTTCCGTGCCGTTTTTCAGTTTCTGAAATTGTTCATGCTTCCGGTCCTGTAGCCGTCAAGGTCAAGGGAAACGTACAGAAATCCCAGTTTATGCAGATACGAGGAAATTTTTTCCGCATTTTCGGGAAGAATTATTTTTCCGAACTCATGGGGAGAAATTTCTATCCGCGCGATTTTCCCGTGAACTCTTACACGGTACTGTGGAAATCCGAGTTCCCGCAAAAGCTCTTCCGCTTTTTCTACAGCCGAAAGTTTTTCGCCGGAGATCTCCTCTCCGTAAACAAATCTTGACGCAAGGCAGGCAAAAGAGGGTTTGTTCCATGTAGGAAGTCCTGCTTCTTCGGAAAGTTTTCGTATCTCCGCTTTTGAAAGCCCCGCTTCCAGAAGCGGACTTTTTATGCCCAGTTCCTTTACCGCTTTCATTCCGGGGCGGTAGTCGTTCATATCGTCGGCGTTTGAACCCTCGGCAATAAAGGATATTCCCTGATTTTTGACAATTTCCAGCATCTGCCCGAACAAGGCTTTTTTGCAGATGTAACAGCGGTCCGGAGGATTTTTTGCAAAGCCGTCTATGGAAAAGGGATCAGCTTCGGCAATGATATGCTTTACGCCGAGATCTTTGCAGAAATTTTCCGCTTCTGCAAATTCTCTTTCCGGCACAAGACAGGAACGCACCGTTACTGCAATAGCTTTTTCGCCCAGAACATCATGTGCGGTCTTTAAAAGAAAAGTTGAATCCACTCCTGCGGAATATGCAACGGCAATGCTGCCAAGCTCCCGCAGATAATTTTCAAGACGGTGCTTCTTTTCGTAAATGTCAGCCATTTTCGCTTTCCTCGATCATCTTTTTCACTTCGGCAATGCTTTTGCCCTGCTTTCTGGCGATATCCGCAAGGTCGGCATACTCGGATTTTTCTTTTTTAACGCCGTAGCCGCAGGAAATTTTCTTCCGCACATCTCCGAAAGGCGTTTTGACAACCTCCGTTCTGCGGTCAAGAACATAGCGCTTTGTTTCGGTCTCGCGTATTCCGATAGTAGACGTATGGGCAAATATCAGCCGCACGAGTTTTTCCTTGCTTTCGGAATTGCATATAACTCGTAAAAGCGTGCCGGGGCGGGAACGCTTCATTCCTATGGGAATAGTGTAAACTTCCGCAGCGCCGCCCTCGAAAAGCATATCCATTGCAAAGGAAATTTCCTCGGCGGTCATATCGTCAACGTTGCAGGAAAGCTCGTACATAGCGTCAGTACTGCCGGCAGCTTCGCCAAGCATTGCGCGGACGCAGTTTGCGGCGGGGAAATCACGTTTTCCCATGCCGTAGCCTGTTTTTTGAACGGTCATGACCGGCATTTCCCCGAAACGGGTCACAAAATGCTTCAGCAGAGCCGCGCCTGTGGGGGTGCACATTTCCCCCTCTATATTTCCGCTGTAAACGGGGATATTTTGCAGGATATGAGCTGTTGCTGGCGCAGGAACGGGAAGTATCCCATGTGCGCACTGTATCTGCCCGAAGCCTGTGCGGACGGGAGAGACAATGACTTCGTCGGGGGAAATTTCCTCCATAAGCATACAAACGGCGGTAATATCGGCGACAGCGTCCATAGTTCCCACCTCGTGAAAATGTATCTCCGTCACCGGAACGCCGTGAGCAACGCTTTCCGCCTCGGCAATAAGACCGTACACCGCAAGGATATTGTTTTTCACCTTCCCGGAAACGTTAAGATGTGAAACGATATGTTCGATATCGTGCATACCGGAATGGTGGTGATGTTCATGGTGATGTTCTTGCTCATGCTCGTGTTCATGATGATGTTCATGCATATGTTCCGACTCTTCAACGCCGCCGACGGTGACGGTCATGCCAGTGCCGGTTATGCCGCATTTAACGGCGGTATGCTTTTCAAATTTAACGTTCGGTATCCCGAGGGAATTAAGTTTCCGGGCAAACTTATCCGGCTCGGGAACAAGTTCAATAAGAGCGGCAGTAAGCATATCCCCCGCCGCTCCCATATTGCAGTCAAGATATAATGTTTTCATAGTGATCCTTTCTATCTTTCCGATGAGTTTTTATTTGTCTTTTTCTTCTTGGGCTTTGGTTCGGGCAGCTCGTCATACATGGCGTTAAATAAACCTGTCAAAAACTCTTTGCTGTCAACTTCATCTACCAACAACATCTCTTTTGCTCCCTCATAGGGTAATTCATAGGTTGCTGTCGGCATATAGCTGATCGCTGCTTTAATTGGTTTTACAAGCAGCCTGTCATCATAGATACCGCCTACGATCTTGCCGCGGTAATAGATGATAAATTCTCCCATCATAGCCCGATATGTAATTTCATCCAATTCGGATAATTGCCCTAAAATAAATTCTAAATATTCCTTACTTGTTGACATACATTATTCCTCAAATATTATTTTTGATAATTTTTTGCGTTGTATCAAACTCTGCAGGATCATATCAATGTTCCTGCTGAGTCTGATACGATTCGCGTTTCCATGATCGATGACTATTAACTGTTAAAAAACTGCACGATGCTGTTTATTCCACAAAGGACTTTTTCGTCTTGAACGGCGGACATTTCATTCGTATTGTGGCTGTACACAACATCATGAATATTATAACAGTTCATATGATGCAGCAATGTACAGGCTGTTTCATATGGCTTTTCTATATGTCCGTCTCCGCCGCCCACAAGTATAACGGCTCCCTTTTTTGATTTTGGAATAGGGGTCTCATTTCTGAAGAAACGGGCGCAAAAATATCTCTGTAATCTGCTCCCTACATCTAACAATCGACCTGTTAATTCTGAAAAATAGATTGGGGAGGCTATTACGATATTGTCGCATATCCGGATATACGAATATAACTCCTGCATTTCATCATGAATCGCGCAGCCGTCATTTTCCCGGCAAAATCTGCAATCCATGCACGGCGAGATATTACATCTATACGCGTTTACAATATGATTTTCACCATTCAGTGCATTTACCAGTTTTTCAACAAGTAACGCGGTGTCTCCATTTGCTCTTGGTGACCCATTAAATATGAGCGTTTTCATTGTACTCTCCATGTGTTCAAACGCGCCGGTTCCGGCACTGGACGACTTATACCCCAAAGGCACGCTTTTACATTATTCCTGCTTTTTTTCAATCTCTGCAAGATGATATCTGTTTTCCTGTTGATTCTGATACAAGCAAAAAATGACGCTCACAAGCTCTTTTCCATATACCCGCAGGTGAAAGGGAAAAAATCAAACTTCTTCGTGCCAATATGGAGAAAGCCCTGATTTTCATACCATTTTCGCAAGACCTGATTTTCTTCTACGATACCGATGTTGATTTTCTTACATCCTTCTTTTCGGGCTCTGTAAAAAGCATCCTGCAGCAAAGCCGCGCCAATGCCCTCATGGCGATACTCCGGAAGAACGCATAAATTATTGAGCTCACATTGATGATCGTCCTGCCAAAGCAAAGAATAGTACCCTATTATTTTTCCGCTGTCAAGGCAATATGCGATCATGAGCCTGCGTTCAATTTCTAATTGATGATCCAGCCTGTCGGTACTTATAGCAAAAGCCGTAAATCGCGGCGCATTATCCGCAGAAAATCCAAATTCATTTGCGACTGTTATAAAACTGTTTCTGATGACCTGTACACATTCAGGAATATCTTTTTTCTCAATTTCTTTTATCATGGTTCTCCTTCCTCAGAAACTCCTATTCATAGGATAAATGATTTGTATCAGATCTCACAAGAGCATATCTATGTTTTTGTGATTTTGATACGCTCAGCAACGTTTCGAGCTCTTTGCACAAGGTTTGTTTCATTATCTCAAGTTCTTCGTCATTCGGTCTGTTATCATCCGAATACATTTTTTCCCGCGGATACCACCAGACCGGTTCTCTTCCGTTGTTCCCATAACCGTCAAGGTCGCCGCTTACTCTGGGGAAAAGATGCCAGTGCAGATGCGCGTCACCATTTACCCAAACATTCATAATTCATCTTTTCCGCGCCAAATGCTTTTGCGGCTGCTTCTGCAACAACTGTTCATTTCAGCAAGGAACTTTGTCCTTATATCATCTTGCAATTCAAAAAGTTCAGTAACATGATCTTTCAGCAAGAACAACGTATAGCCTTTGAAGTGTTGGTTATCGCCGATAACAACATAACCGGTATCAAGTTCTTTGACAAAATACGGGTTCGTTCCGGATCTTACCATCTGTATTCTGTCACATATTGTGCACATCGTTTTCTCTCCTTAGCATTATCACAGCTTTCAGTTGATTTGGCGGTTCAGGATCTCACAGGCCTTTATAATATCTTGTTTTTGTAAACCCTTTAAAGCATCAACAAAGACAAGATGTTCCTGCAATTTTTTATCGCCGGTATAGTTATCCTGAAAACAATCGTCTAAAATAACATACCTTTCAATATTCGGGTGCATATGCAGGTAAGCGTTTATTTCTTCTGTTCTGCTGCGATATTCATTTCCACATGGAGTGATGTCAAGATCTATCCGGTTTTGCTTGAAAAAATCCGATACTATATCATAGGCTGCTCCGCCTGACCGATGATCGGATATAATCACTAAATTTGCTTTCATTCTATGTATCAGATCACAAATATTATTTCCTGCAACCGGCAATATGGCTTGTACTTCCTTATCGGGCTGAAAAACATTCAATACGCCGTCAATATCAAGAAATACAGTCAGCGGGTGATCATGTGCCTGTTCCCTGACATATTTTAACATCTCTTTGCATATCAGTTCGGATCTATGAATATCTTTACCCCATTCGTCAATTATCAAATTGCCTTCTTTCAACGCGGCTTTATATTCATCTTCAGTAAATTCTCCGGAACGGTATGCTGCGTCTAATTCTTCCCTGTCATCTATCAATACATCACCTTTTGTTGTAAAAAGAACATCAAGGTATTGATCCATAAAAGCCAGAACGCCGTCCTCATCTGTCAATAATGAATAGATCACATCAATATACCATGCGGATATTTCTCCGTTTTCCGTAAACATTGCAGTAACAGAATGCTTTTTTCCGTCTGGGATCAGGGTGAGCCAACACATTCCTTTTCCTGCTACCGGAGCCTTTCCTGCCTTTTCAAAATTCCAATACTGATGATCTCCGTCTGTCAATTCGTTCAGAACTGCCCAGCCATGAAATTTATCGTGATCAATACGCATTTGATAATAAGGAAAGTATTGAAATCCCCATAAATCTCTTGTCAATCTTTTTTTGACCATAAGATCCAATACTCCCCTCAATTTATTCCTTTCAAAGATCATTCGATATTTGAAATGCCCAGCAGATTTTACACTGCAAGCTGAAAAAACACACCGCAAAGACGCGCTTTTCAATTATTCCTCAGCTTTGTATATCAATGATAAGACCCAAAAGAAAGTTATTTATCCGCAGTCCCAGTTGTAAATAACTTTTGAAAAATCCAGCTTTTTAAGGTTTTCTTCCGGAATGAAAAAGTTTGCCACACCGAGATCGCCCCACATAACTTCGTCCTGCTCGTCGTCAGAAGTAAAGCTCGTACACTGGAAAAGCAGGATATTGCAGTCCTTTATTTCGTCTTTGTAACGGGGGTCGGACTGGGTAAAGAACGGATATCCGCCTATGCAGGTATCCTCGGAATTTCTTGTTTCATTTATATTATCTAAAATGTCATCATCTATATTATACCAATTTTTTACTTTATTTCCTGTAACTTCGCTGTATATTTCAGAAACGTTATCTTCAAACATATAATTAGTGAATGTCAGCGGACACCTCTCAGGTTTTCCAGCTTCAAGGATAAATTCTCCCTCAAAGGGGAACTCTCCGTATTCGCCGCTGAATTTAGGCATATCTTCCGCAGAAAGAAGCCTGCTTTCGTCGGCAATTATATTTTCGTGATATATCACCCGGAAACTCTTTGCGCTGCAAGGGTCGTCAAAATCCAGTCCGTAAACACATTCGTCATTGCAGGCGCAGAAAAACTGCAATAACCCCTTTTGCGGAAAATTTTCAATGTGGGGCAGCTTTTCAAAATTAAGCTGTGCAAGCAGCCGCAGAGGTTCGCCCTTATGGTTTTCTGTCCTGTCAAGGGGATATTCCATATCTTTCGGAAAATACGGCACGCCGCCCAGCTTTGTTTCAAAAACGCTGAGGTTTTCCGCACGTTCCGGCTCAAAACGCAGAACAGGCAGCGGCGGGAATTTTTCGTCCAGCTTTTGCAGGATTTTTTCCGTTAAATTATCCGTATCGTCGGAAGATATATTTTCTTCCGTAGCATTTTCGGAATTTTTCAGTTCCTTAAGTTTATTGATAATTTTATCCGTAAGTTCCATATCATTTTCTCCTGTCCATATGATTTACCATGCTTGCAAAATAGCCTGCGCCGAAGCCGTTGTCGATATTTACCACCGTAACTCCGCTTGCGCAGGAATTGAGCATTGACAAAAGCGCGGACAGTCCTCCGAAAGACGCGCCGTAGCCCACGCTTGTGGGAACGGCTATCACCGGACAGTCCGCAAGTCCGCCGATAACGCTTGCAAGCGCGCCCTCCATTCCGGCAATGGCGATTATAACGCTTGCGTTCATGATAGTTTCCTTATGTGCAAGCAGCCTGTGAAGTCCGGACACTCCTACGTCGTAAAGACGTTCAACGGAATTTCCCAGAAATTCGGCAGTAAGAGCCGCTTCCTCCGCAACGGGGATATCGCTCGTTCCGCCTGTGCAGACGGCGATTTTCCCGATACCGTCGGCAGGGGGCAGCTCTCCGCAGAACGCAAGCCGGGCATTCTTGTTGAAAGATATAGCATGAGCTGCGGAAATTTTTTCCGCAGCTTCCTCATTAATACGCGTGATAAGGATACGATCCTGACCGTTTTTCTTCATTGAATCAATTATCCCGATGATCTGTTCAGGCGTTTTACCCGCGCCGTAAATGACCTCCGGAACTCCCTGACGGATCTTTCTGTGAAGATCCACCTTTGCAAAGCCGATATCCTCAAACGGTGCGGATCTTAACTTCATAAGAGCCTGTTCCACCGTGAGAGAACCGTCCCGCACGGCTTCAAGAACGTGTTTTGTATCAGTTTCCATTAGTTTTTCCTTTTGAATAAAGTGTTTTTAACAACATTTTTAGGGTCTTTTATCAGCAGGACTGCAAGCCAGATAACAAGTCCCAGAGCCGCTGCCGAAAGCCCGAGAAAAGTATCGTTCAGCATATCGGCAGGGGAGGGGGTAAAATATCCGGCTTTTAATTCCGCAAATTCAGATACCGCGTCAACGAGCCACATAAGGGAAGCTCCCCAGTATATAAGGCAGAGCGTGCCCAGCTTCATTTCTTCGCGGGAATCGGTCTTGTACCAGACTGCGGTGCATATCGCCGCCGCAAAGACTGTAATAAGCAAAGTCATGCTGTTTCCTCCGGCGGCTGTTCTTTCAGCGCCTTTTTCTCCATTGCGGAGGTCATACCCACCATAGCGAGCCATACTGCCGTTACGAGCAGAGACATACCAACGCCAACAGTCGCCATTTCGTTAAGCATTTCCGCAGTGTCCGCAGCGTTTGAAGCCGCTGTCAGGAACGGGAACCAAGGAACTATCTCTCCGTGCCAGATATGCTCAAAAACCAGCAGACCGCTGCCGCCCCAGAGCATATTGTTCAGCCATTTCAGCTTACGGGAAAAAGGTATTTTTTCCATGCTGCCGGTATCTTCCGTACTGTTTAGATCCTGAACGGACTTTTCCTCTTTGGATTTGATCACCCTTGCTGTAATAGTGGTAATGATCGCTTCGGTCATGGGAACTAATACGCAAGCCATAAAATTTTTCCTCCTTGATAATTTAAAAATTAAAGCAAACTTTTCGGGTCATAGGAAGGCTTTTTATAAAGGGTGTCCTTTTTGCCCTCGATATCCTTTGCAAAGACGTCCTGCCATTCCTCGGCGGTAAAATCTTCGATCCCTACGGTAATGTGGGAATCTCCGCAGCCGAGAGCCTCACAAAGCGCAGCCGTGAGCTTCTTTGCAGCTTCCTGTTTTTGTTCTTCCGTGCGTCCTTTTAACATTTTTACCGAAATATGGGGCATAATGATCTCTCCTTTGAAATATTTACAGCGGAACTATCCGCGTGTTATTTTCTTCTGCCTTTGGTCTCTTGGGGGCTTTTTATGCAGATGACCTCATCAAAAAGGCACTGATATCTTGGCGGAATTAGTTTGTTCTTATGAGCTTTTCCGAAAAACCACATTTTAAAATGGCAGTCATTCTTTATTGCGTCAAAAAATGTGTGCATATGGCTTATCTGTCTGACTTCAAATCCGAGAAATTCTTTCATTGAGGCAGGCGGCTCATGAGTTATTATGTAGTCGGCTGAATTGCCGTTCCCGCTCATTACACTGATACCATGCTTGACTTCGTCGATAGTAGGCAGCTCGGCTTCCCACCATGTTTTTGATTCGCGCCTGATGTCGATCTCCTTGGTCTGACCTCCGCCGAAAGCAAAGAATTTGTATCCTTGCAGGTCGAACATATTTCCGCGCTTCATGTGCATGAGCCTGCCGGAAATAACGTTGACCTTTCCGCCGCAGAAATCGGCTTCGGGGTATTGTTCCAGAAGATCGTAATTTTCATGGCAGCCCTCTACGAACAGCGTATAGAAGCGTTTTTTGCCTATGCGTTTAAGTATGCGCTTTTCTTTCCGCGAGCCGTTCCATATAAAGCCGAAGTCTCCGCAGACTATAAGAAAATCGCCTTTTTTCAGTTTTTTGATTTTTTTATCATTAAAGCGGCTGTAATCGCCGTGCATATCTCCGGTAACGCAGATCAAAACAATTCCTCCGCAGATAAGATTCAATACAGATGTATTGTTGAGTTTACATAATAATTATACCACATTCTTCCGGAAAGGTCAAGTTTTTCATCAGACTATGTTACAAGGGAAAATTTACTTTTAGTATTTTTTATTTAAAGCTAAATGATAATTTGCGGGGAAGCCCCCGCGGGCAATGTCACCCCCGAATTAAGTTTAAATAAACCGTTAAAATAGGGTAGCCCCCTCAAGGGGGCAATAAAGTTTTAAGTTAAACTTTAAATATCTAAATTTTTAATACTAAATGATAATTTAGCGGAACAAAATAAAAAAAACGATAGCTGGTCGAGCTGAGCCCAGCTCGCAGGGTCAAGGGGCAGCGCCCCTTGTCGCCGTCCGCAGACG
>CANQXX010000030.1 GCA_947627905.1 uncultured Clostridia bacterium
CAGCCCCCTCTTGAAGCCACTAAAGCGGCTTAGACGACGCTTGCGTCGTTTTATTCACGCCCTTGCGGAGCTCTTTTTAAGGGGGTATTCCGCGCTCTGCGGAGCGCGGCAAGGGGCGCTGCCCCTTGACCCTGCGAGCTGGGCTCAGCTCGACCAGCTATTGTTTTTTTATTTTGTTCCGCTAAATTATCATTTATCGGCAAGCTAAAATTTGCTAAAAATCAACTCCTTACTGTAACATAGCTAAAATAAAAAACGGAGCCGCTAAAGCTCCGTTTTTTACTGTTAATATATAATGTATTGAAATTTCAATGAAAATGTGGTATAATATCAATTGTCGGATCCGGTCAGAATATGTATCTGCGCTTCGCTGTTCTTGATAACATTAAGCAGCGATGACGCCGAACCGGGATATTCCTCAGAAAGAGAGTTTGCGGTTATAATGCTTTCCGTGCTTTCAACGGCAACGTCCCCGCCGTTTACGGATATTCCTTTAGCCGCCGCATAAGCGTTTGCTTCGCATATAGCCATTGCTGCCGATGAGCTGCCCTGAGCGGTTATTTCCGGAACGGTGAAAAATCTCTGGTCGTTTTTGGAATTTGCTGAATATACCACCCGGAAGCATTTATAAACAGCCAGCATAAGGTACGATGATATCTCTTTTATAATAGTGGAGCTGCCTGTTTTCTGCGCAAGCGAAAATACTGCGGAGACCGAGTTCACAATAAGTTTTTTGCTGAACGACGCCATTACTCCGCCGGATGCGTTCTTTTCTTTGATGTTCTGTTCATGCTCGGGTATATCTTCATAGGATATAGTCTTTCCGGCAGGTTCGGGAGAACGGCCGAGAAGATAATCACAGGATACATTATAATAATCCGCTGTTTTTACAAGAAAGTCAAGTCCGCATTCTCTTATGCCTTTTTCATAGTGAGAAAGCAGCGCCTGAGATATCCCAAGAGCGGAAGCAGCGCTTTTCTGACTTATGCCGCGTTCTTTCCTTAAAAGGGTTATTATTCTCGGAAAGTCCGAATTCATCACGTCACCTCCCATAATAGACGTTTACACACTGTAAATTATAACTCATTGCGTACAGCTTGTAAAGAGTTTTTTTGCAAAAAAGTCGAAAAATCTTTTAATGTTTTTTTGTATATATAGTATACAGAAAGGTTCTGTCCTACAGACCGGCAAAAATTCCCTTATTGAATATGAAAGGAAGTCATACTGCTATGAAAGGTTACAGAATGAGCATATTAAGGCATGGTATTACCGAAGCCAACGAAAACGGTATATATATCGGAAAGACAGATCTTCCCCTTTCCGAGTCCGGAAAGGAAGCGCTGCGGGACAAATATGAGGCTTTTGTATATCCAAAGGTGCAGAGGGTTTATTCCAGCCCTCTGGAAAGAGCTGTTCAGTCGGCGGAAATACTTTTCCCCGACAGCGAGATAGTTATAGTTGACGATCTGCGGGAAATGGACTTCGGTGTCTTTGAGGGTGTCGCCGCTGAAGACCTTATCGGTCTGGACAGCTACAAAAAATGGCTTAAAGGAGGTCTTGACAACCCTCCGCCCAACGGCGAAAGCCTTAGGAATATGATGCTCAGATGCTATTCAGCCCTTAACCTTATGATACTTGACATGATGAAAGAGGGTCTTACGCATACGGGGGTTATCACCCATTCGGGAATACTTATGAATATGATGTCGTGCTTTGGTCTGCCGAAAATGAAGCCTATGGAATTTGCCTGTGACCCCGGAGAGGGCTACGAGATACTTGTAAGCGCCATGATGTGGCAGAACGGAAACACCTTTGAGATACTCGGAAAGATCCCCGGAAATGAATGACCGAAAGGAGCGTCTGTGATGAAAAGTGCTGCGGAACTTAAAAAGCTGGTTTTTTCACGGTTCAGCTGCTGCTTCGGAGAGCTTTGCACGCTGTTTTGCCTCTCGGTGGGAGGACTTTCGGCGCTGGTGCTTGCGCCGATCATATGTGTGATGCAGCTTGACAGAGCAGGCTTGTTCGATGTTGACAGCGGATATATTTCTCCTGAATTTATAATGGTCATCATTACGGCGGTGCTGATATTCATTATTGCTACGGTGGCAATAACGCCGCTTTCTTACGGAATAAAATGGTACAGATTACAGCAGGTAAGGGGCAACTCGGTCTATGCCAAAAGTATTTTCAGCTGTTACGCTTCGACAGGAAAAATGTGGAAAGTCCTGAGGATAAACAGTATACTTATACTCAGAAAATTGTGTGTAGTGCTGCCGTTTGCGGCTGTATCAGCGCTTTCTTTCTATGCTGCGGGGGTAGTGGACGGCGTTACCGACGGCAATACGGCATACTATATAATGTTCTTCTGTGCAATACTGCTGACATTCGTTATGCTTTCTGCCGCGGCTGTTATAAATTCCGGATATGCTGCAGTGCCGTTCCTTTATGCTATGGAAACGGAGCTTTCGCCGGCTGAGCTGATAGCGGAAAGCAAAAGGATAATGAAAGGAAAGAAAAAATATCTTTCGGAAGTGATGTTCTCGCTTTCCGGCTGGCTGGTGCCCTGTCTTATGATATTTCCTATGATGTTTATAATTCCCTATATCAATATGGTATATACGGCGGCAATGAATGAGATCATAACTAACTCTCATCCCGGAGAGGCGGTACATGAGGATGGATCAAGAAATGTTGAAGCGCCGGTATCGGTGTGAAAATATACAGGCGGAATTTTATGCGGAAAGTTCCGACGACGGAAAGACGTGCGGGGATCTTCTCAAAAAGCATGGGGTATCGAGACGCCTTACGGTAAAGCTGAAGCGCGCCGAGGGAGGCATAACAAGAAACGGTTTTCCCATACGAACCTGCGATCCGGTATCGGCAGGAGATGTGATAAGGCTGAAAGCGCTTGATACCGATCTTCTTGAAGCCGTTCCGGAGCTTGATGTTCCGGTCGTATATGAGGACGGCGACGTCATAGTTTTTGACAAGCCTGCCGGAATGCCGGTACATCCCTCCGCAAGGCATCATGACGACACTCTCGGCAACTGCTTTGCAGCAATGTTTCCAAGTCTGACATACCGGCCTATAAACCGTCTGGACAAGGATACTTCCGGACTTTGCGCCGTCGCTAAAAGCTCATACTCGGCAAATTTCCTTAACGGAAAGATATCAAAGGTATATATTGCGGCGGTTCAGGGCAGACCTGTTCCGGGAACGGTCAGTCCGCCTTATATGGAATGGTATGAGACCGGCGGGATATACCGCATTGACGCGCCTATAGGAAGAACGGGCGATTCCATGATAAAAAGAATGATCCGCCCCGACGGAAAAAGAGCGGTAACGGATTATACCATTACATGTGCAAACGACAGATTTTCTCTGTTAAGGATAAAACTTACTACCGGCAGAACGCATCAGATACGGGTACATTTTTCCGGACTGGGCTGTCCGCTTGCAGGGGACGATCTTTACGGCGGCAGCCGGGAATATTGTCCGAGACAGGCGCTCCATTGTGCCGTAATGAGTTTTTTAAGTCCTTCCGACGGCAGAATGATAATCGTTTCAAGCAGCATACCGGAGGATATTTTAGCCTTGTTCCCGGAGAGCGACAGGAAATGGTTACAAAGCAAAATTATTTTGTAACCGTTTTGTAACCTTTTTGATTTTTGAAAATTTGGTTCTGCAAAAGGGTTTGCCGGTTTTTTAAAATAAAAATAGTTACAATTTGTAACCGGTATTTTTTTACAAAAAATTCTTTCGGAAATAATTAGGAGATGTTTCCCGACAAATTACGGTAATATTTTATATGAAAATTGCCTTAAGAAATATTGATATTCTTGTGCAAATCGCTAAAAAAGATTAATAAAATGTGACATAAATCAATAAAGTGTTGATTTTTAAGAAAAAAGGGGTATAATTATATTAATGTTACTGTTTTGTAACCGTTTTTACGATGAATATATGTGCTTTATATAGAATTTACGGAAAGGAGACTTGATAATGAGCTTGAGTCCGGACAGTCGGACAGACAATAAAGCGGAACTGCCTGCCGCAAAAGCGGATAAGCATTCCGTGAACGGATTTGAAAAAGCCATGGTCGGCATAGGTTCACTGGTTACATATCTTACGGTCTATGCTGTCAGATGTTCCGGCAAGGCTGCTGCCTGCGGGATCAGAAGGGTCAGAAAAGACGTTCGTCCGCTTTTTTCCAGAGTTAAAACAAGTATAGTACACGGTCTTAAAAAGATCGGTATAAATATGATCGGCTGTGCCGAAAGAATTTCGGCATTCAATAATAAGTTCTTTGAAAGAGCAAAAGATCTGGGCGCCGGCAAGGCGTTCATGCTTCAGGCATCGGATCTGTTCCGCGCGGTAAAGAGCAGCGGAAAATTCATGTCTACGGTGGTAAATCACCTCGTTCCGGTGCTGAGTATCGCTTTCCTCGTTATTGTGGTTTCAGACAAGGTATCGGCGGATTACGGCGTTACTGTGGAGTATAACGGTCAGGAGATAGGAGTTGTTTCCGAGGAATCGGTAATCGGTGAAGCACAGCAGGTGGTCGCTGACCGCACTGATTACTACGATACGGGAAGCGAAACATATATTACCGCTACGCTTTCACTTAAGCCTCTCGGAGCACAGGATACAGTAATTGACGAGCAGACCCTTGCGGCTGCTATACAGGAGCAGATAGAAATACAGGCTCCGGCTGACGGAGATGCGCAGGAAAATACAAGCTCCGAAGAAGCAGATATATATGATATATCCGACGGCGAGGCGGATGAAAATTCCGTAAGAGCCTATATGGTAACGGTAGACGGCGAATTTGTCGGAGCTGTTGAAGCAAACGACGAGATAGAGGAATACCTTGATTCCGTAAAGGAAGAATATATGTCGGACGATGTCATAGACGTTGAGTTCGATAAAAATATCGAATATACCTATGAAAATTATGTAATGCCAAGTCAGGTAGTCGATCAGGAGGAGATAATTGATCTTTTCGAGTCGATAGTTGCCGAACCGGTCTACTATGAGGTAGAACTGGGAGACAGCCCTTGGGGCATTGCTTATGACAACGGCATGACCCTTGAAGAGCTTGAGGAATGTCCGATAACATTTGAGGGCGAAGAGATCGAGGACTTTACCGAGTTCTGCCCGGTCGGGGCAGTCGTACAGCTGAGCGAGGAAGTTCCTTACCTCGGAGTTATGACTACCAAGGAAGTTACTTATGATGAGGAAATAGATTACGACATAGTACAGACCGAAGATCCGGATATGTATAAGGGCGAATCCGAAGTAGATGTTGAGGGCGTTGAAGGCTTAAAGACAGTTACGGCTGACGTCACCTACAAAAACGGCAATGTGGTCTCGAGAAAAGTACTTGATGAAGTAGTAGTTTCCGAGCCTGTGGCAAAGCAGATAAGAGTAGGAACAAGGGAGACCAAAACTCCTGTAAGTACGGGTTCCGGCGGTTCGGGAAAATATTTCTGGCCGATCGACGGCGGTTACATTTCGGCATATCAGGGTGACGGAAGAGGACATAAGGGCATTGATATTGCTGCTCCTTACGGAACACCTATCTATGCTGCCGAAAGCGGTACGGTCATCGAAGCGGCAGGCGGTTGGAACGGCGGTTACGGCAACTGCGTCAAGATATCTCATGCTGACGGAAACGTTACGCTTTACGGTCACCAGAGTTCTCTGGCTGTTGAGTACGGCGATTATGTTGTTAAGGGTCAGCTTATCGGTTATGTTGGAAGCACAGGCGATTCTTCGGGAAATCATCTCCACTTTGAGGTACGTTCAAACGGTACTTATCCTAATCCGCTTGATTATGTTTCACAATATTAAAAATTATCGGGACGGCTTGAAGCCGTCCCGATTTGGTTTTTAACAAATAAACAGCAGCGGTTTTACGCCTGAAACGCATTTAACGTGCTTTTACGACAAAAAATCCCGTTTTTCAACATATGAAATGTGGAAAAGCTGTTGAAAGTGTTAGAAAATCCCATTATTCAACGCAGTACAGCCCTTTGATTTTCAACTTTTTTAACGAAAGTTTCAACATACGGTTCAAATTGGTAAACACTGTATGAAAACTGGAAAATTTTACGATTTCGCTTTTATTTCAGCTTTTTTTCACATGATTTACACAAATATCGGTTAGAATATAATCGTACCCGGAACAACGGGTACATTATCCCCCAAAGTGTGCTTTTATATTCAGACTTATTACCCCTAAGTCTGTGCGGTGAAAACCATATAAAAGACCCTATCCATAGGCTGTTTACCCCTACAGTCTATGGAAACCCCCAATAATCCTATATCATAATCTTCGGCTCTGTTCTACCCCGGACAGAGCCACTTTTCTTTTTTTGGACTGCATGAAATTATTATTTTTCTATTGAAATTACAGATAAAATATGTTATACTTATTTTAACTAAAAAATTTTTTAATGGAAAGGAATGTTTAAAATGAACAAGGTCAAGGTCACTATCTGCGGCAAGGAATTTAATCTTAAAACCGATGAGTCGCCAAGCTATTTTATCGAGCTTGCGAGAAAGGTCGATTCTGAGATATACAAAATGGCTTCTTCGTCGGATAATATGTCCATACAGTCTGCGGCAACACTGGTAGCTCTTGCTGCTTTTGACGAAGCTAAAAAAGCAAATGACAGCATCGACAATATCCGCACGCAGATAAAGGAATATGTGGACGACGCCTGCAAGGCAAGGCTTGAAAGAGACGAAGCGCTCAAAAACGAAAAATCTCTCCTTGCAAGGATATCGGCTCTTGAAAACGAGCTGAAAATAAAGCATATGAAGTCTGATATCGACGAACAGCTTACCTTGGACGATCCAAAGGATAAGCGTACTTCCAGAAATTCCAAGTGACGGCTTTGAACAGGACGGTTATTGCCAAGCCCGAAATACTTGCTCCTGCCGGAAGTTTTGAAAGCGCCGTTGCTGCGGTAAGATGCGGCGCAGACGCCGTTTATGTGGGCGGAGAGCGTTTTTCCGCCAGAGCAGGCGCGGTAAATTTTTCGGATCAGGAACTTGTCAGAGTTATTGAATATTGTCATCTGCACGGCGTAAAGCTCTACAGGGCAATGAATATCATCGTTTTTGCCGAGGAAATGAAGGACTTTCTTTCCGCGGCAAAATTTACCGCCGAAGCAGGTGCAGACGGCATTATCGTTCAGGATATAGGCGCTGCCCGGCTGCTGAAAGAAATGCTCCCGGATATGAAGCTGAATGCTTCAACGCAGATGACGATACATTCTCCGGAGGGAGCAAGGCTGGCGGCTGAAATGGGATTTTCCCGTATAGTGGCAGCAAGGGAACTGTCAAAAAAACAGATAGCCGATATTGCGGACACGGGTATCGAGACGGAAGTTTTCATACATGGTGCGCTTTGTATGTCTGTTTCGGGACAGTGCTACATGAGTGCAATGATAGGTTCACGCAGCGCAAACAGAGGTATGTGCGCTCAGGCTTGCCGTCTGCCTTTTAACGCTCTGGGAAACGGAGAGCGCTATGACCTTTCCCTGAAAGATCTGTGCGGTATACCGCATATAAAGGAGCTTGCGGATATCGGCGTGTCGTCATTCAAGATAGAGGGGCGAATGAAACGGGCGGAATATGTGGCGGCTGCCGTAACGGCTTGCAGAGCGGCTCTTGACGGAAAAGAGCCGGACATTGACACTCTGCGGGCGGTATTTTCAAGAAGCGGTTTTACGGACGGTTACCTTACCGGAAACATGGGAGCGCCCATGTTCGGATTCAGGAGAAAAGAGGACGTTGTTTCCGCGGAAAAAGTCCTGCCGGTCATAAGAGAAAGCTTCCGCCGGGAAACAAAAGCCGCGGAAGCGGATATGTTTTTTAAATTGAAGCGCGGAGAACCTGCAAGACTGGAAATGCGGTGCGGAGATATTTCCGTCTCGGCAGAGGGAGCTGTTCCCGAAAAAGCCGAAAAACGTTCCGCAGATGCGGAATACATCAGAAAATATGCCGAAAAGCTGGGAGATACCGTTTATTCTCCCGGAAAATTTTCTGCTGAAACAGACGATGGACTTATGATATCTGCGTCTGCAATAAATTCTCTGAGACGGGAAGCAGTAAGTCTTATGGATAAGGCGCGCATTTCGGCGGCAAGACCCGAATACAGGATAAATGATGTGTCTGTGAATATCGAACGCAAAAAGCGTTCCCCCATAAAGCTGAGGGTAAGAGTATCTTCGGCGGAGCAGCTGGCGGCTGTTCCGGACGAGATAGGCGACGTAATATTGCCGTTAAGGCTTTGCGGAGACGTTCCTGCGGAACGCCGGTACATCATTGCTCCTCCGAGATTTATAGACGATGAAAAGTCTTTGATAAAAAAACTTTCGGAAATGAGGAGCAGGGGCTTTGAAAGGCTTATGTGCCCAAATCTTGCCTATGTGAAAACGGGACGTGAGCTGGGCTTTGAGCTTTGCGGCGATATGGGGCTCAATACCGCAAATCCTTTTGCTGCCGCAGCTGCAAAAAGGCTCGGTCTTTCCGATATAACGGCAAGTCCGGAAGCAAAGCTGCCGCAGATATCGGCAATGTGCGGAACGATCCCGGTGGGAGTTATAGTTTACGGACGGCTCCCGGTAATGCTGACAAGAAACTGTCCGATACGTCAGGCAGCCGGAAGCTGTGCCGGCTGTAAGGGATATATTTCCGACAGGACGGGAAGAAAATTCCCCGTAAGGTGCGGAGACGGTCCATGCACTGAGATATTCAACAGCGACATACTTATGATGACCGACAGGATATCCGAAATAAGCGCGGATATTCTTATACTTTACTTTACCGATGAATCCGTCGCAGAGACCGAACATATAATAAAATGCTGCGTAAACGGCAGGAAAGCTCTTGAAAGCGGTTTCACACGGGGGCTTTACTACAGAGGCGTGGAATAGGACAAATGAAAGGATAGTTGTAATGGGAAAGGACATCAAAAAGACCATAGCGTTTTTATTTTTTCTTCTGGCAGGTATAGTTCTGGGAACGGTAGCCGCCAAGCTCTGTGCGGATATATCGTTTCTGTCATGGCTGGCATATTCGATGTCGGTGGGACTGGATACCGCTTCGCCTCTGGTGCTTGATCTTATAGTTTTCAAGCTCGCTTTCGGGTTTACCCTGACGGTGAACCCGGCGCAGATAATATGCGTTATAATTGCTCTTGTCATTTACAACAAGACCTGCAGGGGATTGTAATTTTGCACTAATTTTTTGGTCGGCAGGTTTATGGATTTGACGTAAAAAACAAAAATTACAATTTGGTAAAAATTTCGGAAAAAGTGTTGTACACTTGCTTTTCAAGTGTTATAATATTATTGTATGCGATCGTTTTTAATGCAGAATAACGGAATTGCTTTACATATCATCATTATCGGAGGTAAAAAAACAATGTTCACAAAAGAAATAGGCATCGATCTGGGTACGGCGAATACACTTGTATATATGAGAGGAAAGGGCATAATCATACGCGAACCGTCCGTTGTTGCGGTGGATACACGCACAGACCGTGCAAAATATGTAGGTCAGGAGGCAAAGGACGTTATAGGACGTACCCCGGGTTCTATCGTTGCGGTAAGACCTCTGAAAGACGGCGTTATCGCCGATTTTGAGATAACTACCACTATGCTTCAGGAATTTATCAGAAAAGCTCTGAAAGGCGCTCTTTTCACAAAGGCGCATGTTATCATATGCATACCCTCAGGCGTTACGGCTGTTGAACGCCGCGCAGTAAAGGAAGCTGCCGAAAACGCAGGCGCCAAGAAAGTAAATATCATCGAAGAGCCTATGGCTGCCGCTATAGGAGCAGGTCTGCCGGTATCCGAACCGCAGGGCTCGATGATAGTAGATATTGGCGGAGGTACTTCCGAAGTTGCGGTAATATCCCTCGGAGGAATAGTTACTTCACGTTCGGTAAGAGTTGCCGGAGACGCTTTCGATGCGGCTATAATCAACTACATCAAGAAAAAATATAATCTTCTCATAGGTGAACGCACCGCAGAGAACGTAAAGATAGCTATAGGCTCGGCGTTCCCTCTGGAGCAGGAGACCGAAATGGAGATAAAGGGACGCAACCTGCTGAACGGACTTCCGGAAAACATAGTCGTTTCTTCCATGGAGATACGCGAAGCGCTTGCCGAGCCTCTTTCAAACGTTGTAGAAGCCATAAAGGTAACTCTTGAAAAAACTCCTCCGGAGCTTGCGGCTGATATCATAGATCAGGGCATTATGCTTGCGGGAGGCGGTGCGCTTATAAGAGGTCTTGACAGACTGATAAACAAAGAGACCGGTATGCCGGTGTATGTTGCGGAAACTCCTCTTGACTGTGTTGCAGACGGAACCGGCAAGGTCCTTGAGGACATTGAAAAGCTCCGCGAAGTTCTCAACGACGATTCAAAATATTATTGATAAACAGATATGCAAAGGGCGGACTTTTTATCCGTCCTTTTTGGGCATATACATATGCTGACGTTTATTTTTACGGAAAGGAGTGACCGCTCTTGAAGGATTTTTTCGGAACGAAGAAATTCAAGATACTTATTGTGCTTATGATCGTTATCATAGGCGTTATGATATATTCTCTGACAAAGGGCGGATATTCCTCCGACAGTGAATCGGTTTTCGGAGTTGTGCTTGAACCATTCCAGAAAGTTTCAAACACCATTTCCGAAAAAGTGACCTCAACTCTTGATATGCTTTTCAACGCAAAAAAATATTACGAGGAGAACCAACAGCTCAAAGAGACTCTTAACGAGGTATACAACGA
Source organism: uncultured Clostridia bacterium (assembly GCA_947627905.1). Classification (GTDB taxonomy): domain Bacteria; phylum Bacillota; class Clostridia; order Oscillospirales; family Ruminococcaceae; genus RGIG8773. Next base: position 10,814 of record CANQXX010000030.1, read on the forward strand.
TATTATAGACTACGATAAAATGGCAAGGGAAAACGAACAGTACCGTGTTCTTTTTGCGCTTACCGAGGAGCATGACGATTACGTTTTCTCCGCTCCATGCAACATTATTGCAAGGGCGACAAACGATCCGTACCACTCCTTTACCATTGACAAGGGCAGCAACGACGGCATTGCTCCTTACGATCCGGTTATCACTTCAACGGGGCTAGTAGGCGTATGCTATGAAGTTTCAAGGAGCACGAGCAGGGTGAGAACGCTTTATTCCCCGAGGACTGCGGTGGGCGTTACCGTGCTTCGCTCCAAGGCAACGGGAATAATCGAGGGCGATTATGAATATGCCGAGCAGGGCTTTTGCAGAATGAGCTATATCAGCGACAGCGCCGATATTGTGGACGGCGATATTATCGTAACGTCGGGAAGCGAGGTATTTCCGGCAAGCCAGCTTATCGGCACCGTTAGAGAGGTAGGTATCGAGGATAACGGGCTGTCAAAGTATGCTATAATAGAGCCTGCCATTGATCCGGAAAGCATTTCCACGGTGTTTGTCATTACGAGCTTCAACGGTCAGGCGGAATGATATTTTTCCGATCAAAGAACAAAGCGTTTAACAGTAAGGATCTGCGCATTACGCAGAGGGTGATGCCATGAACATAGATGTGAAAAGGAAAAAAGAGCGGCGCAATACCGTTCTGCGGTGGATAATATATATGCTGCTGCTTGTCGTGGAATATGTATATATGACGACAACGGCTTTCCACTGGCGTTCGCTTTTGCTGGTAATACCTACGGCGATGTGCATTGCCGTTTTTGAAGAGCCTTTCGACGCAGCTGTGACAGGCTGTATAGCAGGGCTTCTTCTCGATACGGCGCAGGGAACGCTGATAGGCTTCAGCGGGATAATCCTGCTGTGGTGCTGTCTTGTTACGTCGCTGCTTTTCAGGTTCTATATGAGAAAGCACATAGTAAATGTAATAATGCTGAATGCGGCGTCAATACTTATTCAGGGAATAATACACTATTTTTGCTACTATGCTATATGGGGATATGATCCGGAGGCAAAGATATTCCTGCATGAATTTCTTCCGGTGATGCTTTATACGGTGATCGCGGTAATACCGCTGTTCTTTATAATAAAATTCCTTGTGGAACATCTGGGAGCGATAACGGAAAACTATATAGAGGAAAAATCAGACGATATCGTCAGGGAATAAAGATCTTACGGCAGGAGGATTTGAGCTGTGCAGAAATTTTTTGAACGCATGAGAGCGGCGTTTTTCTTTGTTATTATTCTGGTCATGCTTGCTCTTTGCTGTATAGACCTTATGAAAGTGCAGATAGTTGACGGCGCGGAATATCTTGAAAAAGCCAGAACGACCCGTATGGCTTCGCAGGTGATAACCTCTCCGAGAGGGGAGATAATCGACAAAAGCGGCAACGAGATAGTAAGCAATAAGACAGGCTTCAATGTTGTGATAGAAAAGGCGTTCTTCCCGTCCGAAGATGATGATATAAACCGCGTTGTATGGGGTATCGCTCGTATACTTGACCGTGACGGCGTGGAATGGATAGATAATCTTCCGATAACCATGGAAGAGCCTTATGAATATCTTGAAGCGCATGACAGCAGTATAGTCCGGCTGAGAACGAATATAAAAGTGCAGCCCTATGCTACGGCAGGAGACTGCATTTCGGCAATGTACGATATGTACGGCATAAATGACGAGTATTCCGAAAGGGAAAAACGCATAATCGCAGGAATAAGATATGAAATGTTCATGCGGAGCTTTTCGCTTTCAAACAGGTATACCTTTGCGGAAGATATACCTATGGATACGGTGGTAAAGCTGAAAGAAGCGTCCTTTTCGCTTGAGGGAATGGATATCGTTGAGGAAGCGGTAAGGGTCTATAATATAGGCGACGCCGCTCCTCATCTTATAGGAACAGTGGGAGCTATCAGCGCCGAAGAGTATGAATCCCTTAAAGAGGACGGCTATGCGCTGAATGACGTCATCGGAAAATCCGGCATAGAAAAAGCTATGGAATCCGAGCTAAGGGGAACTAAGGGAACAAGAACGCTGGAGCTTGTGAACGGCGTGGTGACTTCGGATATAGTTACCGAAGAAGCAAGCCCCGGACATACCGTAAAGCTGACGTTTGACGTGGATTATCAGCGCGATGTTCAGGAGATACTTGAAAATCATATCACATGGCTGAATAACCAGACCAGCAAGGAAGCCAAGGGCATGGACGCAGACGCGGGAGCTATTGTGGTTCTTGACGTAAAGAACGGCGCTCTTCTGGCGGCGGCAACATATCCCACATATGATCTTAACGACTATATCACCGATTACGCTTCGGTGGTGAACGGGGAAAATTCTCCGCTGACAAACAGAGCAACGCACGGACTTTACCGTCCCGGCTCGACCTTTAAAACGGTCACCGCTACGGCGGCTTTAAACGAGGGATATATAGATTCCTCATCAACGGTCACTTGCAATAAGGTATATACCTACTGGGACGATTACAAGCCCGAATGTACCGGCTGGCACGGCAGGATAAACGTTGTTACCGCTCTGGAGAAATCCTGCAATATTTTCTTTTACGAAATGGGCAGGCTCATGGGTCCGGAGCTTATCGCACGATATGCAAATATGTATGGTCTGGGAACGGACACATACCTTGAAACAGGCGGGAGCAAGGGCTATATAGCAACTCCCGACAGCCTTGCGGAGCGCGGTCTTGAATGGAGCGCGGGTCTTGTCGTTCAGGAGGCGATAGGTCAGTCCGAAACGGGAGTAACGCCGCTGCAAATGGCGGTGCAGGCTTGTACCATTGCCAATAAGGGCGTAAGATATCAGCCGCATATTGTAGACAGCATATACAATTATACACAGGATAAACTTCTGCTGAAAACGCCTGCGGAGATAGTGCAGACGATACCGGATAATTCCGGCGAAACATTTTCTCTTGTTACTCAGGGAATGAAGCAGGCCGCGGCGTTTGCGCCGTACAGCTATCCAAAGGAAAAGGATTATTATACGGAATATCTCCTTACATCGCTTCCGGAGGCGGCGGCTATAAAAACAGGAACGCCTCAGAGGACAAAGGAGGATACCAGTTCGGCGTTTATAGGATTTTATCCTGCGGACGATCCGGCAATTGCTTTTTCGGGATTTGTTGAGCACGGAGAATATTCAAAATTCATGATAAAACAGATAATAGAAGCATATTATGATAAGGATTATGTTCCTCCTAAGCCTGTTGTTACGGCAAAGCCGGACGAAATACTGTCCGGAATTTCGGGCGCTGCCGATACAGCGGAATAAGTGAATTTTTTATATAAAATAATTATTGTACAAAAACAACAAAAACAACAAAAGAATTAGCAACAGGTTTTACAAAATTGTGCAGAATGTTCAAAAACGCTTTGACAAACTATTATTTTGTGGTATAATATAAATTAGTTAAACTTTATGCGGACGGCTTTGGTATGCCCGTATATCCTTGGAAAGGAGCTTCTTATGTCAAAAATAATTGCAGTTACTTCCGGTAAGGGAGGCACCGGCAAATCTTCGATATGCGCCGAGCTTGGGTTTGCCCTTGCAAAACAGGGTCATAGAACTCTTATTATGGAGCTTGACTTCGGTCTCAGATGCCTTGATATCATGCTTGGCGTCAAGGATGATATAAAATATGATCTGGGATCGGTGCTTAAAGGCGATTGTGATATCTACAAGGCAACTACGAACGCAAAGGGATTTGCAAGCAACCTCAGCGTTGTCTGCGCGCCTGAGGATCCGTTTGCAAAGGTAGACGCGGAAACAATATCCAATATATGCAACGAGATGAGAAAGTACTATGAGTACATAATTATAGATACTTCTGCCGGAACTAACGAAAGCGTTTTTGATGTTGTTGAACAGTCGGATCTTATCCTTATAAACACTACTCCGGATCCTATATGCGTCCGCGATGCAAGGCTTATGTCGGACGAATTTTATAAGAGAGGCAACAAGAAACAGCGTCTCATAATAAACAAGGTCGATCCGGACATATTCAAGGCAAATCTTATAATGGATCTTGATGAGATCATAGATACTGTAGGCGTTCAGCTTATAGGCGTTATCCCCAGCGACAATGAAGTAGTTATTTCCACCGGAAAGGGTATGCCTCTGCCTTCAAATTCTCTTGCTTTCAAGGCGTTTGACGCTATTTCAAAGAGGATCAAGGGCGAAGATGTACCGCTGAGCTTCAAGGTACTTCTTCAGTAATTCCGATATTCCTATATATATTAACGAGAGGGATGATAGTAATGAACATAGCTTTGATCGCGCACGATTCCAAAAAAGAGCTTATGGTACAGTTCTGTATAGCATACTGCGGAATACTTTCACGGCACAATCTCTGTGCTACGGGTACGACCGGCAAAATGGTAGAGCAGGCTACGGGACTGAGCATACAGCGCTACCTCAGCGGTTCTCAGGGCGGAGATCAGCAGATAAGTGCGCGTATATCCTGCAACGAAATAGACCTTCTTCTTTTTTTCAGAGACCCTCTTACACCAAAGCCTCATGAGCCTAATGAAATGAACTTACTGCGGCTTTGCGATGTTCATAATATACCTGTGGCTACAAACATTGCTACGGCTGAAGCGCTTATCCATGCGCTTGAACGCGGCGATCTTGACTGGCGCCAGATAGTAAATCCGGCATGATTTAAGTTACGCTCAGGAATAAGGAGAACGTTCCAAGGAACGTTCTCTTTTTATTTTGTCCGGATTTAAAAATTCCGAAATAATTCTTGCGTTTTTTATTTACATATGATATAATTGAAATATATTATAAAAAGCGTTTTTGCATCATGTAAGCAGACGGAGGGAAGTAAGTATGGAAAACAAAGCAGCTTCATTGCCGGAACAGATGTCAATGATCGGAGGTCAGCTGCCTGCGACAGAAGAAATAAATGAATATCATGCCGATGGACACGGACGGGCTGACTGGGAAAATATTGATCCGGTCACAGGGTTCTATAATAAAAAATACGGCAGGATAGCAGCTGTAAAATTCGGGACGGACAATAAAGGAAAGCTGGTTTTCTCTGCTGTTATCAGCATTGTAAATTATGAGGAACTTTTGCAGAGATACGGTCAGGTGTTCTGCGACGCGGTGCTTGAAGAAGCCGCCGTGATAATAAGGCGCAGTCTTACCGGCGACAGCATTATTTACAGGAATGGTGCGGACGAATTTACTGCCGTTGTGCTTACCGACAGCCGCAGCAGTACGGAAGCGAAAGTAAGGAAGATCATTGCCGATATTGAAAATATTTACGGCGGAAGCGGCGTTAATGTCATATGTGCCGCAGGAGCAAATATCCGCGTTAATGACGAGCCTTTCGAGATACTCAAGCAGAAAACGCATTTTGCTGCCGGCGCCGCTCAGAGATACAGGGAAAAATACGGCGGATTTGTTTTCTATGACGAAGCCGAAAGCGACGGGTATATTCTTCCCGGAAATGCAGTAAAAGCCGTTCAGGGAAACGATCAGAGGCAGGTAAAGCGCAATCCTGCGGTAAATTCCGAGATAATTTCGTTTGCGCTGAAAATATTTGAAAAAACAGGCGACTTCGACGCTGCCGTCAGCGCTTTTATGAGCAAGACCGGCAGGGTATTCGACATGGAGCGCATACTTATACTGGACGTAAACAGGAACTACTGCTCGATAAATATAGCCTATCAGTGGAACTCCCGCGAAATGGCTCCTATCGGGAAAAAGAGCTTTACTCTCGGAAAAGAAAAATTCGGCATGATCGAAAGACGCATGAAGATGAATGATTTTCTTCCTACCGACAGAGCGGCATACGAAAAATATGCCTCGGAGGAAAAGGGAAAGGTAAACGGAAGCGGAGCGGTATATTCCTTCCAGATGTTCAACGGCGACGAGCTTATGGGCTGCGTTGTATATGAAATAAGAGGTTCTTCGGCTGACGAATATACTATAAACATTCTTAACAGGCTGGCAGGTATAGTTTCGGCGCACTATGCAAAGTCAAAGACCACGCGCGAAAGCAGGGCAAAAAGCGAGTTCTTTTCAAAAATGTCACATGAGATAAGAACGCCGATGAACGTTATAATAGGCATGACGCAGATAGCGCTTGATTCGGAGGGACTTAAACCCGAAGCGGAGGATTGCCTTAAAAAGATAGACAGAGCGTCGCATTATCTGCTGTCGCTGATAAATGACGTTCTGGATATGTCCCGTATCGAAAGCGGAAAAATGACCGTTGAGGAGGCTTATATAGACCTTAATGAGCTTCTTGACGGCGTGGATACGATGATACGGGTGCAGACCGATGCAAAAGGCATATGGCTCAGGAGTGAACGGGATATTGCAGAGCCTTACCTGCTGGGAGATCCGCTCAAACTGGATCAGATACTGATAAATATTATGGGCAACGCGGTCAAATTCACCGAAAAGGGAGGTATAACCCTTTCCGTTTCGGAAAGCAGACCCTCCGCGCGGGGCGTTGTAAAGGTGACGTTCTCGATAAAGGATACGGGAATAGGTATAAGCGAAGAAAATATAGGAAAGATATTCAACAGCTTTGAACAGGCAGATGAAAAGATAGTCCGCAGATACGGCGGAACGGGCTTGGGGCTTTCGATAAGCAGCAGCCTTGCGGAGCTTCTGGGCGGAGAGCTTCAGGTAAAAAGCGAGCCGGGAAAAGGTTCGGAATTTTTCTTTACCATACCGATGAAAATTACTGCTCCCGAAAAAAATGCTGACGGAGAAAAAGAAAAGGCGATCGACCTTTCTTCAAAAAGGCTGCTTATTGCAGAGGACGATGAACTGAACCGTGAGATAATAGAAACTCTGCTCGGCAAGGAGAATATCAGCGCAGATCTTGCGGAAAACGGTCAGCAGGCTGTGGAAATGTTTGAAAATTCGGAAGAAGGGTATTATGACGCCATACTTATGGATATCCGTATGCCTGTAATGGACGGCATAGAAGCTGCCGGAAAAATACGCAGCTCGGATAAAGCCGACGGTGCGTCGGTGCCCATACTTGCCATGACCGCAAATGCTTACGGAGAAGATGTGAAGCGTTCGCTTGAAAGCGGCATGAACGGTCATCTTACCAAGCCGGTAGATATGAAAAAGGTCATGAGCGAGCTTCGCAGAGTGCTTTCATGACCGAAAGGAAGCGCATAAGGATAATGTCTTTAAATATAAGCCGTAAAAATAAGGCTGTACTGCTGATAATACTTTCGGCGCTGTGTTTTACCGGAATGAACTCATGCGTCAGGCTGGCAGGCGATCTGCCGTCGGTGCAGAAGGCTTTTTTCAGAAATCTTGTATCGGTTTTCTTTGCTCTGGCAATGATCGTCCGCAGCCGTGAGCCTTTGAGGATACAAAAGGGCTGTACTTTTGCGATGATAATGCGCGCTGTATGCGGAACGGTGGGAGTGCTGTGCAATTTCTATGCGGTGGATAAGCTGGATCTTGCGGACGCATCTATGCTGAATAAGCTGTCGCCTTTCTTTGCGGTGGTATTTTCTATCATAATTCTGAAAGAAAAAACATCTCCCGCACAGATAGCGGCGGTAATAATTGCTTTTATAGGAAGTCTTTTCATAATACGTCCTACATTTGCAAATATGGAGCTTGTGCCGTCTCTTGTCGGGTTTACCGGAGGAATGGGCGCAGGAGCGGCTTACACTTTTGTGCGGTACATGAAGCAGCGCGGCGAAAAGAGCGCAGTGATAGTGTTTTTCTTTTCGTCATTTTCCTGCCTTGTTACTCTGCCGCTCATGGCAGCGGTATATGTTCCGATGAGCGCCGGACAGCTTGTTATAATGCTTCTGGCAGGACTTTTTGCAGCCGGCGGACAATTTGCCATAACCGGCGCATATGCTTATGCTCCGGCAAAGGAAGTTTCGGTTTACGATTATTCTCAGGTGATATTTTCGGCGGTAACGGGATTTTTCCTGTTCGATCAGGTGCCGTCGGCTTTCAGCTTTATAGGATATTTTATCATAATCGGGGCTGCGGTATGGACGTTTGTAAGGAATAACCGCAGCTGATATGATACCTGCAATGCTGTATAAAAAATTTTATTTTACCACTTGACAAGGTTACGGATGAGTGCTATAATAATTTCATATTTATGGAAAGGAGGCGGCAAGTATGTTCACAAGACGCAATAATATTCTTTATTTCATATCATTGGTTCGCAGATCATTTTTCAGAACAGATATATCTGTAAAGCATCATAATAATGCTATTATTTCGGAGAATTATTTTCGGAAGAACACTGTGCCTGTCCGCCTTTGCTTTCTTATAAGCTGACAGCGGACGGATAGGCTTTTCACGGGCGTTTCTTTCGGGAAACGCCCTTTTTGTTTTTTAGGAGGTCTTATGTTATTTCAGAAAAAGAAAAAAGAAGAAAATACCGATGAGTTCCACAAGGATTACGGTACGTTAAGCAACTGCCGCTTTGTCCTCGGAAAAGTTGCAAAATACCGCAAGTCCGCGTTGTTTTTCATTGTTACAGGGGCAGTTGCAGGCTCGGCATTGTCCTACCTGTGGAGCTTTATCGGAAAACTTGTCATTGACATGATAGAACGTCAGGCAAGCGGCGAGGGAAACATTCTGCCGCTTTTGTATCTTACTCTGGGAACTTCCGCGGCGGGATTTTTCCTGATGTGGCTCAACAATTTTTCCAACCTTAAAACAAATCTCGGATTTCATCATACCAGAAGAATGATCGTTCTCGAACGTCTGCAAAAGGTCATGGACATGGAATATGAAAGCCTTGAAACCCCCGAAATGCTCGACCGTCTGCAAAAGGCAAAGCGTGCAAGCAGCAACGAGTGGCAGGGCGTTCAGGGAATGATGACGTACATTCAGAATATGCTTTTGCAGTTTGCTTCGGTAATTACGGCAATCGTAATTATGAGCACATTTGACCCGCGGATAATTCTTGTTATCGCGGTGCTCAGCGGAGTGCAGTTCATATTCTTTGAATACATACGCCGCAAGGACAAAAAGGAAATGTGGGACGCTATGGCTCCTCACTGGCGTAAACTGCAATATATGGAGAACGTTACCACAGATTTTGCTTTTGCAAAGGATATACGGCTTTTCAGCATGAAAAATTTCCTTTCGGCTAAACAGCACGAGGTAAACGCCATCGAACTTGAACATTGGAAAAAATCCCGACAGTACTGGATCTACAACAGCATTTTCACTCACGGCATAACCCTTGCAAGAGATATAATTACAGTTCTGTGGCTTATAAACGGCGTCATTTCGGACGGAATGTCCATAGGCGATTTCACGCTTTATTTTGCAAGTGCAAATACATTTTCAGGCGCTGTGGGAAATATTCTTGCCGCGTTTATGGGTATCCGTGAACGTTCCGCCCACACCGATGATTTCCGCAGTTTTATGGATATCCCCACAGGCAAAAAAGGCGGCAAGCCCGTTCCCAAAACCGACAAATATACTTTTGTTTTCGAGAACGTGTCCTTTAAATACAAAGGTCAGGAGACTTACGCTCTTAAAAATGTAAATTTAACTCTTTCCGCAGGGGAAAAACTTGCGGTAGTGGGCTTGAACGGCGCGGGAAAAACCACATTTATAAAACTTCTCCTGCGGCTTTACGATGTTACCGAGGGCAGAATTTTAATGAACGGCACCGATATTCGCGAATTTGACCGCGAGGAATATTTCCGCCTGTTCTCCCCTGCTTTTCAGGACGTGGTAATGTTCGCACAGACAATGTCTGAAAATGTTTCAATGTCCCCCGCCGAAAAGACCGACAGGGCATTTGCGGAAAAATGCCTTGCCTACGCGGGGCTTTCTGAAAAGATAGATTCCCTTGAAAAAGGCACTGACACGCAAATTCTGAAAGTCCTTTACGACGACGGAATAGACCTTTCGGGCGGTGAAAAGCAGAAGCTTGCCCTTGCCCGTGCTTTATACAAGAACGCTCCTATAATCGTTCTTGACGAACCCACAGCCGCACTTGACGCCCTTGCGGAATACCGCCTGTACCGCAGCTTCAACGATATGGTAGGAAATAAAACGGCGGTGTATATTTCCCACAGACTGTCGTCAACGCGTTTCTGCGACAGGGTTGCAATGTTCAAGGCGGGCGAAATGGTGGAAACGGGAACTCATGATGAACTTATGGCTCTGGGCGGGGCATATTCCGAAATGTTCAGCGTTCAGGCGCAGTATTATGTGGAGGATAAAGATATATTCGATATTCCCGAAGACAGCGAGGTGATGAACGATGTCGGATAAAGCAAAAGAAAGATCTCTTGCGGTGCGTGCATTGAAACACTGCATGGGTGAAATATGGCAGAACAAGAAAATTTACTTTGTATTTTCCGCGCTGAATGTTATATTTTCCGCGCTTCAGCCATTTGCAAATATCCTGCTCATGCCGATGCTTATAGATACGCTTATAAATGACAGAGACTTCAAAAAAGCCGCAGTTATCGGCGCGGTAATGGTCATTTCGGGCGTTTTGATAAGCTGTCTTGCAAGCTGTACGACCATTCATCTGGAAAAATACGCTGACTATTTTTCTAATATGGAAAGCGAGCAGGCTTCACGGCTTTGCATGGAGATTGATTTCACTCTTACCGAGGACAAGGACGCTCTCGACCAGATACAGAAAGCCCGCGAGGGAATAGCCTGGTCCGGCGGCGCGCATGAAATTGCAAAAGGATTTTTTACAATACTTTCAAATGTTATAAAACTTTTGGGAGTAATTACGGTGATAATTTTTGCCGCTCCGGTGCTGTTGGCGGTAATAGCTGTTCTGCTTGCGGTCTCAGCGTTCATCAATAACAAGAAAAACAAGATAGATATAAAATTTTTCAAGGAGCTTGCAAAAAGGAACCGCATTTACAATTATATCGAATGGCAGCTTGACCAGTTCAGATTTGCAAAGGACATACGCCTTTACGACGCCGCTGACATGATGATGACGAATGCAGGGAATAATTATGAACGTCTCAGGCAGGATCAGGAAAAAACATCTTATGAAAAATATTCTCTTGATATTGCCGACGCGGGAACAAATTCCCTCCGGGACTTTGCAACATATTTATATCTTGGCATACTTGCAATTACAGGCAAAATTACCGTGGGAACTTTTTCACAGCTTATAAGCGCGGCAGGAACGTTAAGTTCTTCAATTCAGGCAATTATCCTAGGCGTTCAGGACATTGTAAAACGCAGCGGTTATATGTGCGAATTTATAAAATTCATGGAATATCCTCCCGCCCTTGAAAAGGGAGACAGGAAAATTTCCGACATAAAAGGCGGTCACGAGATCGAATTTCGCAATGTAACGTTTTCCTATCCGCATACAAACGTGCAGGTGCTGAAAAATGTTTCCATAAAACTAAAAAGCGGAGAGAAACTTTCGGTAGTCGGTCTGAACGGCACGGGAAAAACAACATTTATAAAGCTGTTATGCCGCCTTTACGATGTGGACAGCGGAGAAATTCTCCTTGACGGCGTAAATATCCGCGAATATGATTATGAAGAATACATGAAACTTTTTTCTGTTGTTTTTCAGGATTTTATGCTGCTGGCATTTTCCGCAGCGGATAATATTCTTCTCGGTGAAAAGGGAAATGCAGAAGAAGTTGACGAGCTTTTCCGAAAGACGGGAATACTTGACAAAATTAATTCGCTCCCCAAGGGCAAGGATACCATGATGTTCAAGATGTTCGACAAAGAGGGCGTGGAGCTTTCAGGCGGAGAACAGCAGAAAATGGCGATCGCCCGTGCGCTTTATAAAAATGCTCCCGTTGTTATCCTTGACGAACCTACGGCGGCGCTCGATCCTGTTGCGGAATACGATATTTACCGTCAGTTCAACGATCTTGTTCACGGCAAAACGGCGGTGTACATTTCCCACAGATTATCCTCCTGCAAGTTCTGCGATCATATTGCGGTATTTTCCGGGGGAACGATAAAAGAGTACGGCACGCATGACGAACTTGTTCGCAGGCAGAACGGCATTTACGCCGAAATGTTCAAAGCGCAGGCACAGTATTACATATAATGCAGGATACGGCAATTCCTTAAAAATAGACAGATATTTTCAACCTTTTACCGTAAAAATATACTTATGTAACAAAAATATATCTGCGGCTCAAAAATAACAATTTCAAGGTTGATTTTGCGGAAAAAGGGGTATATAATCAAACTGTTCATATGAAAATGTTCTGCCTGAAGGAAGTGCTTATATGCAGATAGAGTTTTTCAAGGACCTTGCGATAATAATCCTTTTCGCCAAGCTGTTCGGACTTCTTGCCAAAAAGCTGAAAGCTCCGCAGGTCGTGGGTGAAATAGTCGCGGGACTTATAATAGGTCCGTCGGTGCTCGGGATAGTCGGACAGTCGGATTTTCTTGCGCAGATGGCGGAAATAGGCGTCCTGCTGCTGATGTTTTCCGCAGGACTGGAAACAGATCTCAAAGAGCTTCTTAAAACCGGTCCTACAGCTCTGGCGGTAGCCTGCGCCGGGGTTGCGGTGCCTCTTTTGGGAGGCTGGCTGCTTTACTCATGCTTTTACGGATTTTCACCGACCGGTTCCGAAGGATTTTACAGAGCGGTGTTCATAGGCGTGATAATGACGGCTACTTCCGTAGGAATAACCGTTCAGACGCTCCGTGAGCTTGGCAGGCTTAAAGGCAGAGTGGGAACGCTCATCATGAGCGCGGCGATAATAGACGATGTTATAGGCATTATAGTGCTCACATTCGTTATCGGGCTGAAAACTCCCGATTCAAAGCCTGTACAGGTAATAGCAAGCACGCTGCTGTTCTTTGTTTTTGCGGGAATAGTAGGATTTATAATATATAAGGTATTCAAGATGATAGACAAAAAATATCCTCATCAGAGACGTATACCTATACTCGGACTTGCGCTTTGCTTTGCCCTTGCATATATTGCGGAAAAATTTTTCGGCATTGCGGATATCACCGGCGCATATGTTGCGGGGATAATCCTTTGCAGTCTGAAAGATTCGGAATATATTGCAGAAAAAATGGATATAAGCTCATATATGCTTTTCGGACCGATATTCTTTGCCAGCATAGGACTGAAAACCGAATTTTCCGGCTTTACAGCGGAGCTGCTGCTGTTCTCGCTCGGATTTGTTCTTGTGGCGATGATAACGAAGATAATAGGCTGCGGACTTATGTCTGCGGCATTCGGATACAGGGGCAGGGACTGTCTCAAGGTCGGCGTAGGTATGATGACGAGAGGCGAAGTCGCGCTTATAGTTTCGCAGAAAGGACTTTCGGTAGGGCTTCTTGATCCGGTATATTTTGCATCGGTAATACTGCTGATAATATGTTCTTCGATAATTACTCCGATAGTTATGAAGCTGCTTTATAAAGGCGAGCCGGAGGGCGAAAACGCCTGACTTTGTTTCGGTACAGAACGGCGGGTATGTTTGGCGTTAAGCCTTTAATATCTCAACTCTTAACACCAAATGATAATTTAGCGGGGAAGCGCAAATTTATTTATATATGTTGCCAAACAGCTCACTGGGCTGTTTGGCAAGGTTTAAACTATAGTAA
>CANQXX010000031.1 GCA_947627905.1 uncultured Clostridia bacterium
GTACCTGATGTTCCCGTAACACCTGAAACTCCTGATGATACACCGGAAGTACCTGATGTTCCCGTAACACCTGAAACACCCGATAATACACCGGAAGTACCTGATGTTCCTGTAACACCTGAGGAAACACCGGCGCCTGAGACTCCTGCACCGGAAACTCCTGCTCCTGATGTAACTCCTGAGCCTGTTTTCGAGATTCCCGATAATTATGATCCTTACAGTGATATAGATTCAGGCGAAGAAGAAACAGAGACTGTTGAATTTGAAGAAGAAGCAGTTCCTCTTGCTGAAACACCTGTAGAAGATTCCGAAGATGAAGCTCCTGCTCCTGTAGAGGCAGAAGAAGAGTTTGATGATTTTGATGATGTTCCGGTACCTCTCGGAGACGATCCTCTTACAGATTCAGATTCTGACAACCCTGTTACAGGTGAAGATATGACAGTTCCTGCTGTATCGGCAGCTGCTGCAATGGCATCGTTCATGGCTCTTATGATAGCAAACAAGAAGAAGCGCGAAGAGAACGAATAATGTAATTGATATTTTAAAAGTCCCACAAAGAAATTTGTGGGACTTTTTCTGCTGTTCGCTATATAAAAAATTTACCCGATGCTTACGCATCGGGTAAATCGTTTATTCGGATAGATTGTCGGCTATCAGCCCATTTCAGCTACCTTTGCCTGAAGTTCAGTGTTTACTTCATCTACAAGACCGGTGATAACATCGGAAATAGCTTCTCTTGTAGAAGGCCAATCGGCGCCGTGCATTGCAGCTCTTACACCAACATCGTCGCCGCCCTGTGTTGTATAGCTTGCAATATCGGTCGAGCAGCCGGAAGCAAGGTCAACAACAGGATATTCATTAGCCAGCTGGTCAATTTCCTTGAGATGTGCAATGATCTCATCAGAGAGCTTGGAGTCGTCTTTCTTCTTTCTGTCGGAAATAGCGATAGCACCCTCATCATTTGAGCCGATTATGCTGCATTCTGCGAACAGAACAGCTCCCTCAGGGTTAAGAGCGCCCTTGCAAAGAGCAAAACCGTTAGCCTTTGCTGCCTGATACGGATCAGATCCGGCAGGTGACGGAACAGGAGCAACACCAATGTTTTCAGGGTCGATCTTGTGCGTCCATGTTTCAGGAGCGCCGTCGATAGCGTATGGTCCGATGATATAGAACAGCTGCTGACCTGTACTCATCATAGCAGGCTGTTCAGCCCAGTTGAACTGCTCTCTGGGGAATACCAGACCGTTATTATAAAGCTCATACTGGAAGTTCATAGCTTTTTCAAGTGTAGGATCGTTAAGATTGCAGATAAGGTTTCCGTCTGCTGTAGTGCCAACCGTAGGAACGCCGGCAGAAAGAAGCAGTGAGTTTTCTGCCCAGTATCCGTCAAGACCCCACTGATCGTTTTCTTCATCAACGAAGTCAAGGAGCATATCCTTGAATGTATCCCAGTTCCATTTGCCTTCTTCATAAAGCTCCCAAGGATCGTCAAGACCGTTTGATTCGATAGTAGCCTTATTGTAGATAACAACTTCTTCTGCGGTAACGCTTGTAACAAGGTTGAAGTGCTTTCCGCCGAAGCTGTAAAGCTCCATGCCGTTCTTTACATTCTGCCAGATAGGATCGCTGAGATCAACATAGCTGTCAATAGCCTGGAACATTCCGCTGTTGATGCCCTTAGGGAAGTTATAAACATCATCGCCGGGGAAGATATCTATTCCTTCACCGCCGAGAACGTTGGTAGAAAGGTCATTGTAACGGTTGTCCCATGTGGTTGCATAATATTTGATGCTTCCGCCGTATTTCTGCTCGAACATTTCAAGAGCAACAGACTTGGAAGCTCCGTTTGTTGATGGATTTATGTCATAGTGAGCGAGCCATTTTACTTCTTTGTTTGCAAGTTCTGTATCGTGAAGCTGTGACATTGCATTGTCAAGGACCTCCTGCTCACCGTCTTTAAGTCCTTCTTCATTGATAGCTACCGTAGCCGCAGTAGTTGTAACTACTTCTGCAGTTGTGGTCTCTTCGCCGGCATTTCCTCCGCCGTTTCCGCCGTCAGCGGTAGTTCCGGAATCGCTGCTGCAAGCTGCAAGACCTGACACCATTGACAGGGCAAGAAGACCTGTAAGTATTTTCTTAGTGTTTTTCATATTTGACCTCCTTAAAAATTTACGGCAGGGTATGCCGCTTCAAAAATCGGACATATAATGACCGATTTTTTTTATATCTTAATTATATCAAAATTTCAAAAAATCGTCAAGAGGATTTTCTATAATAATCTATAATGCGTATTGTTTATTTTTTACAAAATTCCTTATTTTTTCAAATTGCTGTAAATAGGCGCAGCTATTGACATTTGCTTATATGTATGATATAATAGACCAAAAATGATAAGCAAATATCAGAAAGGGCGATCATATTGCAGGAATATTATAAAAATGGTCAGGAGGATACTCCTGTAAGTCTCCGGAAAGATGAAAACGGGCAAAGCATAAGAGAAATCGTTCCTGATAATGTTCAGCAGGAGATATATCCTCAATACCGCGCCAACGGCAGCGGGGAATATCCTCAGAACATACAGACCGGTAATTACGGAGAACAGCAGGGAAATTTTGCCTATCAGACTAAATTCTGCAAGTTCTGCGGCGGAAAGATACCTTTTGACGCTGTGGTATGTACGCTTTGCGGCAGGCAGGTAGAGCAGCTTGCCGGAGCAAATCAGCCTCAGCAGATAATAATCCGTAATGACAATAACAATGTAAATACGAATGTTGTTGTTCCTTATGGAAGAGCTAAAAACAAGTGGGTCGCAGTCCTGCTGTGTCTTTTTGCGGGCTGGCTCGGCGCACATCGTTTTTATGAGGGCAAGATACCTTCCGCGATACTGTATCTTTTTACGCTGGGACTTTTTGGGATCGGATCGTTTGTTGATCTTATAATACTGTTGTGCAGGCCCAATCCGTATTATGTTTGAATATACGGACGTTTATTCTGCAATTAAAATATTAAAGGCAGCACCGTACAATGCGGTACTGCCTTTAATTTTAAATACAAATATATATTCTTTCAAGGGTTTTGTCAGTGTAAACAAATGTGAGCTCGGTTATTCCTCCGCCGAAAAAGCTGTAGGTGATCGTTTCGTCTTTGTCACCGTAAATAGAATCAGCGATCCCCACCTTGTTTGGAATATCATCCGGAACAGATGAAAGATCAATACCCAGCACCGAAAGATCTGGCGGCGCTGTCTGCCGGTCAAATCCCATACCTATTATATTTCCGTCTCCGTCAGACGCCGTATACGCCTGAGAACCGTCAGGAAAAATCACATATCCGTCGGAAAAAATAAAATTTTCATTTTCCGCAGGGATAATAGGAAAAGTATGATATTCTCCGCAGAAATATATGCTTTTCAGAAGCTCGTCCGCCGTCCAGCTGCGTACAAGCGCATATTCGTTCATTGCAGTAGTTGTGACCGGTGCGGTCTCCTCTGCCGGAGGAATATCAGCCGGATCATTTCCGCAGCCTGTCATTATCAGAGCAGTAAGAACGGCAGCGCATATTGTTTTTATCGTATTATTCATTGTGGAGATCTGCTTTCTTATATTATTTCAGCAGAGGAATGATCCGTTCGGCAATATCATCGGGAGTTCCGCCGCCGCTTACGGTAAATGTAGAATTTTCACAGTATATCGGCGCTCTGCTGTCGTAAATAAATTCCAGTTCTTCTTTTGTGTTGTTCATTACTATAGGACGGTTCCGATCGCCGGATATCCTGCCGTAGCAGACTTCAAAAGGAACGTCAATGTAAACTATCACGCCGTTTGCCGAAGCTATATCGGCATTTTCTTTTTTGAGCATAGCTCCGCCGCCGCAGGCAATTATCCCGTGCTTTTCGGAAAGCTCTCTTATTGCCGCTGTTTCGGCTTCGCGAAAGTATTTTTCGCCCTTTTCCGCAAATATCTGCGGTATTTTCATTTTTTCACGTTCAACGATGTATTCGTCCATATCGAAAAAACCGCAGCCCAGCTTTTCGGCAAGTATTTTTCCGACGGAAGTTTTACCGCAGCCCATAAATCCGCAAAGGTATACAGCTTTCATATTGATCGTTCCTTTCTGAGACCGGAAATATCACGCTTTTCCGCAGATATCCGCAGCGTTATCTTACTTTAAGGATACGTTCCTGTTTATTATCTCAAGGCACATTCTTCCGTTATGGTACGGGCATTTCCAAGGATTGACCATATCGACTGTCTGCATAGGTTCGCCCTCAAAGGTGACCTCTCCCCACCATTCGGAATTTTCCCGCTTGTCGGCTTGCTTTGTAACTATCCAGTTAAAAACCGTTTCAGCCGCGTCAAGGAACTGTGTTTCGCCGCCCTGCTGGAACGCATTTACAAAGCCTACAACGCTTTCCGCCTGTACCCACCAGATACGTTTTTTATCTATTTTGTCATTTTCGCGCTCGTTGTTTACAGCGCCGTTTTCAAAGGCGATCTCGTATATGTTCCTTGATATCCTGAGGTTTATAAATCTCCATTCCGCCTGAAGCCGCTTATTGCCTATTACTTCACATGCACGGTCAAGAAGCCAGCTTGCCTCGATATCATGACCGTATGAATGTATATCGCCGATCTGTTCAAGGTTTTTGTTGAAGAAAACTCTCAGGCAGTTATTTTCGCTGTTGAATATTTTTTCCTTTGTTACTTCAAGCAGGAACATAAGTCTTTCTTCTACCCTGTGGTCGCCGCTTGCTTCAAGCAGAACGGTGTACGCTTCTATAAGATGAAGAACGGTATTCATGGTCTTGTCAGCCATCAGACCGTTTTCTGAAAGGGCGTCGTTGGGAACGAGCTTCCAGTTTTCCGAGAATGCTTCCATGTAAGCGACATCGTCGGTGCATTTTTCCTCGACTGTGTTGAAAAGCTCAAAAGCAAGCTCCAGAGCGGAATTATCCTTTGAAGCAAGATAATACGCCGACAGAGCGTATATTGCAAACGCCTGATTGTAGGTGTGCTTCATGCTGTCGGAGGGCTTTCCGTCGTAAGTCATCATCCAGTAAACTCCGCCGTTCTTTTTATCAACGCATTTTTTCAGAAATTCATATGCGTGCTTTGCATTGTCCAGCATATATTCTTCTCCGAGCGTTCTGTAGCAGGAGGAATAGAACCAGAGTATGCGCGAATTGAGTATAACGCCTTTGTCGGCTTTTTTATCCACTTCAAGATCGTTGTTCATAAAGCCGTAGAAACCGCCGTTTTCATCGTCGCGGAGCTTGTTCCAGAAAGGAAGTATGCGTCCGGTGAGTTCTTTTTTACATTCATTTACAAGGAAAGCCATAAAATTTACCTCTTTTCATTCAGTCGGAAAATTTATTCATTACAAGTCCTGTAATAAGTTTCGGATAGAAATATGTTGATTTCTGCGGCATTTTTTCCGAAGCAAGCGCAACGTCCCTTATTTCGGTAACCTTTGTAGGATTGAGGATAAAGGCGCAGTCTGCGCCGTCCATATCCACTGCTTCAAGCACTTCCTCACGGGAACGGGTATAGGTGAGATTTTTCTGAGCCGCCATGTTTTCCTTGTCTATGCCGAGTATTCTTTCCAGAATAAGCGTATGAAGAACGGAAACGTCCAGTCCGCAGTAAGCGTCCGACTTATCCGGCAGGAGCGCTTTTACAGCGGCTTCATCTTTCAGCGTGAGCATATAGCATCTGCCGGCGCCAAGATACAGTGCAAATACCTTTTTGCCGTCGTCGTAGCCCGTGTTGAGAGCCGCCTGCATACGAATCTCACCGGGAGCTTCCGCAACATCAAAATATTTTTTACATTCATCGAGCAGGCGTCCGCCGTCAAAGCCGTCCAGACCTTTTACTATCCTGTGAGTGGGGAATACGACAAGCCCGTCGTTTTCCATATTGACCAGCATCATTGCGATATATCCGCTGCCGGGAATGTTTTTTCCCTGTTCTTCAAGGCTTTTCTTAAAGTTGAGAGCGGTTTCATAACGGTGGTGACCGTCGGCAATATAAAGTTTTTTATCTGCAAAAGCAGCAGTTATTTTTGCAATTATATCCTCATCGGAAACGCACCACATTCTGTGCAGCGTTCCGTCAGGATCTTTCACTTCCATGTCGGGTATTCCTCTTGAACAGCCGTCTATAAGCGAATAAGCGGAACTGTCCTCGTCCATGTAAAGCGAATATATCTGACTGAAATTGCAGAAAGTTTCGCTCATAAGCTCAAATCTGTCAGCCTTTGCCTTGGAAAGAGTTTCTTCATGCGGAAGAACGATACCCTTTGAAAATTCCTCCAGCTTTACGAGGGAAACAAAGCCTTTCAGGCTTTTTCTCCTGCCGTTTGCCGAAAACTGCATTTCGTAAACGTATATGCTGTCTTTTTCGTCGCAGGCGAGAATATCGCCGTTCAGCCAGTTTTTCAGTGTTTCTCCGGCTTCCTTGTAGCGATCGTCTCCGCCCTTGGGAAGTTCCAGACGGATAACGTTGTAAGGGTTATTTGCAATATAATTTTCCCTCTGTCTGTCGGAAATTATATCATAAGGAGGACACACAAGCGTGTTCAGATCTCCTGCGGCGGAAGTGTATCTCATTCCTTTGAAAGCCTTTATTTCAGCCATATCATCAACTCCGTGATCTCAGATTTGATCTTAATGATCTTGATATCAGTATCAATAATAAAACATTTATTGCAGATCTCTCTTGAAAGAGCCTGACAAACCGGTCAGGAACATTTTCACACATTGGGGTGAAACGTCTGCAAGTCCACCTGCTATTTCAGATCCATGCCGCAGCACTTCTTGTATTTTTTGCCGCTGCCGCAGGGACAGGGATCGTTCCTGCCGACCTTGCCGGTGACCTTTCTCGGAGTGTTGGAAACGGTGCCGTCTCCGCCGGTATCCATAGGCTTCATTACTCTTTCACGCTGAGGAGCAGCGCCGTTCTGCTGTACCTGAATTGTAAAGAGCAGACGGATAGTTTCCTCGCGGATAGATTCTATCATGGCGTCGAACATCTCGAAGCCCTCGAAACGATATTCTACAACGGGGTTTTTCTGACCGTAGGAACGAAGTCCGATACCGCGCTTGAGTTCTTCCATATCGTCTATATGAGCCATCCACTTGAGGTCTACGATCTTGAGGAGTATTACTCTTTCAAGTTCACGGAGAACATCTGAGCCTATGCGCTCCTCCTTTTGCTTGTAGAAATCAAGCGCTCTGCCTACCAGCTTGTCAACGATATCCTTCTTTGATACCTCTTCAAGCTCCTGAGTAGTATATCTGAAATCCTCGTTTACCGTGAACAGACCCATAAATCTGTCGCGAAGACCTGCAAGATTCCAGTCGTCCTTTACGTTATCGTCAAGCAGATACTGATCCACAGTTTCGGAGATCATATCCTGTATCATTTTCAGGATATAATCGTGGATATCTTCGCCGTCGAGGACCTTTGCCCTCTGACCGTAGATTATCTGTCTCTGGGCTGACATTACATCATCGTAGTTAAGAACGTTCTTACGGATAGCAAAGTTCCTGCCCTCTACCTTTTTCTGTGAGGATTCTATTACCTTTGTAAGCAGCTTTGCTTCGATAGGCATATCCTCCTCAACGTTGAGAGCCTCCATCATGCCGGTTATCCTGTCGCCTCCGAAAAGACGCATAAGATCGTCCTCAAGCGAAAGGAAGAACTGGCTTTCTCCCACGTCGCCCTGACGTCCGGAACGTCCGCGGAGCTGGTTATCTATACGGCGTGATTCGTGCCTTTCCGTACCTAAAATGAACAGTCCGCCTGCTTCCTTTACCTTTTCAGCCTTTTCCTTTACCTCGGCGTTGTATTTGTCGTAAAGCTCACGGTATGTCTTTCTTGCGGCAAGGATATCCTCGTTTTCGGTCTCGGCATAGCTTATAGCTTCGTTTATTACGGCGTCGTCTATGCCCATTTTTTTCATTTCGGCTTTAGCCTTAAATTCGGCGTTACCGCCGAGAATGATATCGGTGCCTCGTCCTGCCATGTTTGTGGCGATGGTAACTGCTCCGTACTTACCTGCCTGAGCAACTATCTCGGCTTCTTTTTCGTGCTGTTTTGCGTTGAGGACGTTGTGCTTTATGCCCTTTTTGGTAAGCATTTTTGAAAGTATCTCAGACTTTTCAATGGATACCGTACCCACCAGAACAGGCTGACCCTTAGCATGACATTCCTCGATCTTTCTTATAGCCGCAAGGAATTTGCCGTGTTCGGTCTTAAATACCACGTCGGAATGGTCTATACGCTGTATAGGACGGTTAGTAGGTATTTCAATTACATCAAGTTTGTATATTTCCTTAAATTCTTCTTCCTCGGTCATAGCCGTACCGGTCATACCGGAAAGTTTCTTGTAAAGGCGGAAATAGTTCTGGAAAGTTATGCTTGCAAGGGTCTTGGATTCATGAGCTACCTTAACGCCCTCCTTGGCTTCGATAGCCTGATGCAGACCGTCATTGAAGCGGCGTCCCATCATAAGACGTCCGGTAAATTCGTCAACGATTATTACTTCTCCGTCCTTGACAACATAGTCGATGTCTATTTTCATAACGCCGTTGGCTTTAAGGGCTTGGTTAACATGGTGCAGGAGCGTTGAATTTTCCGCGTCAAAAAGGTTGACAACATTGAAGTATTTTTCCGCTTTTTTTACACCCTGTCTTGTAATGGTGGCAGTCTTAGCCTTTTCGTCGATGATGTAGTCGCAGTTGTCGGAGGCTTCTTCCTGATCGACCTTATCGTCCATTTCAACAACGATATAAGGCTTGAGAGTTTTTGCAAATTTGTCAGCCATGGTGTAAAGCTCGGTGGATTTGTCTCCGCGTCCGGAAATGATAAGAGGAGTTCTCGCCTCATCTATGAGTATGGAGTCTACTTCGTCCACGATCGCAAAATGGTGTTCACGCTGTACTTTTTCGCTCTTGTAGATTACCATGTTGTCACGGAGATAGTCAAATCCGAACTCATTGTTTGTTCCGTAAGTGATATCGCAGTTATATGCCTCGCGGCGTTCGTCATTGTTCAGGTCATGGAGAATACAGCCTATGGTCATTCCGAGGTAACGGTATACCTTTCCCATTTCTTCCGACTGGAATTTTGCAAGGTAGTCGTTTACCGTTACAACATGAACGCCTTTGCCCTCCAGCGCGCAGAGATAGGAAGCGCAGCAGGCAACGAGGGTCTTACCTTCACCTGTTTTCATTTCGGCGATACGTCCCTGAAGAAGGACTATAGCGCCTATGATCTGTACGGGGAACGGTTTTTTACCGAGAACTCTCCACGCTGCTTCACGAACGGTGGCAAGCGCCTCCGGCATGATGTCGTCAAGAGTATCTCCGTCAGCAAGTCTTTTTTTCAGTTCTTTTGTCTGTCCTTTAAGAGTTTCCTCGGACATTGCGGCGTACTTATCCTCAAGGTTCAGGACCTTGTTTTTTATAGGTTCGATCTTGGCAAGCTCTCTTTTGCTGTAGCTGCCGAAAAGTCCGTCAAAAATACCCATTTTATAATTCCACCTTTATTGAAAATTGGTTTCAGATTTACTTTTTTTGCATACCTTTTAATTATACCTTATAAATGCCGTTTTGTCAATGTTTTTTGAAGTATGTATGCTAAATAACACCATATGGAAATTTTTGTCTTGACTTTAGGCTCGGTTTGGAGTAAACTGTATCTGTTGAATAAATGAAAGGAGGGATAATATGAACTGTGCAAAATGCGGCGGCGAACTGCGTGAAACGGCTAAATTCTGCCCGTGGTGCGGAGAAAAGGTGGAGCCCGTTCCCGAAGAGAGCGCGGAAGTATCAGCCGCCGCAGCCGGAATACCGGAAAATACCACGTTGAACGAAGCATCGGAAACAGAGGAAAACGTTACTGAGCCGGAAACCGAGATCCTGCCGGAGAATGATGAAGATACTGCCGTTTGCGATAATGAAAACGAACCGGTTACAGCAGCTGCGGAAGATGAAGCTCCCGCAGAGGAAGAAACTTCAAGCACAGCGGAAACGGAAGTCACGGAGCTTGCAGTAGAATTTAAAGGATCGGACGATCTTTATGTTGTTGCGGAGCAGCCTGCTGCTTCGGACATTCCGGAAAAGAACGATACAAGACCGCGCGAAAGAACAGTGAGGTTTTCATTCAGATACGGCACAGCGCTTATAGCTGCTGCTTTTATTACGATCATCGGCATAACGGCAGTATTTGTCGTTCCGGAGCATATTATCCCATATGTAAAATACCGTAAAGCGGAAAAATTTTTTGCCGACGGCGATATTACCGCTGCCGAAGATATATTTTCCGGACTGGACGGTTACCGCAGCAGCGCCGAATACATAACTAAATGTCATTACAGTGCGGCAGCCGCATTAATGGATAACGGTGATTTTGAGCAGGCGGCAAAAGCATTTGCCGCGCTTGACGGATTTGCCGATTCGGACGAGCTTGCTTCGGAATGTCTTGTACATTCGGCAGAAAATTATGCCGCAGCAGGAGATTTTGATTCTGCCATATCGGCGTATTATATGGCAGGCAAACCCGAACTTGCCGAAGATACCGCAAAAGCCCGTGCCGAATTTCTCATGGAAAGCGGAGATTTTTTTGCTGCGGCAGAAGCGGCTGAAAAATATTCCCATGAAAAAGCATTGGAATACCTCTATGAGGGTTCAAGGAACGCAATGCAGAACGGTGACCTTGAAAATGCCGTAAAAGGCTTTGAAAAGCTCGGAGACAACAGGGATTCGGAGCAGCTCCTTAAAGAATGTAACTACATGATATATGCCGGAGATTATTCGGAAAACGGAGCAAATGCAGCGAATGTAAGAGGATTATATGACATGGGGAATTACCGCGACGCCGCAGAGCTTTTTGAAAAAGCGGCGTATGAATATGGCAATGAGCTGTTTGACAGCGGCAAATATTATGAAGCGTATCTTATGTTTATGAATGTTGTTCCATATGAAAATTCCGGAGCCATGCTTTACCGGTGCAGATACGAGCTGGGAAAATCGCTCGAAAGCAGCGATCCGCACTCGGCATATTCCATATTTGCAATGCTTGGGAACTATTCTGACAGCGCCGCAAGGAAAAAATCAGCCGATAAAGGCGGAAGCGGCTGGTATGCCGACGGCTACACTTCGGAAAATGGATTTTTTACATCAATATTCAGTAACAGCGATACTTTGCTTGTATCCTGCACGGCAGGAACGGATAAGCCTGCCGGAACGGTAACGCTGTCGGTGTCGCTGAACTGCGGAGATGATTTTACTGTATCTGCCGATTGTGAAAACGTGCGGAACAGCGGATTTTTCAGCGCAAGCATATCCCTTGCTTCCGCACCGGCAGGAAATGCAGAGGTAGTAGTTTCCGTAAAGGACAGCGGGGAAGTGCTGAGAAGATTTGAAATAACGATAGGATAAATAAAAAATTAGCACTCACAGCTTGGGAGTGCTAATTTTTACTTTTTAGTAATATTATATATATTAAAAATTCACAATATACAGTTATACTATTTCTTGAAAGGATAAAAATATCCCTTCTAAAAAAATAAGAGAGGATAAGGCTGCGGGAACTTTCCTTATTTTTTAAAAGTTATTTCTATAAAACTTTGTCCGTACAAAAAAACATATCCCCTCTTAAAAAGTAAGAGAGGATACGCCTCCAAGCTCAGCTTGGTGGTGGAGATGACGGGAATCGAACCCGTGTCCGAAAACCTCTCCGCATGAATTTCTACGAGCGTAGTTTGTCATTGACATTCCCTTGCCTTACCGGGGACAAACACCCAGAAAGGTTCGGTAGCCTGCAATACATCACAGAAACGCAGGCACTTTCCTGTGACGTTCACCGTTAGTCGGCGCCCTTGCCTAAGCCACGGTACTCAAAGGCAGGACGGGCAGCGCTTAAGCGGCTGCCAGTTCAAAATTATTGTTGTCGTCTAATTTTAAAACGTCGCCGTTTAAAGAGAATGGCGCTTCCTCTGCTCGCTTATCATGTTTCGTGATCCCCGTCGAAACCTTTACATCCCCATAGATGCCGCTCTAACGGTTGTTGCGCTCCTTGACTGCACGCTCAATATCGCGCTTTGCGGCGCGTTCAGCCATATCATCGCGCTTGTCGTGGAGCTTTTTGCCCTTGCAAAGACCTACCTGCATTTTCACCATAGAACCCTTGAAATATAACGAAATGGGAATAAGCGTCAAGCCCTCCTGTTTCACCTTTCCGAGAAGCTGCATTATCTGCTTCTTGTGGAGCAGCAGCTTGCGCACTCTCATAGGATCGCGGTTGAAGATATTGCCGTGGTCATACGGAGAAATGTGCATACCCTTGACCCACAATTCACCGTCGTCGATGGAGCACCAGCTGTCCTTGAGGTTCACACCGCCGCGGCGTATAGATTTGACTTCCGTGCCGACAAGCTCAATGCCTGCCTCATAGCTGTCAAGTATAAAATATTCATGCCTTGCCTTGCGGTTTTCGGCAATTGTTTTAAAAGAAGTCTTATCCATACCGAACGTCCTTTTCCGCTGAATGAGAATACATTGCCTTTTCTTGGGCAGTAATTTATTATATTACATTTTTTCCGGTTTGTCAAGAGCAAATATCCGGCAAAGCAGGAATTATTTATCCTGTGTTTTCCGGCGCGCAAAGCGGATATTCAGACGGTATATCTGGAGGATATGTATTCCTCGACCACTTCGGAAAGCGTTGACGGCAGAACAAGATTATCCGCAAGGATAAACAGAAGTTCTTGGGCAAAAGCGGGATCGGATGTTATATCGCTCACCGAGGCTGATTCCACCTCGCCGAATATCTTTGAAAGAACGCTTATTCCGTATCTTTCGGAGCCGCCGTTATCCTCCGCGTAAAGGGTGTAAAGAAGTTTTCCTCTTGCTGTTTCTGCGGTATTGATGATTTTCATGATATTCAGTTCCCTTCCGGTTGATTTATTCAATATATTGTAGTTTTATTATATAACAACGCAATATATGCCGCAATGTGAATATTTCGGAAAAATTCCGGCTTATTCCCCTAAAATTACGGCAATTCAGCAAAATTCGTTAAGAGTATGATAAAATATCCTATTAATTTGCATAATTCGCAAATATAAAGAAAGGCGGAATGTTTATGAATGCACAGAAACTTACCAAAAAATCAATGGAAGCCCTGAATGAAGCCCAGAGCACTGCCATTGAGTATCAGAACATGAATGTGGAGCAGGAACATCTTTTCCATGCGCTGCTGACCGCAGAGGGCGGACTTATCCCGCAGCTTTTCACAAAAATGGGAACGGATACCGCGTCGCTGACCGCTTCGGCTGAAAAGCTGATCGCTTCGCTGCCGAAAGTCACCGGAAGCGGACGTGAAGCCAACACCGTATACATTTCTCAGGGCGTTGACAAGTGCCTTAATAAGGCGGAGGACATAGCCGACAGCATGAAAGACGAGTTCGTCTCGGTAGAGCATATCATGCTTGCCCTTTTTGATACCGCAAACGACAGCTTGAAAAAGCTCTTCGGGACTTTCGGCGCGGACAGGAACAGATTTCTTGAAGCACTTAAAGAAGTCAGGGGAAATCAGCGCGTAACGAGCGATACGCCGGAGGAAACATACGACGTTCTGAAAAAATACGGTCAGGATCTGGTGGAGCTTGCCCGTCAGAACAAACTTGACCCCGTTATCGGACGCGACGCCGAGATAAGGAACGTTATCCGCATACTTTCCCGCAAGACAAAGAACAACCCGGTCATCATAGGCGAACCGGGCGTAGGAAAGACAGCTATAGTTGAAGGTCTTGCGCTTCGTATAGTAAGGGGAGACGTTCCGGATAATCTTAAAGAACGCCGGCTGTTCAGCCTTGATATGGGCAGCCTTATATCCGGCGCAAAATTCCGCGGAGAATTTGAGGAACGTCTTAAAGCCGTACTGAATGAAGTAAAGAAGTCCGAGGGACAGATAATCCTTTTCATAGACGAGCTTCACACCATTGTCGGCGCAGGAAAGACCGACGGCGCTATGGACGCAGGCAATCTTCTCAAGCCTATGCTTGCAAGGGGAGAGCTTCACTGTATCGGCGCAACAACTCTGAACGAGTACCGCAAATACATTGAAAAGGATCCTGCCCTTGAAAGACGTTTCCAGCCGGTCATGGCAGACGAACCTACCGTTGAGGACACTATTTCGATCCTCCGCGGTCTTAAAGAGCGTTACGAGGTCTTTCACGGCGTGAAGATACAGGATTCCGCGCTTATTACTGCGGCAGTCCTTTCAAACAGATATATTTCCGACAGATTTCTTCCCGATAAGGCGATAGACCTTGTGGACGAAGCCTGCGCCCTTATCCGCACCGAAATGGATTCCATGCCTGCGGAAATGGACGATCTTGCGCGAAAGATAATGCAGCAGGAAATTGCCGAGACCGCTCTTAAAAAAGAGGAGGGCAAACTTGCCGCAGAAGAACTTGCGGAAGTCCAGAAAGAACTTGCGGAGATGCGTTCCGAATTTGACAGCATGAAAGCACAGTGGGAGAACGAGAAAGTCACAATTTCCCGCCTGCAGAAGCTCCGTGAGGATATTGAAAAAACCAACGCAGATATTGCAGAGGCGGAGCGTTCCTACGACCTGAACAAGGCTGCCGAGCTGAAATACGGTAAGCTGCCGGCTTTGAAAAAAGAGCTTGAAGAAGCCGAGGAAGCTGCCGAAAAGCAGAAAGAAAAAGCAGATAATCTTCTCCGTGATAAGGTCACCGACGAGGAGATCGCCCGCATAGTCGGCAGGTGGACCGGCATACCCGTTTCAAAACTTATGGAGGGTGAAAGGGAAAAGCTCCTCAATCTGGAGAATATACTCCATAAGCGTGTTATCGGTCAGGAAGAAGCCGTTCAGAAAGTCAGCGAAGCTATCCTGCGTTCAAGAGCAGGCATACAGGATCCCAACCGTCCTATAGGCTCGTTCCTGTTCATGGGACCTACCGGCGTAGGAAAGACGGAGCTTGCAAAGGCTCTTGCCCAGTCGCTTTTTGACGATGAGCATAATATCGTCCGCATTGATATGACCGAATATATGGAGAAGCACAGCGTCAGCCGTCTGATAGGCGCACCTCCGGGATATGTGGGATATGAGGAGGGCGGTCAGCTTACCGAAGCGGTACGCCGCAAGCCTTATGCGGTAGTTCTTTTTGATGAGGTGGAAAAAGCGCATCCTGATGTTTTCAACATTCTTCTGCAAATTCTTGACGACGGACGGGTCACCGATTCTCAGGGCAGAACGGTGGATTTCAAGAACACGATAATAATCCTGACTTCCAACCTCGGCTCGGACTACATCCTTGACGGAATAGACGAAAACGGCGTTATATCGGAGGAAGCAAGAGAGCAGGTCAACAGGGTTCTTAAAGGACATTTCCGTCCGGAATTTCTGAACCGTCTGGACGAGATAGTATTCTACAAGCCGCTTACCAAAAAGGAGATATACCCGATAATAGACCTTATGCTGAACGACCTCAGAGATCGTCTTAAGAGCAAGCAGCTTGATGTTTATGTTACCGACGAAGCGAAAGATTACATCGTCAAGGAGGGTTATGATCCGGTATACGGCGCAAGACCTCTGAAGCGTTTCATTCAGCGCAGGCTTGAAACTATGATAGCAAGAAAGATCATTGCCGACGCTGCCGAGCCATATTCTGTGCTTAAAGTTGACTATGACGGAAACGATCTGATCCTCAGCTGTGAAAAGCAGTAAACAGTAAAAGCCGCCGGAAATTTCCGGCGGCTTTATGCTTGTATGTTTAATCAAATATGGTTATTATTATGTCCGGTTCATCGGTCACATATGTGGTCTCATCACCGCCCGATGATCCGTCAGGGAGCTGTGATCCAGTTTCTGTAGACGTTTCCTCTCTCGGAGGATTTTTTGCAACGTATACCGTAAGAGTTTCGCCGGCTTCAACATCTATTTTTTCTCCGGCTTCTTTGCTTGTGCCGTAAATATAGCCTTCAAGGACGTCCTCCGTGATTTTTTCCTGCTCCTCATACTTTATGCCGAGACTGTCCAGCTTGGCGAAATAATCTTTCTTGGTGAGTGCAAGATAATCCGGTATTTCAATGAATTTAGGTCCGAGACTTACTTTAACTGTGATTTCAGCGCCGTCCTCGTATGTGTCGTTCTGAGGTATCGACTGGCTGAATATCTGTCCCTTAGGATAGTCGTCATTGTATTCATATTCCGGCGTAAAAACAAGATTGCTGTAGGTATCGGACTTGCTTATAATATCATATACCTTGCCGGTAAGATCGTTCATGACATATACCATTGTGTTCTGCTGCGGCGGCAGAGTTGTCACTATAGCCGGTTCTGTGATCGTTTCCGTTTCAAGTCCGGCAGGTCCTTCCTCAGAGCCTTCGCTTACCGGACTGGTCTCCGATATGGTAGCGATGCTTGTGCCGGGTATATAATCGCCGCTTGTATCGTCAAGAGAAAGTATCAGTATCATTACAAGGAAGAACATTCCTATGCAGAGTATCACGGCGATTATCGTTATAAACAGACCGTGCCTGCTTGGCGGAGAGCTTTTCTTTTTGCTTCCGCTGCGCTGTTTGGGTATGGTGATAGTCTGTGTGCTTGACGATGACAGCCTTGTGGAGCCGTATTCCGGCTGTTCAAAAAGCTGTGTTACCAGTTCGGTTATCGTCTGTATGCGCAGCTCTCCGTTAAGGCTCATACCGTTCATGATTACCTTTGAAACGTTTCTCGGTATGCTGTGATTTATTTCCGCAGGAGCTGCAAGGTCGTCGTTTGAAATACGGCTGACTGCATCAAGAGGCACTACTCCGGTAAGTATCCGGTAAAGCAGTGCGGAAATGCCGTAAACGTCCGTCCATGTGCCCTGCCAGTTGGTGGAATTATACTGTTCCGGAGCGGCATATCCGTTGTAAATTTCAGGAACGAGTTCGGTGTTTGCCGTTCTTGCATCTGCAATGCAGAAGCCGGTTATTTTCATTTCGCCTTTATCGTTGATGATTATATTCTCCGGAGAGATGCCCCGGTGTACAAGACCGGCATTGTGGACAAGTGAAAGGGTGGTGAATATAGGAGGGAACATCTTCTTGACTTCCTCCCATGAAAGCTCTCCTGCGTTCATTTTGAGATATTCGCCCAGCGTCATGCCGTCCAGCCAGCCGAATACCGCATATGCGGTATTATTGTCGCCGAACATATCTATTGCAGCATTGATATGGTTCAGGGTCCTCATTTTGGAAAGGACCTTGTTCAGCTCCACAAATTCCGAGAGCAGTGTTTTATACTGGGCAATATTTCCGCTGTCAACGTTTATGACCGGACTGCCTTTTTCGCGGCTGCACAGGGAATCGGGCATATATTCCTTTATAAGCACCTTTGTTTCGGTGATCGTATCAAAGCCGACATACAAAGCGCTTTCTCCGTTATATGATTTCAGCTTTCCCACAACATATCTTTCGTTGAGCATTACGCCCGGTGCGAGATATGAGGGGAGGTGAGGCGCGTGCATATGGTATCCGCAGTTAGGGCATACTTCGTCGGAATCGTCTATAGGTTCCATACAGCCGTAACATCTGTGAAGATCGTCCATAATATCCTGCCTCCTTTGTTTTATCTGCCGGCGTTTTTCCGCCTAAAGTAATAATATCAGCAAAGCTGCTGTTTGTCAACCGGTAAAGCAATATCGTATCCGAATTGTAATAATTGTAACCGTTGTGTAATATATGTCCTGCCGTAAGGTTTCCGTTTGCGGAACGGTGCAGACATCTCTATAACATTACAATTATATCAAAAAACAGCCGATACGTCAAGAAGAACGGTTCAAATATGTGAATTTCAACGGATTTGACCGGAGAATTACCTTGTTTTTACAGCAATTTATCAAAGCCGGAACGGAAAAAAGCAGTGTATATGCTTTTTTCGGGTATTTTGGAAATGTGGAAATATCAGGCTTTGCGCGGATATTTTTAAAAATATTTATTCAAAACGCTCCATATGACCGGATAGAATACACTTTTTTGGCGTTGACGGCGTGTGTGTATAGTTATATGCAGAATTTACATCAGACAGTATGGTTTTTCAGCCAAAAATGACAAAACAAAATTTTCTGCCGGGTTTTTATTGACAAATTGTGTTTTTTGTATTATCATAAATACTGTCAAAAAAGAGTCTTTAATCGGAAAAAATATTAGCATTGGTTTATTTTTAATATTATGTTCTTTATCCTGTCAGTTTATGACAGGATAAAGTAAACCCCTCATACACGGTAACCGTGTGTATAATTTTGCAGATAATAAATTATATACGCTTTGCCGCGGGTGACGGTAAAGTAAATTTTTTCCGTTTTTTGATATAATATGACTTTTCCCTATATTGCCGCAGAATTTTTCCGGGCGGTATGCCGATTTACGGCGTTGAATGTCGAATTTATCGGATTTTTCTTGATAATTTAATATTAAATGTCATGAGATTTTATGGTAATATATGGATAAAGATATATTTTTAAGGAGGAATATCCAAAATGACAATGACCAAGACCAACACACGCAGACTTCTTGTCGGAGAGGAAAACGCAGAATTTGGCAAACAGTGCGCAAGAGCAGCCGAGGCAGCCGGATATATCGTGCAGATGTGTCCCGCCGAGGGAAGCGCTCTGTTTTCCGAGATCAGAAGCTTTATGCCGGATTTTGTCCTGTGCAGCGCAGTAATGCCCGGCGGAGGCGCTCTTGACCTTATGGAAAAGACAAATGATCTGGAGAAAAAGCCGTTCTTTATCATCACCTCGTCCTACAAGAATACTTATGCCGAAAAAGAGATAATGTCCATGCGGAATGCTTATCTTATGCTGAAGCCGTTTGAGGCGGCTACTTTTGTCCGTGCGATAAACCATATAACTACGGACGATCTTGCCGAGCTGACTTCCGGTTATGGCGACGACGAGGAGTCCAGACTGGAAATGATAGTGACTGATATAATACATCAGATAGGTATCCCTGCGCACATAAAAGGCTATCATTATCTTAGGGAAGCAATAATACTTTCAATAAACGATCCCGAAATGCTCGAAAGTATAACCAAGATACTTTATCCTACAGTAGCTGAGACCTTTTCCACCACGCCGTCAAGGGTAGAAAGAGCTATCCGCCACGCTATTGAAACGGCATGGGACAGAGGAGATGTGGACATACTCAACGGAATGTTCGGCTATACCATAAGCGTAGGCAAGGGAAAACCCACAAATTCGGAATTTATTGCTCTGATAACGGACAACCTCCGGCTGAAATTCAAGCTGAAAAGCAAAAAGAAAGAAGCAAACGGAAGGAACTGAAATATATAAGATCCGCCCGCCGCAGTGAAACGCTCCGGCGGGCGATATTTTTTTACATTGTAAAAACGGCTGCGGTGTTTTTTGCTGTAATTCCGGCAGGATACACTGTAACCGTTTATG
Source organism: uncultured Clostridia bacterium (assembly GCA_947627905.1). Classification (GTDB taxonomy): domain Bacteria; phylum Bacillota; class Clostridia; order Oscillospirales; family Ruminococcaceae; genus RGIG8773. The sequence goes on from CANQXX010000031.1 coordinate 19,486, forward strand.
CTTTCTTAAAAAACGGTGGGCTTATCTGAAATCATACACCATTTTAGTGTGTATATTTTTCAGAATACGCTTATTTTACAGTTTATGGGAATATTTCCGGCACTTTAAGTGTATCCCGAAAGTCTGTAATGCTGTTCTGCACAGCAAATTTTATTGTTACGCGCTTATGGTGTGGGCAAAATATCATTCAGTGGTGAGAGTTAAGAGTTGAGATAAATGATAATTTAGTATTGAAATTTTAACACCAAACATACCCGCCCCCTTGAGGGGGCTACTCCGTTTAAACGATTTGTTTAAACTTACTTTGGGGGTGACAAAGCCCGCGGGGGCTTCCCCGCATCGGTACGTTAAAAAATTATAAATGAAAATCAGCCTTTTGTTGTGCCATAGCATAAATAGTATGTCCGTCCGGACATTATCGACCGGAGGATATTTCTGCCTGAACCTGCTTTACATTACCGGCATATAATGTTATTGCCGGAATAAAACTGACCTGCGGAAACGCACAAAAATTTCCGGAAGTGATTATTTTAAAAAAAATCGTCAACAATAATACCATACGGCGGCGATTTCCCGAAAACAGCCGCAAACTCGGTAAAGTAGGAGTGTATGGAATGTCAGTAAAAAGGGGAGAGATCTATTATGCAGACCTCAGCCCGGTGGTCGGCTCGGAACAGGGCGGCATACGTCCGGTTCTGATAGTTCAGAATGACGTTGGCAACAAGCACAGTCCAACGGTTATAGCCGCTGCTATAACCAGCCAGCGCGATAAATCCAAGCTGCCCACCCATATTGAGCTGAATGCAGACAAATGCGGACTTCAGAAGGACAGCATCGTACTTCTTGAACAGATAAGGACTATTGACAAAAAAAGACTCAAGGAACGCATGGGCGAACTTGACCCTACGGCTATGACAAGAGTTGACAGCGCATTGTCTATCAGCTTCGGTCTGCAATAAAGGCTACATAAGACAAACGAGCAAAGCATACCGTTTTTCTTATGTGGCAGCTTCAAAAATTTTAAGGGATAAAGTCCCTGACAATAACTTTTATCCGAAATATCCCTCCTGTTCTGCCGCAGGAGGGATATTTCCGCTTAAAAAAGAAATTTTCCCCTTGACAAAGTTCCGCAGCTGTGGTACAATAATTTCATATCAAAAGGCTGTGAAGTGAAGAAGTAGCTTTAAGCAAACCGTTTCAGAGAGCCCTTGGCAGGTGAAAAAGGGTACGGAGCTTTCGGCGAATACATCACGGAGCTTGTATCCCGAAATAACAGTAGGGATATGCGGTCAACGTCCGTTAAAGCGTTCAAAGGTCGGGAACATTCCCGATAAATTGAGGTGGTACCGCGGTTTTCGCCCTCTGCATACAGCAGAGGGCTTTTTGTTTTATCGGCGGAGCTGCCGGAAGGTCGTGATATAAGTGAGATCATTTTCTGATTTCATGGCTTATGAAAAAGCTCAGGGAAATAACATTATCAAATAAAAAGTTAGGAGAATTATTATGACTTTATATGATGAACTGGTCGCAAGAGGTCTTATTGCCCAAGTCACCGACGAAGAAGAGATCAAAAAAATGATAAACGAGGGAAAAGCTACGTTCTACATCGGCTTTGATCCTACGGCGGACAGCCTCCATGTGGGACACTTCATGGCGCTTTGCCTTATGAAGCGTCTGCAAATGGCAGGGAACCGTCCTATCGCCCTGCTTGGCGGCGGAACGGGAATGATAGGCGATCCGTCCGGCAAATCCGATATGCGCAAAATGCTCACCAAAGAGGATATTGATCACAATATCGAATGTTTCAAGAAGCAGATGAGCCGTTTCATCGACTTTTCAGACGGCAAGGCTATCATGGTAAACAACGCCGACTGGCTCATGAACTTAAATTATATCGACGTTCTGCGCGAAGTGGGCGCCTGCTTCTCGGTAAACAAAATGCTCACATTCGAGTGCTACAAGCAGAGAATGGAACGCGGACTGACATTCCTTGAATTTAACTACATGATAATGCAGAGCTATGACTTCTATATGCTTTTCCAGAAATACGGCTGCAATATGCAGTTCGGCGGTGACGATCAGTGGGCAAATATGCTCGGCGGAACGGAGCTTATCCGCAAAAAACTGGGCAAGGACGCTCACGCTATGACCATTACCCTGCTGCTCAATTCCGAGGGCAAGAAAATGGGCAAGACCGAAAAAGGAGCGGTATGGCTCGATCCGGAAAAGACAAGTCCTTTTGATTTCTACCAGTACTGGAGAAACGTTGCGGACGCTGACGTTATGAAATGTATCCGTATGCTGACTTTCCTGCCTATGGAGGAGATCGAAGCAATGTCCGGCTGGGAAGGCAGTCAGCTCAACAAGGCAAAGGAGATCCTTGCCTTTGAACTTACAAAGCTTGTTCACGGCGAAGAAGAAGCCGTCAAGGCGCAGAACGGCGCAAAAGCGCTTTTCGGCGGCGGCAGCGGAAACACGGACGATATGCCCTCTACGGATATACCGGCAGCGGAGATACCTACAGACGGTATAAATATTCTTGATCTTCTTGTTAAAACGGCTCTTGCTCCGTCAAAGAGCGAAGCCCGCCGACTTGTTCAGCAGGGAGGGATCTCCGTTGATGATGCAAGAATTACCGATCCAAACGCTCTTATAAAGATAGAGCCGGAAGTTATCATCAAAAAGGGAAAGAAAGTCTTTCACAAGGCGATAAAAGCATAAAAAACGGGCGGAACTCTCCGCCCGTTTTTTATAATGTTCCCATAATGTAATGGGCAGCCTTTCACCAAAACAAAAGACTGCCCATAAGGAGAAATATGAAAAACCAAAATAGGAGTTTCATCAGAGATATTTGACTATCTCGTCGATGACACCGTTCAGATGCTCGTCAGAAAGTCCGAAGTCCATTTCTTTATAGCTCCATGCTGCGTGTCCTATGCCCATTTTTTCAAATGCAGCATTGATCGCTTTGAACCACAGCACGGTATCTTCCGGAGAAACGGTATTTATAACTCCGTATTCGCCGCAGTAAAGAACGGTATTGTATTTCTTTGCTGTTTCAAAAGCTTCCTTGAAACGTCCCTCAAAATAAGCCGCATCAATACCCGTTTCGGAAAAAGCTATCCGCTTGCTCTGATCCATTTCCTTTACCCAGTATGCACCCTGATGCGTAAAATCAAGAGGATCATAACAGTGACAGTTGTAAACGACTTTATCATCATAAGGAGGATCAAGATCCTTTACAGCGTCGGGACTGTTGTTCCAGTACCCTCCGACAAGAACTATCGTATCGGGAGCGTTCTTTCTTATACGTCCCATTACGTTCCTGATTATCTCGTTCCATTTTTTGCAGAAGGACCGATCGGTAACTTCGTTGAGAAGTTCAAAAGCAATGACGTCGGAGAATTTTCCGTAGCGGGCAGATATCCTGTCCCAGAGTTTGTAAAAGCGCTCCTGATATTCGGCGCTGTCAAAAAATCCGCTTTCGTTTTCAAGATAATCAAAGGAATATCCTGCCGTTTTATGAAGGTCTATTATCATTTTAAGACCTGTTTCCCTGCACCAATCCAGCGCCTTATCTATATAGGCAAATCCGCTGTCGTCGGGTGTGCCGTCCTCTTTTTCAAGAAGCTCATAGTCAATGGGAATACGCACATGATCCGCTCCCCATGAAACGATTTTTTCAATATCGGCTTTTGAGATAAAGCTGTCATAATGTTCCTTGGTATGTTCGCGCTGAGAAAGCCAGCCGCCTAAATTTACACCTTTTTTATAACCTTTGAGATCGTTCATATGTATATTCCCACTCTCTATGAATAAATTTAAGATCGGGCAGTATATACGCCCTTAAAGGGCGGACGGAGCCAAAGGGGGAGGCAGCTCCGTCCGTTCATTATGGAATTTATTAAAGCTCGTTATCAATGCGTGCGTTGAGTTCGTCAACATCTGTCTGAGCAAGGAGATTTACAGCTTCTCTTGTGGAAGCCCAGTCTGTGCCGCTGAATGAAGCCTGTTTCAGAGCGTCGTCAACATCGTGAGCAACGCCTGCGCCGTTGATATCACCGGAAAGACCGCCTACAAAGCTGATCATAGGATGTTCTGCGGTAAGATCGTC
>CANQXX010000032.1 GCA_947627905.1 uncultured Clostridia bacterium
CCTCAGCCAAACGCAGTTTGGTTTTCGCAGAGGCAGCCCCCTCTTGAAGCCACTAAAGCGGCTTAGACGACGCTTGCATCGTTTTATTCACACCCTTGCGGAGCTCTTTTTAAGGGGAATTTCGCCGTCTGCGGACGGCGACCAAAGGCTCTGCCTTTGGAATCCGTGAGCTGGGCTCAGCTCGACCAGCTATAATATTTTTTAAGCGCTGAGAATTTTAGATATTAAAAGCTTAACACCAAACATACCCGCCCCCTTGAGGGGGCTACTCTATTTAACAGTTTATTTAAACTTAATTCGGGGGTGACATTGCCCGCGGGGGCTTCCCCGCAAATTATTTTGAAACGGTATAAAGCTGCTCTTCGATCCTTATAAGCCTGTTGTATTTTGCCGTACGTTCGCTGCGGCAGGGAGCGCCTGTTTTGATCTGTCCGGCGTTTACCGCAACGGCAAGATCTGCAATAAAAGTATCTTCCGTTTCACCGCTCCGGTGGGAAATAATAGTTCCGTAACCGTTTCCTTTGGCAAGACGTATCGCCGAAAGTGTTTCGGTAAAAGTTCCTATCTGATTGAGCTTTATCAGTATTGAATTAGCACAGCCGTTTTCAATTCCTTTTTTCAGTCTTTGCGGATTTGTCACAAAAAGATCGTCGCCTACGAGCGTTACCTTGTCTCCCAACTGTTTTGTGATACTCTGCCAGCCCTCCCAGTCCTCTTCGTCAAGAGGATCTTCTATGGAAACTATGGGATATTTTTCGCAAAGATTTTTCCATTCCGCAATAAGCTCATCGGTGCTGCGGTGAAGTTTCTTTTTAGGAAGAAAATAATCTTTTGTGTCTTTTGACTTCCACTCGCTTGAAGCGGCGTCAAGAGCTATGGAAAAATCCTTTCCTGCATTATATCCGGCTTGGTCTATGGCTTCAAGAATCGTTTCTATGGCTTCTTCCTCACCGCTGAGGTCGGGCGCGAAACCTCCCTCGTCGCCTACTCCTGTGCTGTGCCCGCTTGCTTTCAGTATATCTGCCAGCTTATGATAAACTTCTGAGCATTGTCTCAGCCCGTCGCGGAAACTTTCAGCGCCGCGGGGTATTATCATAAATTCCTGTACATCAAGATTGTTTGCGGCGTGCGCGCCGCCGTTAAGGATATTCATCATCGGCACCGGCAGTCTTACTCCGTTTATTCCGCCGATAAACCGGTAAAGGGGCATTTTATAATGACCCGCAGCGGCTCTTGCTGCAGCAAGAGATACTGCAAGCATGGCGTTTGCGCCTATTTTGGATTTATTTTCTGTTCCGTCAGCGCTGATAATGGTGCTGTCAACGCGCATGGTATCGGCAGGGTCGATACCTTTCAGAGACATATTCAGCGTGTTGTTTATATTTGATACGGCTTTCAGGACGCCTTTTCCGCCGTAGCGTTTATTGTCGCCGTCCCGGAGTTCGACCGCTTCAAAGATCCCAGTGCTTGCTCCGCTGGGGGCTGTGCCTCTGCCGACTGTACCGTCGGAGAGCCAGACTTCGGCTTCAACTGTAGGGTTTCCTCTTGAGTCGATTATCTCACGTCCTGTTACTTTTTCGATAACTGCTTTTGATGCAAGCATATATTACCATTCCTTTCGGCTGCGTTTTAAAATATTATGCGCATAAGGGAACGGGATTATTCGCGCAGCAGCGCTCCGACCGCAATATTTTTATTCCTCTCTTGACAAATCATAAAAAATGTGATACCCTATATATTGTCAATGTACTACCAGAAAGAAGGAGCATTTTTATGCTGGATATCAGATTTGTCCGCGAAAATCCGGACATCGTCAAGGAAAATATCAAAAAGAAATTTCAGGACGCTAAACTTCCTCTCGTTGATGAAGTAATAGCCATAGACAGCGAGCTCCGCGCCGCTAAGACCGAAGCCGATGAGCTCCGCGCAAGCAGAAACAAAACCTCCAAAGAAATAGGCGGTCTTATGGCTCAGGGCAAAAAGGACGAAGCCGAAGCCGCTAAAAAGAAGGTAGCCGAATTTGCCGACCGCCTTGCCGCTCTTGAGGTAAAGGAAACGGAACTCAGCGAAAAGCTCACCAAAATAATGATGACTATCCCGAATATAATAGACGATTCCGTTCCCATTGGCAAGGACGACACCGAAAACGTCGAGCTTGAACGCTTCGGCGAACCGGTCGTTCCCGATTTTGAAGTTCCGTATCATACCGATATAATGGAACGTCTCAACGGCATTGACCTTGACAGCGCAAGAAAAGTTGCCGGAAACGGTTTCTATTACCTTATGGGCGATATTGCCCGCCTGCACAGCGCGGTAATTTCATATGCCCGTGATTTTATGATAAACAGAGGCTTTACTTACTGTGTTCCTCCGTTTATGATAAGGAGCAGCGTAGTTACCGGCGTTATGAGCTTTGCCGAAATGGACGCCATGATGTACAAGATAGAAGGGGAGGACCTTTATCTTATTGGCACCTCCGAACATTCCATGATCGGCAAATATATTGATACTATCATTCCGGAAAAGACCCTTCCTCATACCCTTACAAGCTATTCGCCCTGCTTCAGGAAAGAAAAAGGCGCGCACGGCATCGAAGAACGCGGCGTTTACCGTATCCACCAGTTTGAAAAGCAGGAAATGATCGTTGTCTGCAAGCCGGAGGACAGCATGGAATGGTTCAACAAGCTCTGGAGGAACACCGTTGACCTGTTCCGCTCAATGGATATACCCGTCCGCACTATAGAATGCTGCTCCGGAGACCTTGCCGACCTGAAAGTAAAATCCTACGACGTTGAAGCATGGTCGCCCCGTCAGAAAAAATATTTTGAAGTGGGAAGCTGCTCCAACCTTGGCGACGCTCAGGCGCGCCGTCTTAAAATACGCGTAAACGGCGAGGACGGAAAGAAATATTTTGCGCATACTCTCAATAATACCGTTGTTGCTCCTCCGAGAATGCTGATAGCTTTTCTTGAGAATAATCTCTGCGCCGACGGTTCAGTAAAAATTCCGGAAGTTCTTCGTCCTTACATGGGCGGACTTGAAAAGATATCCACCTGAAAAACTAAAATATAAAAATAAAAGCAGGTATGAAAATTACCTGCTTTTTGATTTTAATTTGTCCTTTACAGATTCATGCTGCAATCAATAATAACCTGAGTTTTCCCAATACCCATATATCATGATCGTTTATCTTTCGGATAAGAGCCTTGGAAAATATCTCCGATCCCTGAATGGTCTTATCCGCATTATTGATTTTTAAAAGTTTTCTGCGCTTTTGCGATCCCCGGAATTTTACCTCTTTTCACAAATAAGACGTATAGCCGTTCTGTCTTCACCGTCTATAACTACATTTGCAAAAGCAGGATAGCATATAAGGTCAACGCCTATAGGAGCAAGATACCCCCGAGCTATAGCAATTGCCTTTACTGCCTGATTTGAAGCTCCGGCGCCTACTGCCTGAACTTCAACAGAGTCATGCTCACGCATTACGCTTGCGATCGCGCCTGCCACAGAATTTGGATGTGAACGTGCAGAAACTTTAAGAACTTCCATAAGAATCCTCCCGAATCCATATTGTTTTTGCAGTGTTTTTGCTGACCATCAAAATACAGTTTCCTGTGTCACAGCATAAACTCAAAGACCCGAAAACGGATCTGACCCTGAATGCAACGCCGCACGATTTGTACCGTATCGCATTAATAAATTGTTGCAGCATATGGAAAAATTTATTTGAACTATGAACTTAATGTTAGTATACATCAACTTTAAAGCTATTTCAATAGATAAAATATTAATTCAGCGGTTTATCTAATTATTAGTCGGTCAATTTTAACACATTTACCATTGTTTTTATCAAATTCCAGAACGACCCCGTTTATAAACGGAGGATTATCCGATTCGGCAAATTTTACCGGTGCATGATACCGCTGCTTTTCAATGGCTATCTCCGTTTTTACTCCAAGGACCGAAAGCTCCGGACCGCACATTCCCACATCGGTCATATATCCGGTGTGCCCTTCAAGGATAATTTCATCGGCAGTCTGAACATGAGTATGCGTTCCCAGTACGGCGGTTACCTTTCCTGCCAGATAATGTCCCATTGCCTTTTTTTCGCCTGTTGCTTCCGCATGAAAATCAACAAAAATATTAGGCGTGTCGATCTTTTCAAGTATTTCGTCCGCCTTTGCAAAAGGATTGTCAAGGGCTTCCATATATACCGTTCCCATAAGGTTTATAACGGCTATCCGGCAGCTTCCCATATCATATATGCAGTATCCGTGACCGGGATTGCCCTCCGGAAAATTTGCCGGCCGAAGAAGATATTCCTCACGCTCCAGCATATCATATATTTCTTTTCTGCGGTAACAGTGATTGCCTGTTGTAATTATATCCGCGCCGCTTTCAAAAAGCAGCTTTGCCGAATATGGAGTAATGCCGTTCCCGTTGGCGCTGTTTTCGCCGTTGACTACCGTCACGTCAACACCGTAATAATTTTTTATGGTGCGGAGCTTTGAAGCAACGAATTTGCTTCCGATCTCTCCTACAACATCTCCAAGAAATAACAATACCATAAAATTTCTCCTTTAAGCCGTTTCATATCGGCATAAATCATTGTGGGCGGATGACCCTCGTCCCTACAATCTTACTTTGACTTTTGTAGGGACGGATCATCCGCCCGCATAGCGATAAATTTCAATTACTTAAAAATGTTGTTCCGGCTGAAATTTATATTGCTTCGTTAATCGTCATTCTTATTGTCATGATCTTCAATATTTTTTATTGCGTCCATATCGTCGGCGCCTATCTCTTCAAGCGTTACTGCCGGAGCAGATCCTCTTTCTTCCTCGACGCTCTTCATAAGGGCTTCAAATTCGTCGCCGTTCAGCTTTTCATGCTCGATAAGATATTCCGCGACTTTTACAAGCTGATCGTTATGTTCTGTGAGTATCCTTTCACATTCATTGTACGCCTGAGTGATTATTCTCTTTACTTCGGAATCAATAAGATTTGCCGTAGCTTCGCTGTACTGATGCGTATGTCCGTAATCCCTGCCGAGAAAGACTTCATCTGAATCGCCGCCGTAAAGAACGGGACCCAGCGCTTCGGAAAATCCGTACTGTGTGACCATAGCTCTTGCTCTTTTTGTAGCCTGCTCGATATCTCCGCTGGCGCCTGTGCATACATCATCAAAGGAAATTGATTCCGCAACGCGTCCGCCCATGGTCATAACGATATCCTGATACATCTTTCCCTTTGTAACATGGGAATCGTCCGTTTCCGGACGGCATACCGTAAGTCCTGCCGCCTGACCGCGCTGGATCGTAGTTACCTGATGAACTTTCTCGCACTCCGGCAGATGATATGCCGCAACGGCATGACCTGCTTCATGATAAGCGGTGATGCGTCTGTCACGGTCGGTAACGATATGCGATTTCTTCTCCGGACCGGCAATGACTTTAAGCGTAGCTTCCTCGATATCGCTTTCGATAATAGCCTTGCGGTTTGCTCTTGCCGCAAGAAGAGCCGCTTCGTTAAGAAGATTTTCAAGATCCGCACCAGTAAAGAACTGGGTAGTTTTTGCAATAACGTTAAGGTCAACGTCCGGACCGAGAGGCTTATTCTTTGCGTGAACGCGGAGGATAGCTTCTCTGCCCTTTACGTCCGGATATCCTACCATTACTTCACGGTCAAAGCGTCCCGGACGGAGAAGCGCCGGATCGAGGATATCGCGGCGGTTCGTTGCAGCCATAACTATAACGCCTTCGTTAAGATCGAAACCGTCCATTTCAACAAGGAGCTGATTAAGCGTCTGTTCACGTTCATCGTGACCGCCTCCCAGACCTGCTCCTCTGCGGCGTCCTACGGCGTCTATCTCATCTATAAAAACTATTGACGGGGAATTTTTCTTTGCAGTCTCAAAAAGGTCGCGCACACGGGAAGCACCTACGCCTACGAACATTTCCACAAAATCCGAACCCGAAATAGAGAAGAACGGAACGCCTGCTTCACCGGAAACAGCCTTTGCAAGCAAAGTCTTACCTGTACCCGGAGGACCTATGAGCAGAACGCCTTTAGGTATGCGCGCGCCCATTTCGGTATATTTCTTAGGATTTTTAAGGAAGTCAACGATCTCTACCAGCTCGGCTTTTTCCTCATCTGCGCCGGCAACATCTTCAAAGGTATATTTCTTGTTTGAAGTGTTCTTGACGTTTGCCCTGCCGAAGCTGTTCATTTTGCCTCCGCCGCCTGCCTGTCTCATCATAAAAAAGAAGAAGAATATCATCAGTCCTATTATGAGCAGCGACGGCAGCAGGTTGTAAAGCCATGATGTATCCTGAATTTTGTAATACTCCAGTTTGAGCGGAGCGTCAGGGTGTCTTTCATTATATTCCCGGCGGTAATTTTCCGTTCCGGTCTGTATCTCGTCAAGGAATACCGAAACATTCGGAACAGTATACTCTATCGGCGTGCTTCCGCCGTCAACGTATATTTCCAGTTCTCCCGTTCCGAGGTCAAAATTCATTTCCGATACTCTGTAATTATCGAAATACTCCATTATCTGAGAATAGGTATATTCCGATTCCGGCTTGGTCGCTCTCTGAAGAAGCAATACAAATGCGCCGATTATCGCTATCATTACAATGACATAGATTATCAAGCCCTTGTTGTTTTTTCTGCCCAATATTATCATCCTTTCGCAGGGAATTGTCATTCCCGTATTTATATATTTCAGGTAAAAACCGGTATATCAAAAATAAATGCCGGACCTTTCTCATTCCGAATATTCGGCAATGAACGGAAGGTTCCTGTATTTTTCTCCGCAGTCAAGTCCGTATCCCACAACAAACAGATCCGGTATGGTAAAAAGCGACATATCCGCTTTCAGATCTACCGTCCGTCTTTCCGGCTTGTCAAGAAGCGTTATTATCTCCAGTGAAAGGGGAGCTCTTTTTCTGAGCAGGTCCGCAACTTCCTTTAAAGTCCGTCCCGTGTCGATTATATCCTCCACTATTATCACATGATATCTGCTCACGTCATTATCGAGGTCAAGCATTATGTCCACATTTCCCGAAGAGCTTGTTCCCTCATAATAGCTGCTTACTCTCATGAACCCTATTTCGCACGGTATTGTCAGCGCACGGCATATATCCGCAAGAAAAATGAATGAGCCCTTTAAAATGCTCACCAGCAGCAAAGGCTTGCCGTCATATTTTTCACTCAGGATCTTTCCTGCTTCTTTGATCTTCTGCTGTATCTCTTCTCCGGAAATTATTGTTTTTCCGATATTTTTGCCGTATCCCTGCAAGCCGTTCATTATACAGTTCCTTTCAGTGCAGTCATATATCCTTTATCTGTATCATCATAAAATTCTTTGTATTTCCGTCCGGCTTCACCCTGTCGGCTATGCCGGCGCATTCCGACCAGAAAACGCCTGCGTTGTCCGCAAGCACAGCCGAAACGCCTCGTTTTTCTTTCGGCAGACGCTCCTGAAGAATCTTCCGCAGTTCTTTTGTATGCGCTGCTCCTGCCGGTTTTATCCTGTCATTCCGCAGTCTGTTCCTCAAAAGGATACCACCTTGTATTTTATCATAATCCAGCATTGCAGTTGTTAAATTTTTATGAACAATGCCGCTTTTGTTCGTTTTTTCGTCATTTACCTTTGATATTATCACAATTCTGTCACCTGCAAAGGGAAAAACGCCGTCTTTTTCTATTTTAAGGAAACCTGTTTCCGTTTTCACGGAAGAATTTTCCTTAAAACAAAGCCTGCCGTTTTTTACCGAAACGAGCCTATCACCGTCGGCATTTACATTTTTTTGCAGACCGTCCTCCGCCATTGCCGCAGAGCTTATTTCCTCCACTCTTGCAGCCGTTATTTCAAGCTTATGCTCCCGAAGAAAATTTATGATGATCCTTTTCCTCAGCGCAGGGTGAAGCATTCTAAGATCATCATTCTTATGAATTTCCGCCTCGGACAGGATAAATTCCTCATCTTCCGAAAGAGAATTTACCGTCCGGGAAATATTTCCCGGAAATCCGCCGTGGACCTTTGCCATTTCCGGCATTATCCTCAATCGTATTTTATTCCTTGCATAATCATCGGAAATATTTGTACTGTCCGTAACGAAATTCTCGTTTTTTTTCCGCAGGAAATTTTCTATTTCCTCTCTGGAACATTCTATGAGCGGTCTTATGAACCTGTCCCTTACCGGAGGTATCCCGCACAGACCTTTCAGCCCCGTTCCCCTTGCCAGACGGAACAGCACCGTTTCCGCATTATCGTTCAGGTTATGCGCCGTAGCGATCTTTACAGCATATCCGTTTTCAATCAGTTCGCCGAATATCCCGTATCGCATTTCACGCGCTCCTGTTTCCAGCGACATTCCCGCAGAACGGGAATATTCCGCAGCGTCCCGTCGGAATATTTCAAGCGGTATGCCGTATTTTCCGCATATTTCCGCGCAGAAGCGTTCGTCCCTGTCGCTTTCTTCTCCCCTGAGCATATGGTTTATATGCACCGCCGAGAGAGAAAAATGCAGCTCCTCCGACAATTCTTTCAGACAAAGAAGCAAAGCGGTGCTGTCTGCTCCGCCCGAAAAAGCACAGCAGACAGCGTCGCCGCCGGTTATCATATCATATTCCGAAATTGTTTTTTTTACCTTGTCAAGCATTTCAATATCCATTCTGTTATTTTTCCGAAGCTGTATTATGCTTATCCATGCCGATAAACAGCGTAAACTGACCGTTATACCGCATATTTACCGTTCCCGTTTCGCCGTGGCGGTTCTTTGCGATGATACATTCCGCCGCGGAAGGATCGGCAGTATCCTTATTATAATACCCGTCTCTGTATAAAAACATAACTATATCCGCGTCCTGTTCGATAGATCCGGATTCACGCAGATCCGAAAGTATCGGACGCTTGTCTGTTCTTGATTCCACCGAACGGGACAGCTGCGAAAGCGCAATTATCGGAACGTTCAGTTCCTTTGCCATCAGCTTGAGCTGACGGGTTATCTCGGATATCTCGTTTACACGGTTATCTATTCTTCTTCCTGAGCTCATGAGCTGAAGATAATCAATTATAACCAGTCCGAGATTTTTCATTCTTCTCAGCTTTGCTTTCATCTGAACGGTAGTTATTCCCGGCGTATCGTCGAGATATATGTTCATTCCGGAAAGTCTTTCCGCGCCCTGAGCCAGCTTCACCCACTGATCGCCGGAAATATTTCCTTTCATAAGATAGTCGTTTTCCACAAGGCTTTCCGATGACAGCATTCTTGTGACAACCTGCTCCGACGACATTTCCAGCGAGAATATGACTATCTCCGCCGAATTGTTCCGCCTTGCAACATTTGAAGCGATATTCATAGCCAGTGTGGATTTTCCCATAGCCGGACGTGCGGCAAGTATAAGCAGATCGGACTTGTTAAGACCGGTTATCATATTGTCAAGATCGGCAAAACCTGATTTTGTTCCGAGATAAAGTTCCTTGTCCGGACCGGATTTCTTCCCCAGCTCGTCATATACTTCCAGAACGGCTTCATCTATTTTTTTCAGCCCGTCAAGAGCTTTGCCCTGACGTATATCGTAAATTTTCTGCTCCGCATAGTCAAGCAGCTGTTCCGCAGGCTCCTGTCCCGATGAAGATATCTCGATTATCTCCCTTGCGGTGGAAATAAGCTGACGGGTATAATATTTATCCTCGATTATCTTGCAGTAATTTTCCAGATTTGCCGCAAAAATATTGTTGTCGTCAGCGATCTTTGAAAGATATTCCTTTCCTGCGGCGGTGCTGTCAAAGATATCTTCCCTGACCGCCTCGTTTATAAGCGTGATTATATCGGAATTTACTCCCAGCGAAAATTGCCTTATTATTATTGCAAACAGCTTTTTGTGCTTGTCGATATAGAAGCTGTCGGCGCTTATGTAATTCATCGCCGTCAGCAGCTTGTCCGGATCAACAAGTATTATTCCCAGCACAGCCTGTTCGGCTTCAACGCTGTAGGGAAGCTCGCCAAAATTCGTTTCAAAATCCATACCCGTATCCTTTTCAGTCAGTATTATTCTTCGGTGACTTCAACGGTTATCTTCTCCGAGATACCTGCAAGGAATTTTACCTCTGCGGTATAAGTTCCGAAAGTCTTTATTTCGGAGGAAAGGGATATCTTCTTCTTGTCAACGGAAACTCCCAACTGTTCGGAAATAAGATCGGCGATATTTGCCGGTGTTATCGAACCGAAAAGTTTTCCTCCCTGACCTGCCTTTGACTTGCATACTACATTTTTGCCCTTTAGCTTAGCCGCTGAATTTATTGCTTCCTGCTTGGCGGTATCCGCCTTGTACTGTTCGGACGACTTCTTTCCTGCCAGATCGGACATATTCTTTGCCGTAGCTTCGACCGCAAGACCTTTTCCTATGAGGAAATTCCTTGCATATCCGTCGGCAACTTCCTTTACCTCGCCTTTTTTCCCCGAACCTTTAACATCTTTCAAAAAAATAACTTTCATTTCAAACATATCCTTTCAGAATAGATTTAATCACATTTATAACATCAGCTTATATTTGCGATATGCTCATCTATCGCGCCTATCAGCTTAGCCTTTGCGTCGTGAATGGAAATATCCCTGAACTGCGCCGCAGCCATGGTCTGATGACCGCCTCCGCCCAGTTTTTCCATTATTATCTGAACATTCATTGCCCCCAGAGAACGGGCGGAAATATTTATTCCTCCGTCCGGAGTGTTGAATATTACAAAGCTGGCGTCAACGCCCTCTATGCCGAGCATTTCATCGGCAGCCTGAGCTGCGCTTACCCGTGAATCTCCCGAGCTTTCTTCATCCGTTGCAACTGCGCAGCGTCGGTATATCTCCGCCGACGAAACAAGCTGTGAACGATGCCTGATACATTCCAGAGAATTGGCAAAAAGCCCTTTTACCGCCACCATATCCGCGCCCAGTTTGCGCAGGAAAGCAGCCGCTTCAAAAGTTCTTACACCTGTTCTCATAACGAAATTCTTCGTATCCAGCATTATGCCGGCAAGCATGGCGTCCGCATAATAGCTCGACAGCTTGTCTATTCCCGTAAAATACTGTATAAGCTCCGCCGTCATTTCACACGCCGATGAAGAATACGGCTCATGGTGGAATATCACCGCATTGTCAATGTAATTTACCGTCTGCCTGTGGTGATCTATTACCGCAATATGCTTGGCTTTTTCGTAAAGCTCCGGACTTTCTATGATATCCTTGTTATGGGTATCAACGATAATAAGCAGGGTATTTTCGGTCATTCTTTCCATTGCTTCCTCCGGAGTGATGAAAATAGGAAGCTCTTCGGTAAGATTTTCATTCAGGCGGTCAATGATCGGCTTTGCAAGGTTCTTATCCGGATCTACAGCCATGTATGCTTCCTTGTCCGGAGCAAGGCGGCGGATAGCTCCCACAAGACCTGCTCCTGCGCCCACGCTGTCCAGATCTCCGAACCGGTGACCCATGACTATAACATCTCCGCATGAGCCTATAAGCTCCGTCAGCGCTGTAGAAACTACCCTTGTCTTTACCTTTGTCGTGCGTTCTATGCCCTTTGTAACGCCGCCGAAAAATTCAAAATTGGTATCGCTTTTTACCGCAGCCTGATCTCCGCCGCGTCCCTGAGCCATTTCAAGAGCCTGCTTGGCGTCATGCTCGCTGTCCTGCATATTTCCGGCGCCTCTGCCGATGCCTATGGAAAGCGTTACCGAATATCTGCCGGCGACCTGTATATTCCTTACATTGTCAAGGATCTTGAATTTATTTGCTATCATCGCGTTTAAGTCGCGCTCCTCAACAACGGCAAAAAACCTGTCGCTGCTGAGCTTTCTGAAAATGGCATGATATTCTTCAAAATATGCTTCAAGCTGCTTGTCTATCTGTATCATGGTATGAGCTTTTTCGCTGTCCTTTTCGTTTGAAAGGATATCCTCATAATTATCCACCGAAATGAGCATAATTGCAGGACGGATATCATTGAACCGGTTTTCCAGCGAGATATAATCGCTTATATCGTCAAAATAAAGCAGCGTAAGATCGGATATCATATTAAGGTCCGAATCGGTCTTTTCCGTAGTGACCGCAGATATCCGGAAATGCCCTGTTTCATAGCTTACGGTAGTATTCTTGTTTTCAAAAGTTTTCTGCAGGTCGATATCTATGATCTTGGTAATATGGAGACCGAAAGCGTCGCTGCCGTATACCTGCTCGGTAAATGCAATGTTGTACCATATTATTATGCCGTCTCCGTCTATTATTACTGCCGGAGCAGGGAACTTGTAAAGCGAATCCCTTTCGGTAAGATTGAGCTGGGATTCCATTTCGGTCACAAAATGGTGAAGATTTTTCTGCGCTGCGGAAAAAAGTATCAGAAAAGCCAGCGCCGTCAGTGAAGTTATCGCCAGCAGCGTCCAGAACCTTACTTCATTGACTTCATAAACCGAAAAAGCGCAAGCCATTGCTATCACCACCAGCAGCAGTGAGACCATTTTAAAAGCAGTCCAGCGTTTTCCTGTCATAAATATGCTCTGCTTGCTGAAGCAAGCATTCCTCCTTCCGGCATTTTTGTTTTCGGCAATGCTATATTTCCATTATTATCGGCAGTATCATAGGACGGCGCTTTGTTTTCATGTAAATGTAATCGCCCAGTTCGTCCTTCATCTTTCCCTTTATGGTGTTCCAGTCGCGCATATCGCTGTCAAGGCAGCCCTGAAGCGTTTTCATAAGAAGCTCCTTTGCAGCGACTATAAGCTCCTCCGATTCACGGACATATACAAATCCTCTTGAAACTATATCCGGTCCTGCAAGTATCGCACCTGTCTCGTTTTCGATAGTCGCAACCGCAATGATAAGACCGTCCTCCGAAAGATGCTTCCTGTCCCTGAGAACGATAGAGCCTACATCGCCTACGCCCAGACCGTCAACAAATACTCTTCCGGCAGGCACCTGACCGGTTATCTTCATTTCTATTCCGTCCGTCTCTATAACGTTTCCTATGCTTGCAATTATAACGCTTTCCTGTTCAAAGCCGAGACCGTAAGCAAGCCCGGCGTGTTTTTTCAGGTGTTTATACTCTCCGTGCACCGGAATAAAGAACTTCGGTTTTGTCAGCGACAGCATGAGTTTAAGTTCTTCCTGACAGGCGTGACCCGAAACGTGCACGTCATACATGGATTCGTAAATGACCTCCGCCCCTGCGCGCATAAGCTCGTTGACCACCTTTGTCACCAGCTTTTCATTGCCGGGGATAGGCGTTGCGCTGATTATGATAAAGTCCATAGGCGTTATTGTAACGGTCCTGTGCTCGTTCATTGCCATTCTTGAAAGAGCGGACATAGGCTCGCCCTGACTTCCGGTAGTTATAAGGACTATCTTTTCCGGCGGAAAATGATTCATTGCGTCAATATCTATCATCAGACCGTCCGGAACTTTAAGATAGCCCAGCTCCATAGCGGTGCTGATAACATTTAGCATGCTCCTGCCGAAAACGGCAATTTTCCGTCCGCAGCGCACAGCACTGTTGACTATCTGCTGTATGCGGTGGATATTTGAGGAAAACGTTGCTATTATTATGCGCTTTCCCTCGGCGGTGTCGAAAAGCCGTTCAAAGCTGTTTCCCACCGTGCGTTCCGTAGCCGTATGCCCGCGCCTTTCGGCGTTGGTGGAATCGGACATGAGCGCAAGCACGCCTTTGTTTCCCAGCTCGCCGAAGCGCGCAAGGTCAATTATCTCTCCCTCAATAGGGGTGAAATCCACCTTGAAATCTCCGGTGTGCACGATTATGCCGGCAGGCGTGTGGATAGCCAGAGCTACGGCGTCGGGTATAGAATGATTTACCCGTATAAATTCCACAGCCATGCAGCCCATTTTCACCGTCTGTCTCGGAACGACTACATTCAGCTTTGCCGATGAAAGTATATTATGCTCCTTGAGTTTTCCCTCTATAAGACCTATCGTAAGTCTTGTGGCATAAACCGGAACATTCACCTTTTTGAGCAGGTAAGCAAGGCTGCCGATATGATCTTCATGACCGTGGGTTATAACTATGCCACGCACCCTGTCGGCGTTCTGCTCGATATATGTGAAATCCGGGATAACAAGGTCAACGCCGGGCATATCGCTGTCCGGAAAGGCAAGACCGCAGTCAACGATGAAAATATCGTTGGCACATTCAAAAACGGTCATATTCTTTCCTATCTCGTTAAGACCTCCCAGAGGGATTATTTTAAGCGGTGTTTTTTTCACCGATCTGTGATTAGTAGGGTGAAGGGGAACGCTTATTTCGGGAACTGCGGACTGTCCGCTGTTTTTCCTGCGGCTTTTCTGCTGAGCCGCTTTCGGTTCGGGCTGCTTGCGCGGAGCTTTGACAGGCTGTTTTTTAGCGTCCTCCTTAGAAGATCTTGTATTTTTCTTAGCAGCCGGAGAAGCCTTTTTCGGGTTTTTCGGAGCGATCTTTTCGCCGTAAGCATTAAGCTCCGGAGCTTTTTTGTTTTTTGCCACTATGGCACCATTCCTTTCAGTAAGGACCGATGTAAAGGCGCGCAAAAAGTCATAATATCCCCGCAAAAACGATACTGACAGGGTATGAAAAACGCACGGCGCGTCTTATTTGTAAACGGTCAGATATGTAGCCGGAAAACCGCATACCGCGCAGTTTTTCCGGAAAAAAGCGGACGTTCTGGACTGATGTTTTAATGAAACTGCCGCTTTTCAAAAAGAGCGTTTTTCCGAACACAATAAATCAATATACATTATACTATAAATCATCTGTATTGTCAAGCCGTGCAGATATCAAAACAGACCGGATTACACCTGCGGCTTTGTGAGCAGGTCCTGATAAAAATCGCACAGCTCCGCCGATATCTCCGCTGAATAGCTTTCCACCTGCATTATCACACCTTTTCCCGTCTTTACCGGCTTTATGAATATCCTGCCGCGGCGGTCGTCTATCATCACGCCGTCGCCGGAGACCTGCTTTTCGGTAAAAATGCTCCGCAAAAGCCTTACGGGCTGTTTGTCTATGGCTACGAACCGTGTTGATACCGCTATTTCCGGCAGATCGCGCAGCTCCTCCGCAGGGAGCGTGCCATGCTCCTCCATAGCTTCGAGGACAGCAAACATCAGCGCGGCGCCGTCCCGTACAAAAGGAGTTTCCGCCGCAAGACGGCGGGCTTCGCCGTCCGACGGATCCGACGGACAGCCGCTGTACCGCAGGATCTTTCTTCCGTACTTTTCCGCAAGTCCGTCCGCTGCTTTCGGGAAATTATACGGCAAAGCAATATCATACCCCTGCTCAAATCTTCTCCGGCAGGCGATAAGCATTAGCTTTTCCTCAAGGATATAGCCCGTTTCATCGGTATATGCCGACGCTCCTCTTCCGTCATTGCCGATATGGAACACTACCGGTTTTCCTCCTCGGTCGTTTATCCGGTCAAGTATCTCTTCGCATATGCAGCTTACCGAAGCGCCCGACGTATTTATGACCGCTCTGATTTTTGTAAGCCTTTGCGGAGCGGCTTTTTCGAGCATATTCCTGTAAAGGCGTGTTATAGCCGCCGAATCCCGTATTTTCCCGAAATGGGTGAAACCCGCTCTGCGGTATTCGCTGCGGTTTATTCCGCCCTCTATTATTTTTTCCTCGCTGCGGCTGAGCGGAAGTCCGTCTCCGGAACACATTTTCAGCTTTGCGGTTATGCCCGCCTCCACGCGGCAGCCTGCCGCAAGACCCGATCTTGCCACGCAGAAATCAAGCTCCGGACCGGAAGTCTCTCCGAACAGCCACGCGTCCGCACCTGCGGCGGTTATTCCTGCCGCAACTGCCATTGCAAGGCTTTCCGACGCAGGGGAATTTTTATAGCCCACGCCTATCCTGCTTCCGAGAGAAGCTAAAGCGCTCCCTGCCGCCGCCGCTGTCTGCGGATTGATTATGCTCCCCGTTTCGCCGCAGATTCCGTCCTCGCCGATCTTTACCGGAGCAAGGAAACCGTACTGTATGTCCTGAGCAGCAGTTGCATAAGCGTCGATATGCCTGCCGTTCCATATTTTTACTCCGCTGTTTACAACGGCTTGCTCCGCAATTACCGCGCTGTCACCTATCACGGCGCCCTCGTTCACCGAAGCTCCTGCCAGCAGTCTTGCACCGGAGCCTATCACCGCACCGGTCACGGACACTCTTTCGCCGATATATGCGCCGTCCATGATTATTGCTCCTGTCAGCTTGGCTCCCCGGCAGACGGTGACATTTTCGCCTATTACCGTTCCTGCGCCTATTTCCGCGCCGGAAGCTATATCGGCGGAGGGCGGTATCCTTACCGGAGGAATGATCTTCGATCCGGGAAGCACCTCCGCTTTTTCGATCACATTTTCCGGAACGAACGAAAAGCTTCCGCTGAGTACAGCCGCATTTGCGGAAAAATAGCCTTCCGGATAGTTCACCGGGCAGAAATATCCGTCCGACGGAAAATCCGCTACTATCCTGCCTTTTTTTATAAGATCGGGGATAAAGTCCGTAAGTATGTCCTTACCCGAACCTTCCGCTTCGGCGGCAGCCCTGCGGGAAAATATGAATATCCCTGCCGCAGCATTGTCGGAACGGCAGTTTTCTCTTGCGGCGCAGGGGATTATCTCCGAAACCCTGCCGTCCTTGGAGACCGTCAGTATGCTGTCCTCGCCGCTGACGGCTTTTTTTGTGATGATCGTAACATCAGCCGCCGATGCGGCATGAAATTCCTCTGCGGCGGCAATATCTGCTTCAAACAGCAGATTTCCGTAAATAACGGTAATATTATCCCCGTACTCAACGGCTTCTGCGGCTTCGGACAGCGCATGACAGGTGCCCTCCGGCGTCGGCGATATGATAAGATCTATATCGCTTTCGTCCTCAAAATAATTGCTTATTTCCGCAGAAAGCCGGTCTGCGGCAAAAATAATATTTGAATATCCTGCTTTTCTTAACGTCCTTACGGTATACTCCGCCAGCGGAACTCCGCATACCGGAAGCATCGCGGAAGGTCTGGTACAGGTAAGCGGTCTCATGCGGAGAGCGTCTCCGCCGGCAAGTATCAAAGCAGTCTCTGACATGATATTTCCTCCTTTGAAATGTTTGAATTTGAACGGGCTAACCGGATTATTGGCAAATACTTCAATTTTATTCGTTTATCCTGCGGCAAATGGTGAAGATATCGTGACAAAACGACATAATTTTTAAAAAAATTATGATATTTCAATGATATTTCAGTATTATCTATTGCAAAAAATAAAAAATTGTGGGATAATAATTTATATCATGCCCGACAGCAAAAATTTCAGATCGGAGAGTGAACCCAATTGTCAGCAAGCGTGATCTCAGCACTTAAAAATATATACGACAGATCAGGACTACCGGCAGCAATAACGGACAACAAATTATGCATTATATGGAAAAACAGGGTATCATCACCTTTATTTAACGAAAATAAACAGCTTCTGGAGCTTTTCGGCGGCAGGATTCCGGTATCAGGGCTTACAAATATTATTGCCGGAGAGGAGCTTTATTCGTTCAATATACTTAAAACCGACGATCATACTGACAACAGCGTCTATTATGTCATTGAGATCGTCCGTTCCGAAAAAATAAAGAATATCCTTAACACCCCTGCCATAAAGGATTATATCCTTTATATCTGCGCCAAAATAAAAAATATGGCAGGAACGGTGACCAATTCAGCCGACGAAATATATGACGCCGTATCATGCGGACTTTTCGACGGCGCAATGATAACAGAAAGGCTCAACACTATTGATGAAGGAATGATGTCGATAACCAAGGAAGTCATTCCGCCGGATCAGTTCTATTCCCTCGTTGATATGAAGGAAAAGGAAGTTACGCTTTCTATGGATAACGAGCTGCGCCGCGCAGCCGACGAGGCTTCGGACACCTTAGGCAAAAAGGTAAAGATTACCTGCGACTGCGAAAAAAATATCTTTTTCAGAATGGACCGCTCCCTTTTTGAAACGGTCATAGCCGGAATGACAGCAGACTGCTGCTCTATGGTATTTCCGGATATGCTCATATTTTCTGCGGAAAGAACAGCCGATAACAGAGCGCTGATATCGGTAACAAGTCTGGATCCCCGGAAAAGAAATGTCTCACGCAATGAAAAGATCTCCGAAGCGCCGCTCCAGAACCCTGACAGAAATATGTTCTTTGATTATATCTGCGATATATGCTGCTCAAAATTCGGAGCCGTTTTCACAAGAACAGAGCTGCCTGACGGCTATCTTTTCAAAATGGAAATAAATATTCTTTCCAAAGGCGAAGCCTGCATTGCAATGACTTCCTCCGAATATTCCATGGGAAAAGGACATTTCGGAAAAATGGCGCTTATGCTTGCAGACTGTGGACCTATGAAAAGGTATGTTTTTTATGACATTGACACGGAAGAAGCGGAATAATGCCGGTATCCGTATCATTATAAACAATATAAACAATAAATAAGAAAGGCGAGGAAAATATATGAAAAAGTTAAGATTTTCAGCATTTATCTGTGCGGCAGCAATATCTGCGGCTTTGTTTGCCGGCTGCAGCAGCGGGACCGAAGAAGAAACATCTTCCCAGACGTCCTCCGAAACATCTTCCCAGACCGATATGGTACAAAGTATGGCTGAAATCCTTGAAGAACAGGAGATCAACACCGAGACCCGTCCGATCGCCGACGGCGACGACTATGCAATCAATAAAATAAACAACAAGACCTCCGGCGATACTCTTCCGGGAGGATATTCCCTGCAGGGTTATACCGAAGAACAGCAGGGAAAACTTTACACAAACGGAAGTTCAAGAGTAATTATCCGCGCATATAATTATAAGGAAGACCTTCAGGCAATGGACGTATGGGCGGACAATGCCTGCGCTATCCTTAAAATAAGCAATATAACATCTGCGCAGGATACCGTTTTTGAAGATCCCGAAGATGTGAAAGTATGCGGATTTGACGGCATAAAATACGATTATCAGATAATACAGTATGATTTTATCGCTCCTGAGGACGATCCGGACGGCGAACCCGTAAAGACCGAGCTTTACCGCTTCAATGCAAGAGCTTACTTCTTCTATTCCGAACAGGACGCATATATCATCATGTTCGATACCAGAGAAGAGGACTGGGACACCGAATCCGAAAATTTTGAAAAGTTCGTTGCCGACCTTGAAGTAACTAAAACCGAATATTGATAAAATTTCTGTTGCATTTCAGAAAAAACTATGATATAATATTATCATGATATATTTTAAAGACTTATCGGCAAGAGTAGCTTTCCCGGTTTCATCAGAGAGCGTCGGTTCGGTGCGACGGCGCGGAGCGGGTCAGTGAAGTGCGGCGCGACAGTCCGGACGGGGAAGGGAAGTTTTTCCTGCGTATACGTCTGCGTTTTCCCGCGTTAAGGGATCAAAAGCTATAAATCTGAAGTGGGACCGC
This sequence comes from uncultured Clostridia bacterium, assembly GCA_947627905.1. GTDB lineage: Bacteria > Bacillota > Clostridia > Oscillospirales > Ruminococcaceae > RGIG8773. Next base: position 19,487 of record CANQXX010000032.1, read on the forward strand.
GGTTTTAAAAAATTGACCGCCTTCATGGGAATATTTCCTTTGAAGGCGGTTTTTTGTTCGGATATAATTTCATTTTTGAAGGGAGAAATTCGGAAAATGTTTGAACATACCATTGCGCACACAATCGAACATATAAAGTCGGATATTGAATCGGTCAAAAAGCGCGACCCTGCGGCAAGGAGCACTCTCGAAATTCTTCTCACATATTCGGGACTTCACGCTGTTCTGATGTACAGAGTTGCACATTTCTTTTACACAAAAAAACTTTACACTATTGCAAGGTGTATCTCACAGATCGCAAGACTTCTTACCGGTATTGAGATCCACCCCGGAGCAAAGATCGGAAAAGGATTTTTTATAGATCACGGTTCCGGAGTTGTAATAGGCGAAACTGCCGAAATAGGCGATAACTGCCTTGTATATCAGGGAGTTACCCTCGGAGGAACGGGAAAAGACAAGGGAAAACGTCACCCGACGCTCGGAAATAACGTTATGGTAGGCGCGGGAGCAAGGGTTCTCGGACCGTTTAAAGTCGGTGACAACGCCAAGATCGCCGCTAACGCCGTAGTGCTTGAAGAAGTTCCGCCGAACTGTACGGCTGTAGGCGTTCCGGCAAGGATAGTCCGCAGGAACGGAAAGAAAATAATGAACAGCGATCTCGATCAGGTGCATATTCCCGATCCTGTTTCACAGGAGCTTTGCCTGTACAGAATGAAGATAGAAAAGCTTGAAAAACAGGTGAACCGTCTGGAAATTGCCGAAATAGGAAATAAACTTAATAACAATGTAAAACATTGACCCAAGGAGAAAATATCATGAAACTTTATAATACCCTTACAAGAAAAAAGGACGATTTTATCCCCCGTTTTGAGGGAAAAGTAAGTATGTACACCTGCGGTCCTACGGTATATCATTATGCACATATCGGAAATCTCCGCAGCTATATTATGGAGGACGTTCTGGAAAAATATTTCCGCTATTCGGGATATGACGTAAAGCGCGTAATGAACATCACCGACGTGGGACATCTTTCAAGCGACGGCGACACCGGCGACGACAAGATGTTAAAGGGCGCAAAGCGCGAACACAAGACCGTTATGGAGATTGCGGATTTTTATACAAAAGCATTTTTTGAAGACTGCAGAAAGCTGAACATAAAAACTCCCGATGTTGTTGTTCCGGCAACTTCTTATATTGACGAATTTATCCGCGTTATAACAGTTCTTATAGAAAAGGGCTATGCTTACGAAGCAGGCGGAAATATATATTTTGACACTTCAAAGATTGACAAATACTATGTTTTCAACGATTTCAGGGAAGAGGATCTTGAAGTCGGCGTCCGGGAAGGCGTCGAGGAAGATTCCAACAAAAGAAACAAAGCCGATTTTGTTCTCTGGTTCACAAAATCAAAATTTGAAGATCAGGAGCTTAAATGGGAAAGCCCGTGGGGACTGGGTTATCCGGGCTGGCATATCGAATGTTCCTGCATAAGCATGAAAAATCTCGGAGAATATCTTGATATCCACTGCGGAGGAATAGACAACGCTTTTCCGCATCACACGAATGAAATTGCGCAGAGCGAGGCTTACCTCGGACACGAATGGTGCAGACACTGGTTCCATGTTTATCATCTGAACACCAACAGCGGAAAGATGAGCAAATCCTCCGGTGAATTTCTTACGGTATCGCTTCTTGAAGAAAAGGGCTATGATCCGCTCGTATACAGGTTTTTCTGCTTGCAGTCGCACTACAGGAAGTCTCTTGTTTTCAGCTATGAAAATCTTGACAACGCAGCTGCTGCCTATGAAAAACTTGCTGCAAGGATCGCCGGTACCCTTGACGGCAGCGGGGAAATTGACAAGACGGAATTTGACAGGCTGAAAAAGAATTTCACCGACGCTATGGACAACGATCTTAACACGGCGTTAGCGATAACGGCGGTTTACGATGTTCTCAAAGCAGATGTCAGCAACGCCACCAAACTTGCGCTTATAAAGGACTTTGACAGCGTTCTTTCGCTCGGACTTATCGAAGCTGCAAAGAAAGCTGCTGAGAAAAAATCCGGAGATATGGACGAAGATATCCCGGCTGAAATAGCGGAGCTTCTTGAACAGCGCAAAGCCGCAAGAAAGGAAAAGAATTTTGCTCTTGCGGACGAGATACGCGATAAAATTTCCGCTCTTGGATATGTTGTGACAGAGACCAGAGAGGGAACGAAGATAAGTGTTAAGAGTTAAGATAAATGATAATTTACAGCACCAACTCAAGCTGTTGTACGACTATTGGTTCACTCAGTTTGATTTTCCCGATGAGAACGGCAA
>CANQXX010000033.1 GCA_947627905.1 uncultured Clostridia bacterium
TGCCCCTCGACCCTGCGAGCTGGGCTCAGCTCGACCAGCTATTGTTTTTTTTATTTTGTTCCGCTAAATTATCATTTGTATCTGGAAGTAAGATGAAAATGTAATTTGTGCAATATTAAAAATTCAGATCTAAAACTTTTGTGCAAGATCACAATTGATTTTTAAGAACAAATGTTCTATAATATTTTACAAGAACATTTGTTCTACATAAAACGGAAAGATTTTAGCCCGGTCTTTCTCCGACTGTGATACGTTATATCCGGGGCAAATGCCACTCGTGCCCTTTGGCTTCGTCAGCACAGCATTATTTATATCAGTATATTGGAGGTATGGTTTATGGATCCAAAGGAATATTTACAGCAGGCAGCAAAAACAGAAAAAAAGATAAAATTCGACCTTGAAAAACTTGAAGCGGCAAAGGCGTCTCTTCACGGAAGAGCGGTAACATACGATTCCGACGGTTCAAAGACCGCATCAAGAAAAAACGGTATCGAGGACGCTATGATACGCGTTCTTAATTACGAAGAACATATAAATTCCGAAATCAGCGCACTTACGGCGCTGCGTTCAAAGATCGAAAAAGAAATTTTTTCCGTTTCCGATGAAACTTTAAGAGAACTGCTCACAAGGCGGTATCTTTTGTATCAGAAATGGGAATTTATTGCCGAGGAAATGAATTACGGCGTAAGGCATATATACAAGCTCCACACAAAAGCACTGAAAGCCTTCTCCGAAGCGAACGCCGGGCTTCTCTGCCCGGAGGCAGGACGGTATGCCGTTCTCGGAATAGAATCCGTAGGCGCTGCCTGTATCAGTCACGGAAATTTTCAGATGAAGAAAAATTTTCGGAAAACTATTGAAAATCCTGCCGAAATGTTATAAAATATATTTTAGTAATTTTCGGAAAGGAAGTAGTTATTTATGAGCAGGATACTCGTTACCGGAGGCGCAGGATTTATAGGCAGTCATACCTGCGTCGAACTCCTTGAAGCAGGACACGATATAGTTGTTATGGATAATTTTTCTAACTCCAAGCCGGAGGCTCTTGAAAGGATAAAAAAAATAACCGGAAAGGATTTTAAATTCTACAAGACAGATATCCTTGACTATGAGGGAACTTGCAGGATATTCAAAGAAAACAGCATAGACGCCGTGATACATTTTGCCGGTCTTAAAGCTGTGGGTGAATCCTGCGCAAAGCCGGTGGAATATTATTATAACAATATTTCGGGAACTATCGAGCTTATAAAAGCAATGAGGGACAACGGCTGCAAAAATATAGTCTTTTCTTCCAGCGCAACAGTTTACGGAATGAACAATCCCGTTCCTTATGTTGAAACATATCCTACGTCTGCGACAAATCCATACGGCTACACAAAGGTCATGATAGAGCAGATACTTACCGATACGGCAAAAGCAGACAGCGAATGGAGCGTTGTCCTGCTGCGTTATTTCAACCCCATAGGAGCGCATGAGAGCGGTCTTATCGGAGAAGATCCTAACGGAATACCGAATAATCTGCTCCCTTATGTGGCGCAGGTAGCGTCCGGCAGGCTGCCGTGCCTCAGCGTTTACGGCAACGATTATGATACTCCGGACGGCACAGGCGTCAGGGATTATATCCATGTTGTCGATCTTGCAAAGGGTCATCTGTGCGCGGTGGATTACGCACTGAAGCACAAGGGAACGGAAGCGGTAAATCTCGGCACCGGAAAAGGCACCAGCGTTCTTGAAGTGGTAAAAGCCTTTGAAGAGGCTTCCGGAAAGAAAGTGAACTACAAGATAGTTGCGCGCCGTCCGGGAGACATTGCAACTTGCTATGCAAACACCGACAAGGCAAAAGCTCTTTTCGGCTGGGAAGCCAAGGCGGATATCGCTCAGATGTGCCGTGACAGCTGGAACTTTACAGTAAAAAATCCGGAAGGCATAAAATAATATCAGAAAGGGACGGCAGAAGCCGTCCCTTTTTATTTAGCAAAAGTCATGCTTTTTGTGTCGCAAAACAAATTCCCGCATAGGATATAATACTAAAATATAAGAACAAAAATGTACATAAGGAGTGATATTTTTGGGTCTTACTGCCGGTTCTGTCGGGAAAAATGCCTGCGGCGGAAGCTTTGTTCCCGAAAAAAATGATAACGAAAAGACTGTTGCCCTTGCGGGAAATCCAAATGTCGGAAAATCCACCGTTTTCAATGCCCTTACCGGAATGAACCAGCACACCGGCAACTGGACGGGCAAAACCGTCCAGAACGCTCAGGGACACTGTTCCGTCGGAAAAAATAATTATCTTATGGTAGATATACCGGGAACATATTCCCTGCTCGCACATTCCGCCGAAGAGGAAGTTGCGCGCGATTTTATCTGTTTCGGCGGAACTGACGCAGTTATCGTGGTCTGCGATGCGTCCTGCCTTGAAAGAAATCTCAATCTTGTTTTGCAGACCATTGAGATAACCGCGCATACCCTTGTTTGCGTAAATCTGCTCGATGAAGCAAAAAAGAAAAAAATTTCGGTTGATCTGCAAAAACTTTCCGACAAATTAGGCGTTCCCGTCTGCGGCACTTCCGCAAGAAGCGGAACAGGTATTACGGAAATGATGGAACGTCTGCCGGAAGTTATCTCACAGTCAAATAAAAATATCCCCACTGTCGCTTATCCCGAAGAAATTGAAAATGCTGTCGGGATTATCAGACCTGTCCTTGAAAAGAAATTATCGGGAAAACTTTCCGCACGCTGGACAGCAATACGGCTCCTCGATAACGATAAGAAATTAAATGCCGGCATAAGCGGATATCTGGATTTCGACATCGAAAAAGATGAAGAAATATCCTCCGCAGTTTCGGAAGCCCGGAAATATCTTTCCGACAGCGGCATATCCGACGCCGTATCAAAAGATATGATAGTAAATTCCATAGTCCGTCAGGCTGAAAGGATCGCCGCGGAATGTGTCGTTCACGAAAGACCGGACTATTACGAACGGGACAGAAAGATCGACCGCATACTTACGCATAAGATATGGGGAGTTCCCATAATGGCTGCTATGCTGCTGGTGATATTCTGGATAACGATAGTCGGAGCAAATTACCCGTCGGAGCTTCTTTTCGGAGCGCTGTTCTCATTAGGCGAAAAACTGTCCGGGATACTTTATTATTTTCATGCTCCCGAATGGCTGAACAATATGCTTATAGACGGCGTCTACCGTGTTCTTGCATGGGTAACGGCTGTAATGCTCCCTCCTATGGCAATATTTTTCCCGCTTTTTACAATTCTGGAAGATGTGGGATATCTTCCGAGGGTAGCTTTCAATCTGGACAGATATTTCAAAAGCTCCAATGCCTGCGGCAAACAGGCTCTTACAATGATGATGGGCTTCGGCTGCAATGCAGCGGGAGTTACAGGCTGCCGGATAATTGATTCCCCACGCGAACGGCTTATTGCAATCCTCACCAACAGTTTTGTTCCGTGCAACGGACGATTTCCTACGCTCATTGCGGTAATAACAATGTTTTTTACCGCAGGCGCAGCCGGTCTTGGGCAGAGCTTCCTGTCGGTGCTTATACTTACATCGGTGATAATCCTTGGAGTGATACTTACTTTTGCAATGTCAAAGCTGCTTTCCTCAACGGTGCTGAAAGGCGTGCCGTCGTCGTTTGCTCTGGAGCTTCCGCCGTACCGTATGCCGCAGATCGGCAAGGTAATTATCCGTTCGATATTCGACAGAACTATTTTTGTTCTGGGCAGAGCGGTCTCTGTCGCAGCGCCTGCCGGACTTATCATATGGCTGCTGGGAAATATACGATATGCAGACGGTTCGCTTCTGACTGCCTGCGCCGGATTTCTTGACCCGTTCGCAAGCTTCATCGGTCTGGACGGAGTGATACTTCTTGCATTTATTCTGGGCTTTCCGGCAAATGAGATAGTAGTGCCCATAATGCTGATGATGTATCTTGCTTCAGGAAAGATAGTTGAATATGAAGATCTTGAATCCCTAAAAAATATACTAACAGACAACGGCTGGAATATCACTACCGCCGTATGTACAATGATATTCATGCTGTGTCATTTTCCTTGTTCAACTACCTGCATGACCATAAAAAAAGAAACGGGAAGCATAAAATGGACGTTAGCCGCATTTATCCTTCCCACTGTTACCGGTATCATACTTTGCGCCGTTACGGCAAATATCATGAGGATATTTATATGACCAAACGGCTTTCCGCCGCGTCATATTACCTGAACTGAAATATTTCCGTACAGTTTTTCTGCTTCATCTTTTTCTGCAAGAAATTCCGAAAAAGCCGAAGCACTGCCGGCAGCCGCTCCCCATTTAAGAGCTTCTTCAAAGCTGCCGGAGCCTATCCAGCCTGCAAGAAATCCTGCTACCATTGAATCCCCTGCGCCTACGGAATTTATCACCTTTCCTTTCGGCGCGCCGCAGGTATAGACTTTTCCGTCGGAAGCACAAAGCACCGCCCCATATTCAGCCATTGAAACAAGAACGTTCTCCGCGCCCATTCCGCGGAGCTTGCCGGCATAGAACGCAGCTTTCTCCTTATCGCCGCCTATGTCTGCGCCGAATATCTCTCCGAGTTCATGATGATTGGGCTTTATCAGGAATGGTCTCTGCGCGGGAACATTCATAAGCATTTTTCCCGACGCGTCTGCGGCGAAGCGCACTCCTCTGCCGCCAAGCCTTTTCATTATGTCGTTGTAGACAGTATCCGGCAGGGAGCGCGGTATGCTGCCTGCAAGCACGAGGATATCTCCTGCCGAAAGTTTTTCCAGCTTATTGAAAAGCTCTTTCATGCTTTCTTCCGGGATATCTGGACCTATGCCGTTTATCTCAGTTTCAATATCCGACTTAAGTTTTACATTTATTCTCGAAAAGCCCTGCGGAAGCTCGATAAAATCACATTTTACCCCCTTCAAGCCGATAAGACGGCGTATTTCAGCGCCTGTAAACCCGGCTGTAAATCCGAGCGCAGTACTTTCCACGCCAAGATTTTTAAGAACAACGGAAACGTTTATGCCCTTTCCGCCTGCAAGTATCTGTTCGGCAGAAGCTCTGTTGATCTTTCCGAAAGCCGGCGTTTCGGTCCGGATAACATAGTCTATAGCAGGATTGAATGTAAGCGTATATATCATTTTTTAAGATCCTTTCACAGAAATTCGGATAATGTCTTTTACACAAAGAAAAGACATACAGTTAAAAAGCCCTCAGGCAGATACTGCATGAGGGCTTTCTGGCGCGCTGCAAGGGACTCGAACCCCTGACCTACTGGTTCGTAGCCAGTCACTCTATCCAGCTGAGCTAGCAGCGCATCGGTCAACGCATTATATTTTATCATAATTCCAAAGTTTTGTCAAGGGCTTTTGAAAAAAATTATAAAAGTTCCGGGATAACTTTCATCTGTCTCCTTGAAACTTTGGCTTTCAGAAGTGATTTACATATTATTCCATATAGCGGCGCTTTACTTAAAGGTTTTCGCAAGCATTTTTTGTAGAAATTAAACAACGGGACAAATATTTTATTATAAGAAACTCTCTTGACGATTTTTTTAATTTTTGATATAATTAAGATGTTAAAAAAATCGGTGAATTTGTGTCCGATTTTTTATGCGGCGTTCCCTGCCGTACATTTTTAAGGAGGTTACATATGAAAAACACGAAAAAAGTTCTTACCGGACTTCTTGCTCTGTCTATGGTAGCAGGTCTTGCTGCCTGCAGCAGCGACAGCCAGTCCGGAACTGCTGACGGTACTACTACTGCTGCCGCAGGCGGCGAAGAAGTCACCACAACTACAGAAGGCACCACAACTACTCAGGCTACAGTCGAAGTAAACACCGAGGGACTCAAGGACGGCGAACAGGAGGTCCTTGAAAACGCAATGTCCCAGCTCAACGACGTAGAACTCGAAAACAAAGAGATCAAATGGCTTGCTCACTATACCAAGAACCCCGGTACTGACGGACAGTCCAAGGGCGTTGACCTTGAAATGTTCGAGCAGAAGTACGGCGGATATGTCACCGACTACAGCACTACATATGAAAACCGTTTCAATGACCTTTCCACATATGTTCTCGGCGGCGAAGGCATCGACTTCTTCCCCGGCGACGATGTTTACAACTTCCCTAAGGGCGTAAACAGCGGAATGTTCCAGCCTATAGATGACTACATCGACATCAACGACGCTATCTGGCAGAACACCAAAACCGGTATGGAAATATTCAACTTCGGCGGAAAGCACTTTGAATTTGTTACAGGCATAACTGCTGAGCAGATTTGTATGTATAACAAGTCCACCATTGAAGAAAACGGTCTGGACGATCCTTGGGAGCTTTACGAGGCAGGCAACTGGAACTGGGATACATTCCAGTCCATGCTTGAAGAATTTGTTGACGCCGAAAACGGTATGTACGGTCTTGACGGCTGGTTCTTTGAAAAAGCACTCTGGACATCTTCCGGAGCAGTTGCAGTAGCGAACGTTGACGGTCACGTTAAGAGCATGCTCACCGACGCTACACTTGAAAAGGCTGAAAACTTCGGTTATGAGCTTTATCAGAATGGTCTTGTAATGAACCTTGAAGAATTTAGCTGGAATATCCAGCCTCAGTTCATGGGCGAGGGCAGAGAGCTGTTCCTCCTCTGGGGCGCATGGGGCATACAGGGCGATCCTTCTACATGGGCAAACAAGATGGATCCTGCCGATGTAGGTATCGTTCCCGTTCCGTCTCCCGCAGGCTCCGATCCTTACGGTGCTGCTACAATAGCCGGTTACGCACTCTGCAAGGGCGCACAGAACCCCGAGGGCGTTGCACGTTTTGCTGAATGTTCTATCGTTGCTTCAAACGATGAAGGCGCTACCGAGATCGCCAACAGAAAGGCTATGGACGACAACCAGTGGTCACAGGAGATCATCGACAGAATTGCTGTCTGCAACGATCTTGTACGTCAGTATCCTGTATACGACTTTGCACCGGGCTGCTCCACAGATATCGCAGCTTACACGGTAGATACTTCCGATAACGGTCTGAGAGTACCGTTCCACGGCGGTTCCGACTGGGCTACCCAGAGAGAAGCTCTTGCCGACGCTATCGACAGCATGGTTCAGGAAGTAGATAACGAACTTCAGGCTAAGATCGCTGAATTTGAAGCAGAATAAAATAATATCTGATCGTAATTTATATGCCGCAGGGAAATTCCCCTGCGGCATATTTGTTTTGCGCGGGCAATGCCTTTTTTGAACGCCTTAGCCTTGACTTTTTGCAGGAAATGATGTATAATTATTTAAATGTGCATATTTTTGAACTTTCCGTACAGAATATTCCCAGAAATATTGCCCGGAAAGGAAATATATATGCAGAACTGCAATGAAAACAACGATCAGACCCCTACCGAGGAACAGATAGACCGTGCCGACCTTATCGAAAAAAACGGCGAAGTAGTTTCGCAAAATTCAAAACATCTTATTCACTGTCTTACGGTAATAGGTCAGGTGGAGGGACACTATATACTTCCTCCGCAGAACAAGACCACCAAATATGAGCACATAATGCCGGCTCTTGTAGCTATCGAGCAGGACCGCTCCATAGAGGGACTGATAATAATCCTGAATACCGTGGGCGGAGATGTTGAAGCCGGACTTGCCATTGCCGAACTTATCGCCGGAATGAAAACCCCTACCGTATCGCTCGTCATCGGCGGAGGACATTCCATAGGCGTGCCTCTTGCAGTTTCGGCGAAAAGATCTTTCATTGTGCCCAGCGCGACCATGACTATCCACCCTGTGAGAATGAACGGCACTGTGCTCGGCGTTCCGCAGACTATGTCCTATTTTGAGAAAATGCAGGACAGGATAATAAAATTCGTTTCGGGCAACAGCAGGATACCTCCCGAACGCTACAGAGAGCTTGTTATGAATACCGGAGAGCTTACCATGGATATGGGAACGGTCCTTGACGGCGACGCTGCCGTTGCGGAGGGTCTTATTGATTCCCTCGGAACGCTTTCCGACGCAATAGACGCACTTTACGAGCTGATAGAAAACAGTGAGCCTCGCTATCAGGACGACAAAAAAGACGGGTAATTTCCTCGGCATTGGAGGAATATCTATATATTGTCCGAAATAATAAGAAAAGGAATGTTTTTATGACTATAATCGAAGCGATCATTCAAGGTATCGTGCAGGGACTTACAGAGTTCCTGCCGGTATCAAGCTCAGGGCATCTTTCGCTTTTTCAGCATTTTACCGGTCTTGACGGAGAAGGCGCAGTCACAATGACGATAGTGCTTCATCTCGGAACGCTGCTGGCGGTGTTTATTGCATTCTGGGAGAAGATAAAAAAACTCATTGTCGAAGCGTTCAGAATGTTGGGCGACATATTCACAGGAAAATTCAGGTGGAAAACCATGAACCCCGAACGCAGAATGATAATTATGATAATAATTTCCATACTTCCGCTGTTCATATTCTACATATTCAGAGACTTTTTCGAGGGGCTTGCATCAGACCCGTCTATCCTTGCGGAGGGTATTGCGTTCCTTTATACTTCCGCGCTGCTTTTCCTGAGCACAAAATGCGGCAAAGGCAAAAAGACCGCAGGCGAAACTACAGTGCCTGCCGCGCTTACAATAGGAGTTTTTCAGGGGATCGCCCTTGTTCCGGGAATTTCACGTTCCGGCTCAACGATCTGTTCGGCTCTTTTTACCGGCATGAAGCGTGAGGACGCGGTGGAATACAGCTTTATACTTGGTATACCGGTGATCCTTGCGGGAGCCGTGGTACAGCTCGGTGAAGCGTCCGCAAGCGAGCTTACTGCAAATATCCTGCCGCTTATAGTCAGCTTTGCAGTCTCGGCTGTTGCGGGATATTTTGCGATATGGCTCGTAAAGGCTTTTGTAATGAACGACAAATTCAGCATTTTTGCCTGGTATACGTTAGCTCTGGGAATTGTCGTGATAATAATTGCGATCTATGAAATGAAAACAGGAACAAGAGTATCTTTTGTAAAATAATTCGGGGAGGAAAAATACTTGGCTGAGAAAAAAACATCCGCAAACACAAAAGCTAAGCATGAGGAAAGCAATACCGGCGACAGAGTGCTTTGGTCAACGGTGCTTTTCGCGCTGGGAGTGCTGATACTTGCTTTTACGCTGATAAAGGGCGAATCGGCATGGCACAGCATACATAATATCTTTCTGGGAATGTTCGGATTTTCGGTGTTTATCGTCCCCGTTATACTGATATACGTTTCGATAATGATAGCCACCGATAAGGCAAAACAAGCCGTACAGGGAAAAGTCATACAGTGCTTTATAATAATTTTCCTCGTATCGGCGCTTGTCCAGATACTTTCCGGCACGGAGATACCGGAGGGGAACTTTTTCAGTGACATCATTCCCCTGCTTTATGCCGAGGGAAAACAGCTACGCGGCGGAGGAGTATTCAGCTCGCTGCTGGCAGTTCCCCTGCTCCTGCTATTCAAAAAGACAGGAGCCGCTATAATAATCGTACTGCTGATATTTGTCTTTATAATGATATTTGCAAACAAGACGATAATAGACCTTATCAACTTTATAAAGCGCGGATTTGCCGCAGCAAACGCCGCAAGAGAAGAATATGTTCCTGAGGACAGCGGAGATTTCGTTCCCCCTCCGGGAGCTAAAACAGCCAAAGGAAAGAAAACCGTTCCAAATTCGGACGTTCCCGCAAAGGTAGTAAAGGAAAAATCCAAGAATTTCAATGTGGATATCCCTATACCTGCCGGACAAGGCGGAAACAAAGCCGGCGAACAGGAGCTTTCCGAGCAGGAAAAATTTATGCAGGAAATGCCTGCGCACCCGGTAAGAGTATCGGAGGAGACTTCGGAAAGGGTAAAAGCGTCCTCAAAAGAACTGGACGACATCATCAAAAAAGCCGCTTCCGTTCCGGAAAAGAAACCCTCAGTATTTACTCCTAAGCCCCTTGAGCAGAAGTCAAAAAAACAATCTACCCTTGCTTCAAACAAGATACAGACCGACGACGAGCTTGATATGCCTGACGCACCTACGGCGGCGGATATCCAGCAGGAAATTTCCGAGCAAAAGACCGAAACTGCCGCTTATGCTTTTCCGCCCATATCGCTGCTGAAAAATGTTGACAACAGTCTTAACGCTGCCGACGCCGAGGCTGAAATGAAAGCCAATGCGGATACCCTTGTGGATACGTTAAAGAGTTTCGGCGTTCAGACAAGGATAGTTGATATCCACAGAGGTCCTACCGTTACAAGATATGAGCTTCAGCCCAGCGCAGGCGTTAAAATTTCAAAGATAACCGGACTTTCGGACGATATCGCCCTTAACCTTGCGGCGGCAGGAGTCCGCATCGAAGCGCCTATTCCCGGCAAAGCCGCCGTAGGCGTGGAAGTTCCTAACAAGATAAAGGACATAGTCACTATCCGTGAAATGATAGAAAGCCCCGAGTTTGCAAACAACAAGAGCAAGCTCAGCTTTGTGGTGGGAAAAAATATCGACGGTGAAATAATGATCGGCGATATTGCCAAAATGCCCCATATGATAATCGCCGGAACTACCGGTTCGGGTAAATCCGTCTGCACAAACAGCATTATCATGAGCATACTTTACAATGCCACTCCGGACGAAGTGCGGCTCGTTCTCATAGACCCGAAAATGGTAGAGTTCAAGGTATATGACGGTATACCGCACCTGCTCATTCCGGTAGTAACAGATCCGAGAAAGGCTGCCGGCGCGCTGTCGTGGGCAGTTCAGGAAATGCTTAAACGTTACAAACTTTTTGCTGATTACAACGTCCGCGACCACGGCGGTTACAATGAAATGGCTGCGGAAACAGACGGCGTTGAACCTCTGCCGAAGATAGTTATCATTATAGACGAGCTTGCCGACCTTATGATGGCGGCTTCAAACGAAGTTGAAGATTCAATTTGCCGTCTTGCCCAGATGGCTCGTGCAGCAGGTATGCACCTTATCATCGCAACGCAAAGACCTACGGTAGACGTTATCACCGGACTTATCAAGGCTAATATACCCTCAAGGATCGCCCTGACGGTCTCCTCGCAGATAGACAGCCGTACAATTATAGATACTGCAGGCGCGGAAAAACTTCTGGGTCACGGCGATATGCTCTACTATCCGCAGGGCATACCAAAACCTGTAAGAATACAGGGCTGCTTTGCTTCCACAAAGGAAGTTGAAGCCGTTGTTGAATTTATCAAGAGCGGCGGAACGGTAGAATATTCCAGCGAAATTATTGAAGAGATCGAAAAGAATATGCCTGCTCCAAAGGGTGAAAAGCCTGCCGCGGATAACAGTTCCGTTCCAAGCGGCGACGGGGATATCATAGATCAGGCGGTGGAAGTTCTTATAGACGCAGGACAAGCCTCGGTATCATATTTGCAGAGGAAGCTGAAGCTGGGCTATGCCCGTGCGGCGCGCGTTATGGACGAGCTTGAAGAGCTTGGCGTTGTCGGTCCTTACGAGGGCTCAAAGCCCCGTTCGGTGCTTGTTACCCGTGAAATGTGGTTACAGAGAAAACTGATAAATCAGGATAATATTTCAGACGGCGATGCTGAGGGCGGCAATAGTGAAAGTTGAACAAAAGCATAAATTGATTTTTGTGTATTCATACAAATATATTTTACAAAATCAATAAAACCATTGTAATTTTTATTCCGATGAGTATAATGAATAGTGTGGTTGTAATTTTATAACCATAGTTATAATCATGATAGTATACTCTCGGCAGTAGTTGCCCCACCATAAGGGGATTTACAAGACCGAGGGTATTTTTATTTTGGAGATGAGCGAATTGAAAAAGAATTTTCAGGAATTTCCGATCCAAAGACGTGAGGTACGAACAGCAATTCTGATCGACGGTGCATTTTACAGAAAACGTGCTAACCATTATTGCGAAAAAGTTTCTCCGGAAGTCAGAGCCAATGAATTGGTAACCCTTTGTCATAAAATGCTGTCTTTTGATAAATATGAAAAACGCGATCTTTACAGAATTTTTTATTATGACTGTCCGCCTCTTGATAAAGTGATTTTTGATCCTATATCAAATAGAAGCATAAATCTTGGAAAAAGCGATGACTATAAATGGATGACACAATTTTTAGACGAGCTTAAACATCAGCGGAAATTTGCATTAAGACTTGGCAGACTCAGTGAAAATGCAATTGAATATAGTTTAAAATATGATGCTCTGAAAAAACTTTTAAGCGGTAAAATACAAGTTAAGGACATAACAAACTCTGATTTGACATTGAATATTGAGCAAAAAGGTGTGGATATGCGTATTGGCATTGATATTGCTTCAATTGCTTATAAAAAACTTGCAGATCAGATAATTCTTGTATCCGGAGACAGCGATTTTGTTCCTGCGGCAAAACAGGCACGGCGTGAAGGAATAGACTTTTTGCTGAACCCTCTCGGTGCGCCTATAAAAAAAGATTTATACGAACACATTGACGGACTTATAAAAATAAGACCGTACATAGACAATTGTAATAATAAAATTACAGATAATGAGGAGTCGGTTGATGAAAATTCTTAATTTTATCAAAAATCACCCCTATTTATTCGTAAATATGCTCGGAATATTTCTGACGGTAACAAGTTTTTTCGGAAACAATGGCATTCGGTGGAGTATTTATTCTGTATCTGGCAGCATTTGTATATTCGGAGCTTATTATATTGATCTTTGCCGCGATAGTGTTTATCTTTCTTAATATCGGCGCAGGCGCGTGTGTTGAAAACAACAAAAAAACCGGAGCGATCATTCTTTCGCTTATTTTAGGCTCGATAGGAGGCTGTGTGGCTGCTCACACAACAAATAAAAAATTTGCCGGAAGAAAGGCAATGTATCTGATACTGATATTACATATATGGCTTGTTTTATGGATAGCTGTGTCCTACCAGCTGTATTCTTCCGGACATTATGCCCTTGTGGATAAATATTACTTATAAAAGGATAATTTTTGTCGGAGGTGAATTTTATGCCGTTTCTTCCTGTTTCGGCGGAAGATATGAAAGAACGGGGAATTTCTCAGCTCGATTTTATCTGCATTACCGGCGACAGCTATGTGGATCACCCGAGCTTCGGTATCTCCATAATTTCCCGTGTGATAGAAAGTCTCGGCTTCACCGTGGGGATAATTGCCCAGCCTGACTGGCATTCCGATAAGGACTTCAAAAAACTCGGCAGACCTAAATTCGCCTTTATGATAACTTCCGGGAACATTGATTCAATGGTAGCCCACTACACCTCCGCAAAGAAAAAGCGTTCCGACGACGCTTACACCGCAGGAGGAAAAGCCGGAAAACGCCCCGACCGTGCGGTAACGGTCTACTGCAAAAAAGTCCGTGAGATCTACGGGGATATACCTATCGGCATAGGCGGTCTTGAAGCGTCATTGCGGCGATTTGCCCACTATGATTACTGGGACGACGCCGTGCGCCCGTCCATTCTTGAAGAAAGCGGCGCGGATATTCTTATGTACGGCATGGGCGAACACCAGATAGCGGAGATCTGTACCCGTCTTGCGGCAGGGGAAAATATTCATTCCCTTACCGATATCCGCGGAACGGCTTACCTTTGCGAACCCAAGGACACGCCTTTCGGGGCGGTGGAATGTCCCTCTCTGAAACTTTGCCGTGAGGATAAAAAGTCCTACGCCATTGCCTGCCGTCAGCAGTACGACTGGCAGGACGAAATTTACGGGCGGACGATCATTCAGCGGCAGGAAAAATATATGCTCGTTCAGCTTCCCCCGTCGCCCGTTCTTACAACGGAAGAACTTGACAAGGTCTACTCTCTCCCCTATATGCGGACATATCACCCCATGTATGAAAAGGACGGCGGCGTTCCCGGAATAAAAGAGGTGGAATTTTCCATAACCCACAACCGGGGCTGTTTCGGAAACTGCAATTTCTGCTCTATCGCTCTGCATCAGGGGCGGAAAATTGCCGTCCGCAGCGAGGAAAGTATCCTTGCGGAAGCAAAACTTCTTACAACCTTGCCGAATTTCAAAGGCTATATTCACGATGTGGGAGGACCTACCGCAAATTTCCGCGCTCCAAGCTGTCACAAACAGCTTGAAAGCGGTCTTTGCAAAGGCAAAAAATGTCTTGCTCCCACGCCATGCAAAAATCTTGAAGCAGATCACACAGAATATCTGGACTTGCTCCGCAAGATACGGGCAATTCCCGGAATAAAGCGCGTTTTTATCCGCAGCGGCATAAGATATGACTATCTTATGGAGGATAAAAGCGACGAGTTCATGCGGGAACTGATAGAATATCATGTCAGCGGTCAGCTGAAAGTTGCGCCAGAACACTGTTCAGCAGTAGTCCTTGACAAAATGGGCAAGCCGCATATCGAAGCATACAAGAAATTTCAGGATAAATTTTACAGAATTACCGGACAGATAGGCAAGGAACAATATCTTGTCCCATATCTCATGTCCTCCCACCCGGGAAGCACCCTCAAGGAAGCCGTCGAACTGGCGCTGTTCCTTAAAAGCCTGAAGATACGTCCGGAGCAGGTGCAGGACTTCTACCCCACCCCGGGAACTATTTCCACCTGTATGTTCTACACCGGACTTGACCCGTACACAATGGAGGAAGTCTACGTTCCCAAAACGCCTGCGGAAAAGGCTATGCAGCGAGCGCTTCTGCAATATTTCCGGCCGGAAAATCAGCAGAAAGTCATTGAAGCGCTGCAAAAAGCTCACCGCACTGACCTTATAGGCAGCGGAAAGGATTGCCTTGTCAGACCGGATCAGAAATACCTTGCGGAAATGGCAGCTGAAAAGCAAAAAAGTTCCAACAAAAGGAAAGGAAATGGAGATAAATGGCGTCAGGATCATACGGCAGAAAAAGCCCGTCACGGTCAAAGTCAAAAAAGGCTGCAAGATCAGCCGCAAAAACGGCGAAAACGTTAGGCATCTCCCCTGTTCTTGCCTTTTTCCTGATCCTTATGGGCGCAATGCTTGTGTACTGCGCCAAGCTGGAGTTAAGCGGCGATGAGCCTCCCGAAGCGGCTGTGTCGGAATTTATCGAAAAAGACGCAGACCTACAAATACATTTTATTGACGTGGGTCAGGGAGACTGTTCACTTATCCTGTACAAAAATTCGGCTATGCTCATCGACTGCGGCGAAGCGGAGGAAGCGGAAACGGTCGTTTCCTACCTGAAAAAACAGGGCGTAAAAAAGCTGGACTATGTGGTGGCAACTCACCCTCATTCCGATCACATGGGCGCAATGTCGGAAATTATCAAGGAATTTGATGCGGAAAAGGTCATTGCTCCTAAGGTCGCCGATGAGCTTACTCCCACATCAAAAGTATATAAAGACTTTCTTGCGGCTCTTAAAAGCAAGGGGCTGAAGCTGACCGCCGCAAAGCCGGGAAATATCTGCACTCTCGGTGAAGCTGCGGAGGACGGCGGAGAGCAGCCTCCCGAATTTGAAATCCTTGCGCCTGTACAGAATTATGACGATCTCAATAATTATTCCGTCGTGCTGCGGCTTACATACGGTTCAACATCGTATCTTTTCACCGGAGACGCCGAAAAAGCTGCCGAAAATGATATCCTCGAAGCAGGCGAAAATGTTGATTCCGACGTTTTAAAGGTCGGACACCACGGCAGCAGCACATCTACAGGTGAAGATTTTCTTGAAGCCGTTTCGCCGGATATATGTATCATACAGTGCGGCGAGGGCAACAAATACGGTCACCCTCATGCCGAGACCATAGATGCAATTGAAGAATACGGCGCAAAATGGTACAGCAGCGACAGGTACGGAAATATAACGGTTTATTCCGACGGCGAAAATATTCTTGTCCGCACCGAGAATAAATAGAAAGGAAGTATCCTCCAATGCTTATAGTAGAGCGGATAGAGGACGGCTATGCCGTCATCGAGGACGGTGACAGCCGCATAGAAGTCCCTGCGTCGATGCTTGCAGAGGACGTCGCTGAAGGCGATATCGTGATATTGTCAGGCGGCAAATATATTGCGGATAAAAACGCTTCTGCCGAAGCGCGGAGCGAAATAATAAAACTGCAAAACGAGCTTTGGGAATAATAATGAAACATATTTCAAGGAGGGGTCTCTATGAACGCAGAAACAAACAATACACCCGACGCAAATCTTTTCAACAAGCTGCATGAAATAATGCCGACTCTTTCAAAGGGGCATAAAAAGATCGCAGAGTATATCATGACAAGGTATGACAAAGCGGCTTTTATGACCGCATCTAAACTCGGAGCGATCACAGGGGTCAGCGAATCCACCGTTGTAAGATTTGCGACCGAACTGGGATTTGACGGCTATCCCGAACTGCAGAGAGCTTTAAAGGAATTTACCAGCAATAAGCTCACTACCGTTCAGCGTATAGACGTGATGAACGATCAGCTTGGAGGAAAGGACGGCGCTGACGTTTATGAAAAAGTCCTGAACATGGACATAGACAAGATAAGAAAGACCCTTGAAGAGGGCGACCGTGAAGAATTTTACCGCACTGTAGATACTCTTTGTCAGGCAAAAAACATATACGTCATAGGCGCAAGGTCAGCTGCGGTGCTGGCACGTTTTCTGTCGTTCTATTTCAATATGATGTTTGATAATGTCAAGCTCGTTCACACAACATCAACAAGCGAAATGTTCGAGCAGATACTTAATATCGGCGAAAATGATATAATGATCGGAATAAGTTTTCCAAGATATTCCAAACATACCGTTCAGGCGTTCCAATATGCGTCGGCACAAGGTGCAAAGGTAATTGCCATTACAGACAGCAAAGCCTCGCCCCTTGCGGCTTATGCGGACAATATACTGCTTGCAAGGAGCGATATGGTATCATTTGCGGATTCTCTCGTTGCTCCGATGAGCGTTATAAACGCGCTGATAGTTGCCGTAGGTCTGCGAAAGAGCGACTATGTAGTACACAACTATGAACGTCTTGACGAGATATATGATGAGTATGAAGTCTATAAAAATACAGACGGCAAGGAAAATGATACATGAGCGGCAACAGATATGACTGCATCGTCATAGGCGGCGGCGCTGCAGGAATGATGGCTGCCGGAACGGCAGCTTCACACGGCAAAAAGGTCCTGCTTCTTGAAAGGAACGGCCGCTGCGGCAAAAAGCTCTCCATTACCGGAAAAGGTCGATGCAACGTTACAAATCTTTGTACGGACGAAGATTTTTTTGAAAATATCCCGGTAAACGCCCGGTTTTTATATTCGGCTTACAGTCGGTTCAGCTGTACGGATTGTATGGATTTTTTTGAAGGGCTCGGCGTTCCCTTAAAGGTCGAAAGGGGCAGCCGGGTATTCCCGGTAAGCGACAAGGCTTTGGACATTACAGTCGCTCTTGAAAAATACTGCATAAACAGCGGAGTAAATATTCTTCACAAAAAAGTTACAGGAATAAAGACTGAAAACGGTTCCGTATGCGGAGTATTCTGCGGAGACGAATCATTGCTTTCAGATTCTGTAATAATTGCCACAGGCGGAATATCCTACCCGGGAACAGGCTCTGACGGCGACGGATACCGCTTTGCAAAAGAGCTGGGACACACGGTCATGCCTCTCAAACCCTCTCTTGTCCCTCTTGAAGCAGAGGAAAACTTCTGCGCGGAGATGATGGGACTTTCCCTGAAAAACACCGGCATTTCCCTTACGGACACAAAGACCGGCAAGGTCATCTACAAGGATATGGGTGAAATGCTGTTTACGCATTTCGGCGTATCAGGACCGATGATATTAAGCGCTTCCAGCCATATACGAAGCATGGAACGGGGACGGTACAAAATTTTTATTGATCTTAAACCGGCGCTTGACGCTCCTGCGCTGGATAAACGCATACTGCGCGATTTTTCCGAGATCCCGAACCGTATTTTTGCAAATTCCCTTACAAAGCTGCTGCCGGCAAAAATGATACCGGTCATAATAAAATTATCCGGTATTTCCCCGGAAAAGCAGGTCAATTCCGTCACAAAGCAGGAACGTACAGAGCTTGTTAAGCTGCTTAAATCCTTTGCCGTTACGATAAAAGGCTTCAGACCGATAAGCGAAGCGATAATAACCAGCGGCGGCGTAAATATCAACGAAGTCTCCCCTAAAACAATGGAATCAAAACTTGTAAAGGGGCTGTACTTTGCGGGCGAGATCCTTGATGTTGACGCATACACCGGCGGCTTTAATCTACAGATAGCATTCTCCACCGGATATGCGGCAGGAAATAATATATAAACAGCCTGATACGAAGCTGTACGGCTTCACATCAGGCTGAATTTTTTATAATTGCTTCATATAAAAAGAATGTCCCGATATTCTGTCGGGACATTCTTTTTATTGATTGGGAAAAATTACTTGTTAAGTCTTGCTTCAAGAGCGTCAAGCTGTTCTCTGAGAGCAGCGGGGATCTTTCCGCCCTTAGCGGCAATATCCTCATCATAGTATCTTCTCATCTCGGCGATCTCTTTCTTCCAGAGATCCTTATCAACATCAAGGAGCCTATCCATAACTTCGGGAGTTACTTCGTCCTCGATACCTGTGGTGTCGATATCACCCTTCTTAGGAACAAATCCGATAGGAGTTTCCTCAGCGTCGATAGTGCCTTCACATCTCTTGATGATCCAGTCAAGAACTCTCATGTTATCGCCGAAACCGGGCCACATGAAGTTGCCGTTTTCGTCCTGCTTGAACCAGTTTACGTTGAATATCTTAGGAGCCTTGTCTCCGAGCTTTTCGCCCATATCGAGCCAGTGCTGCCAGTAATCGCCTACATTGTAGCCGATGAAAGGCTTCATAGCCATAGGATCGTGACGGAGAACGCCTACTGCGCCTGTTGCAGCGGCAGTTGTTTCAGAGGAAACAGCAGAGCCTACATATGTTCCGTGTGTCCAGTCAAATGCCTGATATACGAGTGGAGTTGTAGAAGCTCTTCTTCCGCCGAAGATCATTGCCGAGATAGGCACGCCCTGAGGATTGTTGAACTCAGGAGAAATGCACGGGCAGTTCTCTGCCGGAGCGGTAAATCTTGAGTTGGGGTGAGCCAGCTTCTGGGGCTTGCCGTCAGCGCCGATAACGGAAGTAAATTCCTTGCCGTTGACCTTTTCGCCCTTCCACTCGGTAGCGTCCTCGGGAGGATTCTTGTCAAGACCTTCCCACCAAACGGTGTTGTCGGCATTGTTTATGGCAACGTTTGTAAATATAGTGTTCTTGCTTGTGGAAGCAAGAGCGTTGTAGTTTGATTTAGCGTTAGTTCCGGGAGCAACGCCGAAGAAGCCGTTCTCCGGGTTGATAGCGTAAAGTCTGCCGTCCTCGCCCTGTTTCATCCAAGCGATATCGTCGCCGACGGTGAATACTTCATAGCCCTTTGCCTTGTATCCCTCAGGCGGAATAAGCATTGCAAGGTTGGTCTTTCCGCAGGCGGAAGGAAATGCTGCTGTGATATATTTGACCTCTCCGTCAGGCTTTTTAACGCCGAGGATAAGCATATGCTCAGCCATCCAGCCCTCGTTTTTGCCCTGATAGGAAGCTATACGCAGAGCGAAGCACTTTTTGCCGAGGAGAACGTTTCCGCCGTAAGCAGAGTTGATAGACCAGATAGTGTTATCTTCGGGGAAGTGAACGATATATCTGTTTTCGGGGTCAACATTTGCCTTTGAGTGGAGACCTCTTACGAAATCGTTGGAAGTATCGCCGAGGTTTACGAAAGCGTCCTTGCCCATTCTTGTCATGATGCTCATATTGAGAACAACATAGATAGAGTCTGTTATTTCAACGCCTACCTTAGCAAGAGGAGAACCGATAGGACCCATGGAATAAGGGATAACGTACATTGTTCTGCCTTTCATTACGCCGTCGTAAAGAGGGGTCAGCTTAGCGTACATTTCCTTAGGGTCACACCAGTTGTTGGTAGGACCGGCATCTTCTTTTCTGCGTGAACAGATAAAAGTTCTGTCCTCAACACGGGCAACGTCGTTAGGGAGAGTTCTGTGATAGAGACAGCCGGGAAGTTTTTCGGGGTTGAGTCTGTACATCTTATCTCTGTTTCCGTCGGGAAGAGAGCATACCTCATCTGTAAGAGCGTCAAGCTGCTCTTTTGAGCCGTCGATCCAGACCACCTTATCAGGCTTTGTGAGAGCGATCATTTCGTCGACCCATTTGTTGACATTCGGGTTTTTAGTAAGAGACATAATTTTGCAGCTCCTTTTATAAAGATTGAATTGAAACCGGGACATTTCCGC
This sequence comes from uncultured Clostridia bacterium, assembly GCA_947627905.1. Taxonomy (GTDB): domain Bacteria; phylum Bacillota; class Clostridia; order Oscillospirales; family Ruminococcaceae; genus RGIG8773. Next base: position 20,285 of record CANQXX010000033.1, read on the forward strand.
ATTGCTGCAAAAACATCCAAATTTCCCACAAATACAATTATATCTCATTTCTGTCAACAAGTCAAGGGGGATTTTTTACAATTCTATGTAAAAAGGAAATAAGTTACATAAGATACTGCTTGTAGACCGTTGTATGCGCCCTGCGGAAACATCGTCAGCGGAGCATGAATTTTGTGATAAAAAATATTTAACAAATTGTCTGCAAGTTAATGCAAACTTTATGGTATAATTTATGTGTATCAGCAAGTGTTGCGTCAAAAACATTCTATGCGTCTGTAGCTCAGTTGGATAGAGCGTCGGACTCCGACTCCGGAGGCCGCAGGTTCAAATCCTGTCAGGCGCACCAAGCAGGCTGAGCCTGCACCCGTATCCTCTCTTATTATTTAAGAGAGGATATGTTTATTATCTGAACAAGTTAAAGAACTATGCCACAGAAAAAGGTTGACTTTTATAAAACAAAATGATAATTTAGCTTAGCAGAAGATTAATTGTTGTTCGTATAATATTTTAATAGTTTGTGTCTTTAGTTATTCGACGAACGAGGGGACAAACCAAAAGGGAAGGGGAAAACCGGGAAGCCCCAAGAACGCGGCGGT
>CANQXX010000034.1 GCA_947627905.1 uncultured Clostridia bacterium
GCTATTGTTTTTTTATTTTGTTCCGCTAAATTATCATTTGGTGTTAAGAGTTGAGATATTAAAGGCTTAACACCAAATATACCCGCCCCCTTGAGGGGGCTACTCCGTTTAAACGATTTGTTTAAACTTACTTTGGGGGGTGACAAAGCCCGCGGGGGCTTCCCCGCTAAATTATCATTTATCTCAACTCTTAACTTTCAACCCTCAACACTTATTATCATTTGTCAGAAAATAAAATCTCTTCAAGCTCCCCGCACATCATATCTATCATTTTCTTCCTTGCACCGGAGGAAAATCCGTGCCCCTCTCCGGGAAATATATCCAGTGAGGCATTTTTAAAGCTCTTTACGGCTTTTTCGGAATAAGAAATGTCCACAATACCGTCAGCGTCACCGTGGAATATCCTGACCCTGCCTCCGTAATTCCCGATATGCTCGTAAACGTCATAATCCGGGAGACCGTCGCAGAATTTTCCCGACAGGTGCATACCCATAAAAATTATGCTGTCGGATATTTTTCTGTTTTTCCAGTTATCGGGGATACAGAAAGCCGGATAAAGCAGAAAAAGTCCTTTTATCCGTTCATCGGCGGCAAGGGCAGAAACAAATCCTCCCTGACTTTCACCGTATAGAAAAATATTGCCGGGATCAATATTATCCAGCGACTGCACAAAAGAGATCACCGCATTCAGATCGCTTATTTCGGACATCACGCTCATGTCGAGAGAACTTCCGCTGCTTCTTGATCTTACAGAGCCTCCGCAGAAGTCGTAACAATACGCAAATATACCATGTTCCGCCAGAGCGTGAGCCGCATCCGTAATATCCTCATGCGGAGAATTATAGCCATGGCTCAGTATCACCGCAGGAACAGCGCCGGTTTTTCCTTCCGGATAAAATGATATCCCGAAGATAGTCCTGTCATCAAGAACAACAGGGCGTTCCGATATTGAAACTTTATACTTCATAAAAACACCTGCTCATAAATTATCGCTGTTACATTATAGCATTTTCGGGAATTTCTGTCAACTTATCCGTAAAATATGCTTTATCTCTCTTGCTTTAATGAAAATTTTGTGGTATAATATATGCAGAATTTTTTAGAAAAGAGGTCAATTCAATGGACATCAAAGCAAAAATCGAAGAACTGGTAGAAAAAGTCAAGAACGATAAGGCTTTTGCCGAAGAATTTAAGGCAGACCCTGTTAAGGCTGTAGAAAGTGCAGTGGGCGTAGATCTTCCGGACGATCAGATAAACAAGGTCGTTGACGGCATAAAAGCCAAAGTCACCGTAGACGGTCTTAAAGACAAGATCGGCGGACTTTTCGGCAAGAAAGACTGATAAGCCCCGTTCAGACTATCCGGCTCCGGCTGAATATCCGAAGCCGGAAATTTATTTAAAAGGAAGATAATCTTGAATATAAACGAGACCCTTGCAAAAGAATTTAAACTCCGTCAGGAGCAGATCGACAACACCGTCACGCTTATAGACGACGGAAAGACCATTCCCTTTATAGCCCGGTACAGAAAGGAGCTTACCGGCTCGCTGGACGATCAGGTATTAAGAGAGATCTTTGACCGTCTCACCTATCTGCGGAATCTTGAAAAGCGCAAGGAGGAAATACTTTCCTCGATAGATGAACAGGGCAAGCTTACCGACGAGATACGGGAAGCCATAGCAAATGCCTCGGCGCTCGTGGAACTGGAGGACATCTACCGTCCGTTCAAGCCAAAGCGTAAAACAAGAGGCTCCGTTGCAAGAGAACGTGGGCTTGAGCCGCTTGCGGGATTTATCCTTGCGCAGGAATTTTCCTCCGATCCTTATTCCGAAGCGGAAAAGTTCATAAACGAAGAAAAGGAAGTTCCCGACGCAGAAGCTGCCGTTCAGGGAGCTATGGATATAATCGCCGAGGATATTTCCGATGATGCAGAGCTGCGAAAATCTCTCCGCGCCCTGCTTATCAGAACGGGTCAGGTCGTATCCAAAGCCGCCGACCCCGAAGAAGAAACAGTCTACAGGAACTATTATGATTTTGCCGAACCGGTCAATAAAATTGCCGGACACCGTATTCTTGCCATAGACCGGGGTGAGCGCGAAGAAAAGCTCAAAGCCGGCATTGTTATTGCCGACGGCAGCGGCGAAAAGATCATCACCGATAAATATGTAAAAAATTCCTTTCCCTGCGGTGAGCTTGTCAAAGCAGCCGCAGAGGACAGCTTCAAGCGGCTTATCTTCCCGTCCGTGGAGCGTGAAGTACGTTCATGGCTCACCGAAAATGCAAGCGAAGCTGCAATAAAGGTATTTTCCTCAAATCTCCGTCAGCTTCTTATGCAGCCGCCCGTCAAAGGCAAAACGGCTCTCGGGCTTGACCCCGGCTACAGGACCGGCTGCAAGCTCGCAGTTGTGGACGATACCGGAAAAGTTCTCGATACAGGAGTTGCCTATATCACCACAGGAGAGCAGCGAAAGATAGAACAAGGAAAAATTCTTGTAAAAAACCTTATCCGGAAATACGGCGTTTCGATAATTGCTATCGGTAACGGCACGGCTTCCCGCGAATCGGAATCATTCATTGCAGAACTTATAAAAGAGATCCCCGAAAAGGCTGCATACATGGTAGTTTCCGAAGCAGGAGCGTCGGTATATTCGGCGTCAAAACTTGCAGCGGAGGAATTTCCGGAATATGATGTTTCGCTGCGAAGCGCGGTGTCAATTGCAAGGCGTTTGCAGGATCCTCTTGCAGAACTTGTAAAGATAGACCCGAAAGCCATAGGAGTAGGACAATATCAGCATGATATGCCCAAGGCAAGAATGGACGAGGCTCTATCCGGAGTTGTGGAGGACTGTGTGAACAGCGTCGGAGTTGACCTTAACACCGCTTCATATTCCCTGCTTTCATACATTTCGGGAATAAGCTCGGCGATCGCTAAAAATATCGTTAAATACCGTGAGGAAAACGGCTCTTTCACCGACAGGAAACAGCTCCTCAAAGTATCCAAGCTCGGACCTAAAGCATTTGAGCAATGCGCAGGCTTCCTGCGCGTTCAGGGCGGAAAGAACCCTCTTGACAATACAGCCGTTCACCCCGAAAGCTACGAGGCAGCAGAAAAGATCATTTCCGAATGCGGCTTCCGGCTTGCGGATCTGAACGACGGCAAGACCTCGGAGATCACTGCCGCGGCAGAAAAAATAGGAGTTAAAAAGCTTGCCGACAGCGTTGGCGCCGGACTTCCCACGGTAAATGACATTCTGAAAGAGCTTTCAAAGCCGGGGCGCGATCCCCGTGACGAGCTCCCTCCCCCGCTTCTCAGGAGCGGAGACGTTATGGAGCTGAAAGACCTGAAGCCCGGAATGGAGCTTATGGGAACGGTCCGGAACGTTATAGATTTCGGCTGCTTTGTGGATATAGGAGTTCACGAGGACGGGCTTGTACACATTTCACAGATATGCGACCGTTATATAAAACACCCTCTTGAAGCGGTCAAGGTGGGCGAAGTTGTAAAGGTCCGCGTCCTTGATGTTGACGTGAAGCGCAAAAGGATATCCCTTACAATGCGCCTGAATGAAAAGAAGTAATTTTCTTGCAGTTTAAACAAATTATTTGCATAAAATATAAAAGCGTTCGGTCAATTTTACCGGGCGCTTTTTTGCTGTAATTTTCAGGAAATTTTATTTTGTTGAAATTTTGCAAAGAAAAAAGGAAACATTCCGTAAAATATAGTTATTTTTAATAAATTTTAACAAAATATTTCCAAGCTCAGGTAATTTGCAAAACCCTTTTCATTGGGATATACTTTTAACATACCAAGCCGAAAGGGAGTTTTGATAATGAATAAAACTGAAAGCCGAAAAAAACTTTACGGCATCGTTGCAGTAGGACTTATGTCCGCGCTGGTCTATATCGGCAATTATATGCAGATACCGTTAAGCGACGATATGAGAGTACATTTAGGCAATTCAATGTGTCTGCTTGCGGGTCTGCTTTTCGGAGGAACTACCGGAGGACTTGCTTCCGGAATAGGCGGATTTCTTTTCGATCTGTTTGACCCGCGTTATATAACCTCCGCGCCCATGACGTTCATCAACAAATTTATCATGGGCTGGACAGCGGGAATGATAAGCCGTTCGGGCATAAAGAATGAATTTGCCCGCACGCTTACCGCAGCAATATTCGGACAGCTCACATATATAATACTTTATCCGGGAAAATCCTTTATCGAGCAGCTTATTCTGGGAAATCCGGTACAGACGGCAGTTACCGTTATGCTTGAAAAAGCCGGAACAGCCTGCATAAACGGCGTTCTTGCGGTAGTAATATCGGTTCCTCTTGCCATGGCGTTAAGGAAAGCGCTGAAAGCGTCCGGATTCGGGTACATGACCGAGGGAACACGGGAGAAAAAGGGATATTTCAACCCGCTTACCGCTGCGCTCACAGCATTTGCCGTTATAGTGACGATAGGTTTTGCGATAAGACTTTCCGTAGACGGCAAAATAAAGGCGGCTCAGGAAGAAAAGGAACAGTCTTACATTCAGCAGATAGATGAATTGAACGACAAGGTAGAATACCTTTACGATCAGCTTGGGATAGCCTATCCGCAGCCTGAAGAAGTTCCGGAAGAATAAGCTGTATCACAATATAAAATCACCGCGCAGGACTGTTTTAAATACAGCCTGCGCGGTTTTCTCTTTTTAATTCAAACGGAACTGTTTTTTTTCCTGCGCTTTTTGTAAATATAGTATGCAATGCTTGATGCTGCCGCAAAAAATACTTCGCATATGAACGATACCCAGAATTTAGGCGAAGTCGGATCATCGACGCTTGAACCCATAAGCGTCGTAGTCACCACTCCCGGAAGTATGCCGAGAAAAGAACCGACATAGTATTTAACAGGCGAAAATCCCGTTGAACCTAAAAACATACTGACTACGTCGCAGGGAAGTATATTTATAACTCTCATAAAATATGCTATAAAAAACTCGTTGTCCGACTTGAACTCCCGGAGCTTGTCCGCATTTTTATTTTTGTTTATCATATTTTCCACAAATTCTCTCTCTGCATATTTGCCGATAAGATACGGAAAGGTAAGCATTACCAGTATGCCTATGCAGTTTACGAGCAGCGCGGCAAAATAATTCGGGAAAATACTTCCCGAAGCAGCTATAAGCACCAGCATCGGGAAAAACATAGACAGCGATTTCATTGCGAAAAGACCTATCATTACCAGAGCCGCAAGCCACAGATTTTCAGGCGTAAATTCAAGTATATGCTCGACTGTTACTCCCCGGAACAATGTAAAATATATTATCACACATACTGCTATCATTGCCAGAGGCGCAAGCCTGACGACCCCTTTGACAATATCCGAAAACTTCTTTTTCATATCATGTTCTCCCCGTAAACGCGTCGCTAAAAGATGCCGCCGTTCCTACATCAGCGGAGCAAACAGCCTGAGAACGCGCCCCGCCAGTTTTTTGAAAATGTTATATTTTTTGCAGTCCTCAAGCGTTATAAGACAGCACTGCTCTATGGTTTCAAGAGTATCCTTTTCAACGTCATTTATCACATCACAGCGGTAAAAATAGCACGCGCACTCAAAATGCAGGAAAAGACTCCTGTAATCAAGATTTATCGAGCCTACCACAGCCCTTATGTCATCGCTCACAAAGCTCTTTGCATGAATGAACCCCGGAGTAAATTCATATATTTTCACCCCGGCGGAAATAAGCTCTCCGTAATATGAACGAGCCAGCAGATAAGCATATTTTTTGTCCGGTATATGAGGCATGATTATAGAAACGTCTACCCCCCGCTTAGCGGCATAGGTAAGAGCCTGCGTCATTTCCTCGTCAAGTATAAGATATGGCGTCATTATATGGACATACCTTTCCGCACGGTTGATGATGTCAAGATAGACCGTCTTGCCTACGTTCTCGTTATCAAGCGGACTGTCCCCATAAGGAATAACAAAACCGTTTTCATCAGGGAAGCTGTGCTCCGCGTCTGTGATATACAGTGAAAAATCGTCATTTTCGCCTTTTTTGTTGTATATGTTCCAGTTCTGTAAGAACATTGCGGTAAAACTTTTTACCGCGTCTCCTCTTATCATCACAGCGGTATCTTTCCAGTATCCGAAACGTTCAAACCGGTTGATATATTCGTCCGCAAGGTTTACGCCGCCTGTAAAAGCGGTATGACCGTCTATAACAAGTATCTTGCGGTGATCGCGGTTGTTCTGGACGGTCGAGAATATCGGTCTGAACGGTGCGAACACCCGGCATTTTATTCCTTTTTCGGCAAGTTTTTTGGGGAAATTATGCGGAACGAGCACAAGTCCGCTTGTGCCGTCATACATGAACCTTACTTCAACGCCCTGAGCCGCTTTACGTTCAAGGACATCCACTACTGCGTCCCACATTTCGCCGTGATCCACGATGAAAAATTCCATAAAGATGAATTTTTCTGCTTTTTCCAGCTCTCTGAGCATGGCAGGAAAAGCACTTTCGCCGGAAGAAAAATATTCCGCTCCGTTATTTTTAAGTGTAGGAAAGCCGGCGTATTTTTTCATATATGAAGAAAAGTTCTTTTCCTTTTCGCTTATGCTTTCAAGCTCTGCCGCAACGGCTTTATCCTGCGGTATGAACGGAGCCGACTTTTTTATCTGGCTGCGGATATTGCGGTTCATTATGTGTGTTCCGAACTGGAGGCGCACAAAAACATACAGCAGCGTTCCGAAGATCGGTATCAGCATTATGGGAACTACCCACGCCAGCTTGTAATACGGATTTGTCTTTTCGTTTATTATGCAGATAAGCACTATCAGCGAAAGCACAGCCATAGCGGCGCTGAAATAAACAAAATGGCTGCTGAAATACACTGTAAACGTCATAAGGAATATTATCTGCAATGCAATGCTGAGCGCGACAACTATAGTGCGCCCGAAAACTATTTTGGCAAGGCTTTTTACTTTACGCTTTAACTTCTTGTTCATTTACATATTATTCCTTAAAACAAAGGCTGATGAAAAATTCCCGCCGTCTGACCGGCGCAGGACTGTTCCTGCCGGAAAGGTCAGGTATCTGGGCATATTGAAAATATTCTTCAAGCCTTATGGATATTATAAAGCAAACTTTCGTTTTGCTTATTTTGTACAAAAGAAAGTGCAAAAATTTATCTATAAATACATTTTAAACCCATAAAAGCAAATTGTCAAGTAAATTTATTACTCTAAATGTGACAATATGATGAAACCTTAAAAAAAATATTGTTATTTGAATAATTTTGTGGTATACTTAATTATGGATAATAATAAGCACAATTTCAGGAAGCCGGAAAATTATCCTTTTTCCTGAGGAAAGGAGCATTTTACCCTATGGCAGGTTATATCGGAACCAGATGTATGGTTTGCAATGAAAAATTTACTTCCGAGGACGATGTTGTCATCTGTCCCGAATGCGGCACGCCATATCACAGGGCTTGCTATGAAAAAAACGGAAGCTGTATAAATGATGTTCTCCACCGGAACGGCGGAGCATGGAAGCCATCTTACGACGGAGACAGCAGTGCTGAAAGTCATGGAACGGTATGCGCTTTCTGCGGATACACCAATCCCCCTCTAACACTGTTCTGCCGGCGCTGCGGTATGCCCTCTCAAAGCATGAGCAGCAATGCCGACCGCATGGAGCAGCGTTACGGAGGAATAAATATAAACGACGATCCCAATGCTTACAACAGAAACGCCAATTCAGGCACGATACTTGATCCGTTCCTGATAAACTATTCCGATCCGCTGTGCGGATTCAGCCCAGACGAGGATTTTGACGGCGTAAAGCTGGCGGAGCTCGGTGATTTTGTAGGCACAAACACGCATTATTATCTTCCCTTGTTCAAACAGTTCAAGGAATACGGCAGAAAATTCAGCCTGAATTTCTGCGCAATGCTTTTCCCGGAAATGTATTTTTCTTACAGAAAAATGCCGCTTGTCGCTCTTGGAGCGTTCATACTGCGGCTTATTTCCAGAATACCGCAGTTCATATATGCTTTCGCAGGAACATCGGAGTACGGCTTGCTGTCCTCCCTTGCTTCCGGATTTGACATCAGGGGCTCTGCTTTTCGGGGTCTGATGCTGTTAAGTATGCTGATGTATTATGCATTGATGTTTGTATTCGGCTTTTTCGGCAATAAATTATATTACGAAAATTCCATACGCAGGATAAAGAAGATCAAATCTTCAAGCGACGGTGCAAATATCCGTTACGAGATAATGAAAAAGGGAGGAACGTCCGCTCTGCTGCTGACGCTGTTCATATGTCTTGCGGCGCTCCCCTATCTGGCAATATATTTCATGCAGTTCTTTTCAGTAATAAGTATCTGAATATAAAAACATAAAGGAGTATTGAGAAATGAAGGTCAAAAAAGCGGTCATCACTGCAGCGGGGTACGGCACACGAATGCTTCCGGCAACAAAAGCAATGCCAAAAGAGATGCTTCCTATTCTGGACAAGCCTGCGATACAGTATATCGTGGAGGAATGTGTCAGCGCCGGAATAAAGGATATACTTATTATCCTTTCAAGGGGAAAACATATCGTTGAAGATCACTTCGACAGAACTCCCGATCTTGAACATCAGCTTGAACAAAGCGGAAAGGACGATCTTTGCAAAGAGATCAAAAATATTGCTTCAATGGCAAATATAACTTACGTCCGTCAGGCAGAGCAGCTTGGGCTCGGGCACGCTGTTCTGTGCGCAAAGAACTTTGCAGGCAGCGAACCGGTCGCCGTTCTTTACGGAGACGATGTTATAATAGGCGAAGATCCGGCGATAGCCCAGCTTTGCAGAGCTTATGAAAAGTATGAAAAAGGCGTTGTAGGTATCCGTGAAGTGCCGACAGAAGATGTAATGAGGTATTCATCTATGAAGATCTCACCTCTTGAAGACAGGTGTTACGGCATTTCCGACATGATCGAAAAGCCGTCCAAAGAGCAGATATTCTCCAACTATGCCATTCTCGGAAGATGTATTCTTCCTCCGGAAATTTTCACTATACTGGAAAATACGCCATACGGACGCAATAACGAGCTTCAGCTTACGGATGCCATGAAGCAGCTTGCAGTCAAAGAAGGCATGATAGGCGTTGATTTTACCGGAACGCGCTATGATATGGGCAATAAGCTCAGCGCAATAAAAGCCGGCATCGAGACCTGTTTAAAGCGTCCGCAGATAGGCGAAGAACTCAGGCAGTACATTATAGAGCTTGCCGATAAATTAAGATAATATAGCAAAAATATATCCCGGACAGGCAGCCGGGATATATTGCGTTTATGACATTTAAAATCAAAGGAGATTTTTATATGGCTGTTCTTGAATTAAAAGATGTATACTGCGGGTACGGCGGAAAGAATGTTGTAAACGGGATTTCTCTTACCGTCCGCCCCGGTGAAATAATCTCCCTTGCAGGTCCGAACGGTTGCGGAAAGACTACCCTTATACGAGCCGCCTGCGGTATGCTCCCGATAAGCTCCGGAGAGATCTGTATAGACGGCAGATCTGTTTCCTCTTTTTCTTCAAAAGAACGCGCCGGACTTACCGCAATGCTTTCCCAGACAGGTACAGGCGGCGACTACAGCGATTACACCGTAATGGAAACGGTAATTATGGGACGCTATGCCCATTACAGCAAGGGACTTTTCCCCGAAGCGTCGGAAAAAGACATAGAGATAGCCGAAAACTGCATTGCCCGTATAGGTCTTTTGGAATTGAAAGACCGTCTTATCACCGAGCTTTCCGGCGGACAGCTCCAAAGGGTATTTCTGGCAAGAGCTTTTGCTCAGGAGCCGGAAATAATTTTTCTCGACGAGCCTGCCAATCATCTTGACCTGAAACACCAGTCGGAGCTTTACGATATACTTAAAAATTGGACCGCCGATGGCAGATCGGTCGTCGGGGTTTTTCATGACCTTGGATTTGCGGCGGCTGTTTCCGACAGAATGATGCTCATACATGACGGAAGATCGGTTTTTTGCGGAACGCCGCAGGAAGCCGTAAATTCGCCGAAGCTGAACGAAGTATTTGACACCGACGTAAGAGCTTATATGAAAAGGATCTCCGGGATATGGCAGTAAAAAAGGCGCGGGAAAATACCCACGCCTTAATTTTTATTTTTCGCTGTTCTCTACGGAAACTCTTATGAAGTCCGCAAAAAGTTTCTGCGGCTTGTTCGGTCTGGACTTAAATTCCGGGTGGAACTGAACCCCCACGAACCACGGGTGATCCTTTATCTCAACTATCTCAACAAGTCTTTCGTCGGGAGATATGCCGGCAATGGTAAGTCCGGCTTCCTGAAGCTGAGTGCGGAAAGCATTGTTAAATTCCCAGCGGTGACGGTGTCTTTCATATATAAGCGGCTCGCCGTAGACCCGCGCCGATATCGTACCCTCGGTCAGCTTGCAGGGATAAAGTCCCAGACGCATTGTGCCGCCCTTTTCGGTAATGGATTTCTGATCCTCCATAATATCAATTACCGGATACGGCGTGTCACAGAACTCCGTGGAATTTGCTCCGGCAAGTCCGAGAACGTTCCTTGCAAATTCAATTACCGACATCTGCATTCCAAGACAAATTCCAAAGAACGGAACTTTATTTTCTCTTGCATATCTTATGGCTTCTATCATTCCCTCTATGCCCCTGTCGCCAAATCCGCCGGGAACGATTATGCCGTCACATTCCTTAAGCATATCCGCAGCGTTTTCCCGTGTGATCTCTTCGGAATTTATCCAGCGGATATCTACCTCTGCATCGTTTATTATTCCTCCGTGTCTGAGAGCTTCTGCAACGGACAGGTATGCGTCATGCAGAACCACATATTTTCCAACCAGACCGATAGTTACTTTTTTTACGGCAGATTTTGCCCGATTGACCATTTCGGTCCATTCAGCAAGATCAGGAGTTCTGTTTTCAAGCCCCAGATGATGACATACCGCGTCGGCAAGACCTTCCTTTTCCAGCCACAGCGGAACTTCATAAAGCGACGGTGCGGTAAGGTTCTGGATAACATCTTCGCTTCTGACGTTGCAGAAAAGAGCTATCTTTTTACGCATATCCTCCGGAAGCTCTTTTTCGGAGCGGCAGACGATTATATTCGGCTGGATACCTATTGAAAGCAGCTCCTTTGTGGAATGCTGCGTAGGCTTGGATTTCAGCTCCTCCGAGCCGGCAATGTAAGGAACGAGAGTAACATGGATATACATTGCGTTTTCCCGTCCTACTTCGGTAACTACCTGACGTATAGCCTCAAGGAACGGTGTTGATTCGATATCTCCGACAGTACCGCCTATTTCTGTGATGACTATATCGGTATTAGCTTCCTTTCCCACGCGGTAAACGCGGTCCTTTATTTCATTCGTGATATGGGGAACTACCTGCACCGTTCCGCCGAGGTAATCTCCGCGGCGCTCCTTGTTAAGCACGGTCCAGTATATTTTTCCTGTTGTTACATTTGAATTGACAGAAAGATTTTCGTCAATGAAGCGCTCATAGTGACCAAGGTCAAGGTCTGTCTCGGCGCCGTCGTCCGTAACGAATACCTCTCCATGCTGATACGGCGACATAGTACCCGGATCAAGATTTATGTACGGGTCAAATTTCTGTATCGTTACGCGGTATCCTCTGGCTTTGAGAAGTCGTCCGAGAGAAGCGGCTGTGATACCCTTTCCGAGACCGGATACAACGCCTCCCGTTACAAATATGTACTTTATCGGCATAATGATTTCCTCCATACCCAAAATATCGAAAAATAAAATACAATTACTATTATACCTTTTTATCATCAAAAAAGCAAGTATATTTTCATAATTCCACAAAATCAACAAAGGAAAGGCATATCTCAGCATAAAAAGTGGAAGCAGCTGATCTGCGGCAGACGCTTTACATCTGGCTGCGGACTACGCCGTATTCGTCGTCAAGGCGGAAGTACGGGCAGTTATAATTGCTTCCGCTGAGAAATCTCATCATCTCGTCCTCGTCAAGGTCCACAAGGCAGGAATACGAACCGTATTCCTCATCGTAGACATAATATACACAGCTTTCACAGTTCATAGCCGTATCTCCGTTCTTTCATTGATCTTTATGCTGTCCGGCGTGACGATACAGTCGTAAGCAAGGATATCCACTCCGCTTGAAGCGGCTTTTTTCAAGGTCTCCCCGAACAGCGCATGAGTTTCATTGTTCGGGGTGAAATATTTTACGCCTTTCATCTGTATCACAAAAAGCATATACGCCTTATATCCCTCCGAAGCGGCTTTGATAAGCTCGTTAAGATGCTTTACGCCGCGTTCCGTAGGAGCGTCCGGGAACATAGCTATCCCGTCTTTTTCCAGAGTGACCCCCTTGACTTCAAGAAGGATCTTTTCCGTGCCGGAAACAATAAAAAAATCAAATCTTGAATTTCCCCATGTATATTCCGGTCTGATATCTCCGCCGGGAAACAGCAGCGGAAGAAACTCCCCTGCCGCGCGGTTGGGCGCATAGCTGTCCATATTTATTATTCTTTCGCCCTTTTTCACGGCTACAAGATCATATTTTGTACTCCGGGCAGGAGAATCCGATCTGTCCAGCCAGACGGTACAGCCCTCCGTAAGAAGTTCTTTGCACCGTCCGGTATTCCTGACATGGCATTTTTCCACAGTGCCGTTTATTTCCGCATATGCTATGAACCTGTTCGGACGTGAAATAAACCTGCCCTCAGTTATATTTCTGTAAACCATTGACCGTTAATGTCCCTGCTTTTTTATATAGTCCGAAAGGACGCCTATAATGGTATTCATTACCTTTATGCGCGCATAGAGCTTATCGTTTGCTTCGATAATGTTCCAAGGAGCTTTTTTGGTGGAAGTCTTTGCTATCATTTCATTGACTGCGGATTCATACTTATCCCATTTTTCACGGTTGCGCCAGTCCTCGTCGGTTATCTTCCACTGTTTGAGAGGATCGCTCGCACGGGCATTGAATCTTTTGAGCTGCTCGTCCTTGTCGATGTGCAGCCAGAATTTAAGTATGATCGCTCCCTCGCGGATAAGCTCCTCCTCAAACTCGTTTATCTCACGGTATGCCATAGCGCAGCGCTTCTCCGGAGTAATGCCTTCGATGCGCTCCACCATTACCCTGCCGTACCATGAGCGGTCAAAAATGGCTATATGTCCGGTTTTGGGAAGATTGTTCCAGAACCGCCACAGATAATGATGATTAAGCTCCTTTTTATCCGGCGCAGCGATCGGAACGGCTTCGTATCCGCGCGGATCGAGAGCATATGAGATACGCTTTATCGCGCCGCCCTTGCCGGCAGCGTCCCAGCCCTCAAAGACCATAATAACTGGAATTTTATGCTTGTATATCTTTCCGTGAAGTCTCGCAAGCTCCTTGCGTGCTTTTTTCAGCTCATCATCATACTTTGTGGGCTGGAGAGACTTGTTTTCCAGCTTTATATCCGCCAGTCTTACCGGAGGCATAAGGTCAAACTTTTTCAGGGCGTCCTTGGGCACTTCCGGATATGTACGTTCAGAATTGATCGCGTTGGTTATCTGGCTCACAAGGATATTGAACACCTGAAAGCGTGTAAATCTCCTGTCGGTGGTATCTATTATCTTCCAAGGGCAATATTCGGTATTGGTCCTTTCAAGCATATCGTCAAACTGCTTGTAATACGCGTCATAATTCTTGTGGCGCTTTTTGTCAAGCTCGGTAACGCGCCATTTTGTGGCATTGTCCTCTTTCAGTTTCAGGAAACGCTTTTTCTGTTCCTTTCTGGAAATATGCAGGAAAAATTTTATTATCAGGTAGCCGTCGTCGGTAAGCTGACGCTCAAAGGTATTTACTGTATTCACTCTGTCGGCATATTCCTCATCGGAAATGCCCTCTTCCATTTTTGCAATGGCAAGCTCCTGATACCAGCTTCTGTCCAGAACGGACAGCGCCCCGTATTCGGGTATTTTTTCCCAGTATCTTTTCATCATCGGATAGCGGCGTTCCGCTTCGGAAGCCGGCATAGTGGAATAAACCTTGAAAAATCTCGGATCAAGCAGCTTTATCACATCGGCAATGAGCGTTCCCTTTCCGGAAGCGCCCCAGCCTTCGAGAAGTATTATAACAGGCAGTTTTTTCTCCCTTATCTTCTGCTGCAGGGCTGAAAGATTTTTTTCAAGTTCATCGGTAAGCTCCTTATAATCGGCAGATCTTCCTTTGTCCGAAAGCGCGTTTTCAAGCATATGTTTCTTCCTTTCAGTATATTATTTCCTAAAAATGGCATTTATTTATCCGGCATTGTTCCGGACGCTCTTTAACTATTATAACCTATTTTATCACATTCCGCAAGGAGCTATATTAATAAATATATCGTTCATAATTATTTGAAATTGCCCTAATCAGGCAGATTTATCAAATAACTATTGCATTTCAAAAAAATATGTGGTATAATAATGTGTGGTATCTATTCAGACGGAATTGTAAAATTCCAGAAATTTACTTTTTATTCCTCATATTTATTCAAGCATAACAAGAAAGGAGAATTGTCCGCCGCTGCGGACAGTAACATAATTATGGGATTTCCTGTTGTTTCACCCGCTTTTTTAAAAGAGCTTATCGAACAGATGAAGCCTATGCAGCCAAACGAGTTCTGTGACGTTATAGTCTCATCGGCTGCTGTTGAATATTCGCCCTGCCTTTGCCACAAGGAAGTAGTAAGAGCGCTGATAAAAGAAGAAAATATCCTTGCTTACAATATGACCAACCTGCCTGATGAACAGAGCGAACAATTCATAGAGCAAAGCAAGAAAATACTTGAAATTTATCCCAACGCGCAGTATTACTGGCAGATGAGAACGCTGTTCATGAGCCTGCTCCAGAACAGAAGAATGCATTTTGAAAAGCGTCTGCTTCTCCTTAACTACGCCGTAAAGACCGTGCAGGGAATGATAGATAAGGGTCAGCCAAACCTTATACCCAAGTTTATCGAGGATTTTACCAGACCGGACGCCGATCACAAACCTGTTCTTGAATATTTCAAGGCAGTACGTCCAAATCCCGGATATTCCCTTGCCGACGGCATATCGCTGCTGAAATCGCTGAACAAATCCGATCCTTCATATAAAGAGGTCCTTGCAGGAATATACAAAAACCTCGGCGTATCAGGTCCGGAGACGCTTAAAATGACCGATATGAAAAAATATCTCCTTATGAGAAAGCAGTACAGCGATCTTGTTACCGGAGAAAAATCAAGATACATCGAAAACGTTGCCATCAGTTATGTATGGACATATTCGCTGCCTCTTGCAAATCCCGAATTTAATTTCTGGGATCATTTCGTATTCTTCTGCTCGCTGTACAATGCAATAAAAATAATGATAACCTGCTATGTTCCCGACGGAGAGGACGAAAAATTCGTAAAGGCAATAAGTGCCTTTGACACCGCTGTAAGGGCTTCCGATAAAAAACTGATGAACAAGGTGATTTACGCTATCAGGAATGCCGGTCAGAACAATAACGGTGACCTTGCGATCCTTACGCTCAGCTGATGATCCAAATCATGTTTAAAGTCAATGCCGTACAAAGCTGTAGGTAGTCTTTGTCCGGCATTTGCTGGGTAATTGCCTTTTTACATCATTTTCCGGCAGGAAATACTGCTGTTCTTAAAACGATCTGCCTGCTCAAAAATTGCAGATCATATTTCAGATCCCAATATGATCGGAGGATAATTATGGATAACAACAAAAATATCGGCAAAAAAGCCGTTTCAAGAGATAACCGCCCCGAATTTCCCAAAAAAGCGGTAATAACCGGAGGTATGCCCTACGGAAACAAGGAACTGCACTTCGGACACGTCGGAGGCGTTTTTGTTTTCGCGGACGTTTACGCAAGATTTCTGCGGGACCGGATAGGTGCGGAAAACGTTATCTTCGTTTCCGGAACGGACTGCTACGGTTCGCCTATTGCTGAAAGCTACAGAAAACTTGTCAAGGAGCAGGGCTATACGGGCACGATAAAGGACTTTGTACGTTCCAATCATGAAAGCCAGAAAAAAACTCTGGACGATTACGGCATAAGCCTTAACCTTTTCGGAGCGTCAGGACTTGGCAGAACAGCGGAAATACACAATGAGGTCTCCGACTGGTTCATAAGAAAGCTCTATGAAAACGGTCATCTGCAAATGATATCTACTCCGCAGTTCTATGACGAAAAGGCAGGAACATTCCTTAACGGCAGACAGGTAGTGGGAAAATGCCCGGTTCAGGGCTGCCAGTCCGAAAAGGGATATGCAGACGAATGTGACCTCGGACATCAGTATATGCCGCAGGATCTTATTGATCCCAAAAGCACGCTTACCGGTGAGACACCTGTGATGCGGAATGTTATGAACTGGTATTTCAGACTTCCCGAACATCTTGATATACTGCGTGAATACACCGACAATATCCGCCGGAAAGACAATGTCCGTCAGGTAGTGCACAAGACTATAGGCGAATTTCTTGAACCTCCGGTAATATACATCATGAACGACTTCCGCGGACAGTATGATGAAATAAAGGATCGTCTTGCCGCACATAAACTTATAGAAGAACCAAAGAAAACTTCCTTTACCATAGTTTTTGACACCCTTGAGG
This sequence comes from uncultured Clostridia bacterium, assembly GCA_947627905.1. Lineage (GTDB taxonomy): Bacteria > Bacillota > Clostridia > Oscillospirales > Ruminococcaceae > RGIG8773. The sequence goes on from CANQXX010000034.1 coordinate 16,650, forward strand.
ACAGGGAAAATTCCTGCACGGTGCTTGCCTCCGAGGGAATACGTTTCAGAACGGGCAAGACCCTTGTGCCTTTCAGACTTACGGGAAATATCGAATGGGGCGTTCCCGCTCCCGTTCTTGAAGGTGAAGATCCGCTTACCGTATGGGTATGGCCGGAGTCTCTCTGGGCGCCTATTTCATTTACTCAGGCATATCTTGAATCTATCGGCAGGAGCCGTGATGAGTGGAAGGATTTCTGGTGTTCCAAAGACGCGCAGGTCTACCAGTTTATAGGTCAGGATAACATATACTTCTACGGCATTGCCGAAATGGCAATGTTCATGGCTCTGCAAAAGGGAGAAGATCTTTCCTGTGACCCTGCCGACGGTGAGCTTCAGCTCCCCATTCTTGTTGCAAATCATCATATACTTTTCCTTGATAAAAAGGCTTCAAGCAGCGGTTCGGTAAAGCCTCCTATGGCGGCGGAACTTCTGAATTACTATACTGCGGAACAGCTCAGAATGCATTTTCTCAGTCTGGGACTGGGCATGAGGAGCGTCAGCTTCCAGCCCAAGCCGCTCAATCCAAATGCGTCTCCCGACGAGGGCGACCCGGTAACAAAGGAAGGCTTCCTGCTTTCAAATGTATTCAACAGGATAATACGCACCTGCTTCTATGATGCTCAGAAATACTTTGACGGCAAAATGCCTGTGGGCGCGGTAGATGAAGAAATTCTTGCAAATTCGGAAAAAGCCGTTCTGGAATATGAAAGGTTCATGTATAAGTTTGAATTTCATCAGGTAACGTATGTGCTTGATTCCTATATCCGTCAGGCAAGCAAATACATGGCAAAAGCCAAAGCCGAAGCAGACAAGGCTGATGATAACGAGCTGCGCAGGAAGTGGCTCACCAATGTATTCCACATGATAAAGACAGCGGCAGTTCTTCTTCACCCTATTGCTCCCGGCGGTACGGAAATGATAAGGGATTATATGAACGTCAGTGACGAGTTATGGAACTGGGACGGTATCTTCGATACCCTTTCCGACACGCTTTTAAAGGGCGAAAGCGAACATCAGCTTAAATTCCTTGAACCGCGTGTAGACTTCTTCAAGCGGCATGAAAGCCAGTTCTGACAAAAAAGATAAATTTAAAACGGCGGAATGTTTTATCATATCTAAAAAATAAATTTATTAAAAATATCGGGACAGTAATTTTAAACCGTTCCGATATTTTTTAAAAAACGCGGATCTGACATGATCTTTAAAAAAATAAAATTCAGAAATAATAAATAAAATCCCGGATCTTTACAGTGATGTAAAATTTTCAAAATGGTTTATTATAATTTCCTCGGTATTTGCATTTATTGCGGGAATAATTCTTAGCGGAATAAATTTTATTTTTTATGTAGCTGCATTATCATGGCAGCAGCCGTTATTTATGCTGCTGATATATTATCTTCCGCTAAAATACAAATACAATGAAATGCTTGACATTTCCGGAAATGTATGATATCATCATTAAAGCATTAATTTGCTGATTTTCAGGAAAGGAGGGTTTTTGATGTTTACAAGAAAAAAACAAATAAAATTCGGGAGGATAGGTAATTTTTAATTCTCCCAAGACAGGAGGATATATGTATTTTTATCATGTAGTTTCGGATAAGCCCAAACAAGTCGGGCAGCGATTTTTATTGAATGAAGATAATCCCAACGGTGTGCATGACCGTGTGTATGCGCAGATGAGTACAGTTGAGGATATTTACAATGATCCGAAAAAATATGAAGGGGTAGAATTGACTCACGAAGTCGATGTTGCTCTTCGTGAACTTGCGTTAGAAAAAGTACGAAAGGAAAAATATCCGCAGTATCCGTCCCGCATGGCAGCGCTGTATGTTTCAAAAACATATGAAGAAGCCGTGCGGTGGGGTGAATATTTTGCCCGTATCGGACGTCCTACATATTGTGTTGCAAAGATAAAGGTCAACGGAAATTCCTATTATGGCGACGCATACAAATGCTTTGACGGAACGATTTCAGAAGAAGAAAATCTCAGGCTTGCGGAAATTTATTGGCGGAACGGACAGAATGAGGACGGTCACGAGCCGATAATTGAAGTGCTTGTAGACGGTGAGATAGAAATTGTTGAGATATTAAAAGAAATAAATGCAAATATTTAAATGTATTGATTTTAAAACGCAATTTTAAAAAATCCCTTGAATACAAAAGCAAAACAGGCAGCCGCAAAATAGCGGCCGCCTGTTCTTTATTTCTTTTAATTTTTAGATGTTCCGTGAAGAAATTTTACGCTTTCATAGCCTCTTCGACCGCAACTACAGATACGCAAATAAGCGAAATAATATAGGAATTGTGTATTACCCGTGTATTTCGTATAAATGCTCATATAAACTCATACCGCCAGTTAAATATGAAATGTGTTATCTATTCCGTAATTCTTCAACCATATCTTTTTTAAAATAGAACGCATGATTTTTATTTGATACATACCTTCCATATATTTTTGAAAATATAGGATTATAGTTACCACTACTATTTTTTGCGTCCTTTGAACGTATCTGCAAATGCTTTCCATTAGACGTATGGATAAAGCCATCTTTTGAATGTTCAATATGGTTAATAAGCTGATCACAGATAGAATAATAATCATCTTTCCATATCTTTAATAAATAAGCGTATTTATCAGATGAAAGATCAATATGTATTGGTTTTAAAAAATACCAATTTTCAGGTGTTCCTTCTTTGCATACAGGAACATACAGTAAATTTTTTATTTTCTCATACAAATGTGTATTCTCAAATATCTTTTTATTTATTAACTCGTCAATAATTGAAGAAATCTGCGTAACAAATATAGTTTCAAGCGGTTTTCCGTTGTGATCACACTTGTTTGTTTTTAATTCTCCGTTTTCAAAATCCAGATTACCGCTATCTAATTTCTTTCCTAAAGTCAATTCCAGTAATTGTCCGGATTTGCCCTTATTTCTGATAATCGTTTGTATATCTTCCTTTGAAAATATTTCGATAAAGCTTTTTCCGGCTATACTGTCAATTTTCTTTTGTGCATCTTCTAATCTCATATTATCCCCCAACTTATATATTGAAAAATTCTATTATTTCAACTTTTAATGCATTGGCTATCTGGTTCAACATTGCAAGTGAAAAACTTTTATCACAGTTAGCAGCTTCGATTTTTGATAGATAGCTTAAACTTATCCCAACTTTTTCGCATAGCTGCTGTTGTGTAAAACCTTTTTCTTTGCGCTTCCGTTTTATATTTAAGCCTACTGTACTATATAATTCTTTATCATCAGAAAAATACACTTTTAAAATCCTCCCTTACTATACTTTTATAGCCCCGAGCAAAACACTGAAAACAAGTAATAACACGGTTTTGCCGGGATAAAGTTTTCAAATTGTCACTATA
>CANQXX010000035.1 GCA_947627905.1 uncultured Clostridia bacterium
GGCTCAGCTCGACCAGCTATTGTTTTTTTATTTTGTTCCGCTAAATTATCATTTGGTGTTAAGAGTTGAGATATTAAGGCTTAACGCCCAACATACCCGCCCCCTTGAGGGGGCTACACGTTCAAACGGCTTACTATTTCAACTTACTTTGGGGGTGACATTGCCCGCGGGGGCTTCCCCGCAAATTATCATTTACCTCAATTTCTGGAAACAAGAAACTTTATTGCCCTTTCAATACTGTCCTTGGAATTTCCCCAGTCAGCATCTTTTCCGGAATTGCGGTAGTCATACATAGTGCAGTAGCGCGATACATCTTTGTATAATAATGCTATATACTTCTCCGTAAGATCTCCTGCCAGCTTTGTAAAACTTTCCAGTTCGTCCTTTTTCAGATATAACGGCGCAAGCGACTGCACAAGATCATAGTGCGGCAGACAGATAAATTCCTGCTCAGCAAGAAGCTCTTTGAAATCTTTCTGCGAATACATCTCAAAAAACGTCTTCATCAGCCGCTCCATTCCCCAGTCCACTTTCTCACATACAAAGCAGGTGCTGTTTATCTCCGACAGCTTTGCTTTGCGGGCGTTTTTCGGTTCAAAAAGTTTTTTCCGCGAAAAAAGCTGCTTGTCCACTTCTTCAAGATGCGTCTGAAGCATGAGCGCAAGGGAAAGACGGTTCTTCTGCTTTAACATCTGCTGGAAATGAGTATGACAAAATCCGGCACGGTTCGTTTCTATGCGGACATCAGGCTCCATCATCGCCGCTCCCATTATATATTCCACCGTGCGCTGCTCTAACATATCGCGCATACGGCAGATAGGACAGCCTTCCTTTGGTTCAAGGATCTCACTTATCGGGATAGTTAAAATACTTTCACGCATAAAATAACTCCTTTCAGTTACCTGTTCTCATATAATGGAAAAGATACTGCTGCGCTATGCCGGCATAAGGCAGAACAAATTCCGGAAAGCCCTCCGGATAGAACTGCTCCATGACCCGCTTCATCCATACGTCCATAGGAACACAGTCTATACGGTACATTCCGTATAGCATGGCGCAGTCCGCGACTTTCGGACCGACGCCTTTTATCGTCATAAGAATTTTTCTTATATCCTCCGTAGGAAGATCCTTTATTTCATCAAGAACTATTTCGCCGTCATTCAGTTTTTTTACGCAGTCTGCTATGTATTTTGCCCTGAAACCTGCCCGCAGCGGCGCAAGATCGTCCGGAACGATGTCTTTCATCTGTGAAATATCCGGAAATCCGCCGTACATTTCACACAACCGTCCGATTATGCCCTTTATCCGCGGAATGTTGTTGTTCTGCGAGATTATGAACGAACACAGCGCCTCCCAGCTGTCCTGCCGGAGTATGCGTATCCCTCCGGCATATGCGCAGGCTTTTGAAAGAGCCTGATCTTCGGAAAGTATGCGTTTTATATCGGAATAGTCCGTTTCCAGGTCAAAATACGGCACCCATACATTTAAAAACGTTTCCTCGTCCGTATCAAAAAAGCGGAAATGATCATTCTCGGCAGAAACGGTAAGCGGTGTATTCAGCATAAAGCCGTGATAGGTGCAGTCAGACCCGCTCCCGATACGTTCCCAACGGAAAGCCTGACCGCAGTCAAGAGTTTCGTCAAGGTCAAGATCGGCAGTTTTAAGAAGAATATCATTGCCTTGTTTAAGATATTCCATAAAATTTCTCCTTTGAAAAATGCTTATTAAATTATATCACCGCCATGCCGGAAAGTCAACGGCTGAAAGCCGCTCCGGACATTTATCCGTCTATGACAAAATCCACCTGTCCGGAGGAAATATCCGCCGCCGAACAGATAACTTTCACTTTATCTCCAACGCTGTAGACCGGTCTGCCGGCTTCCGTAAGCGCATACCTGCCGTCAAAATCATACCTGCCGCCCTTTAAAGAATCTATCCGGACAAGTCCTTCCACCGTGTTCGGAAGTTCAACAAAAAAGCCGTATTCCTGTACCGACGATATTGTCCCTTCAAAACTTTCGCCTATATGAGCGGACATATATTCCGCAATATAGCAGTCCTCACAGCTCCGTTCGGCACGCATTGCCCTGAGCTCACATTCCGAGGACGTCCTTGCCGCTTCCGCCGCAAACGCCGTATAACGCTTTGTAATATACCGCTCATTCTGCTTATTGTAGCAAAGATCCGTCAATATCCTGTGTATGGCAAGATCCGGATATCTCCTTATAGGCGATGTAAAATGAGAATAATCTTCCAGCACAAGTCCGAAATGTCCCAGAGGCTCATCGGAATATTTTGCCTTTGCCATAGAGCGCAGCACCATGTTGTTTATCATGGGGGAAACCGGCATATCCTTTGTTTTTTCAAGTATTTCCGCAAGATGTCCGGGCTTTACATCGGTAAAATGAGGCACTTGCACACCCATGCGCGAAAGCATATCCACAAGCTCCTGCACTTTTTCCGGAGCGGGATCTTCATGGACGCGGTAAACGAAAGGTATGCCGCGTTCTTTTGCAAGCCTTGCAGCAGAGGTATTTGCCATAAGCATAAATTCCTCTATTATCAGTTCGCTCCTGCCCCGTCCGCGCTTTTTTACATCTGTGCAGACGCCGTTTTCATCAATGATAAGTTTACATTCCGGCGAATCTATCTGCGGAGCTCCGCGGCGCAGCTTGTTTGCCGTAAGTATGGCTGCCAATTCGTCCATAAGGAGCATTGTTTCCGTAAGACCGCTGTATTTTACGGCAAGATCGTCGGGAATTTTCCCGCCTGTCTTTATACATTCAAGAATGGTATTTATTTCACTGTAAACGCCTTTTACTCTTGAGCGTATCACGGATTTGCTGAATTTATACGAAACGAGTTTTCCCTCCTGATCCAGTTTCATCAGGCAGGAAAAAGCAAGCCTGTCCTTATCCGGTTCAAGCGAGCATATTCCGTTTGAAAGCTCCTTTGGGAGCATAGGGACTACCTTATCCGCATAATATACCGACGTACCGCGAAGCATAGCGTCCCTGTCGAGCGCCGAGCCTGCTTTTACATAAAAGGAAACGTCTGCGATATGAACCCCCAGCTCCCAGCCGTCCGATGTTCTGGCAATTGATACCGCGTCGTCTATATCCTTTGTGTCCGCGCCGTCGATAGTGAAAATGATACTGTCACGCAGGTCGAGCCGCCTTGATATTTCCGTGTCAGGAATACCTTTGTGTTCCGCTTGTCTTGCTTCGTCAAGGACTTCTGACGGAAACTCCGTTTCTATGCCGCTCATGTAAAGGATAGCATCAGCGCTGCTTGAAGCCTTTCCGCTGTCGCCGAAGATACCTGTTATCTTAGCTCTGTGTTCGGAATGTCTTTCGCCTCTGCGGCATATTTCCGCAAGAACTTTATCTCCTGCTCTTACCGGAACTTCAATACCGGAGATATCTATAGGTTCTCCGGAAATGTCGTCGGGCAGCACGCAGAATCGTCCGTTTATTTTTTTTACCACTCCGGAAAATTCGGAAAAGCCTGTTTCGGTTATCGAAACTACCTGACCGCGCGGATCTTCACCGTCCGAATCCGGCAGCAATCTTGCCATTACCTTATCTCCGGGCATAGCTCCCATAAGAAATTTTCCCGGAACGAAAATTTCGTTTCCGTTTTCGTCCGTAATAAATCCGAAAGTCTTGTTCAGTCTTGCCACCTCTGCGCGGAAAAGTCCTGCGTCGGCGCAAAGCATAAGGGAATTTTTATGTTCAAATATGATACCGTCGCGTTTTAATTCGGCAACAGCCTGTGCAAACGCAGCAGCGTCGGGCTTTCTGCCCTTGCAAAGGGAATAGAGCCGTTTATAGGTCGTTCCCGTTCTGCCGGAAAGCGTATGGAGCTGTGCTTTTATTCTGTTTTTATAGATATCCTTGATAGCAGCCATATTTTCCTCCAAATTTATAAAAAGAGCCTGTGCCGGATTATGAAAAAAGCCCCGTGTTCACATAAACACAGGGCTTTGCGGTTTTATTCAGCTTGCGTTTATCCTGTTTATAATAGCCGGGATAATATTTACAGCAACAGTTACCACAAAGAAAACAATTACAAGCAGCTTGGTAAGTCTTGCAAGAGCCTGTTCTCTGGAGCTGGTAACATTTCCCTTATCGAAAAAGTTATCGCTCTGACCGGAAAGTGCAGAGCTCATATCCTGCTGTTTCTGTTCCTGCATGATAGTTATTATTATAAGCAAAATGCTGCTTATGATCATAATTACGCCGCCGATTATCTGTATTGCGCCAAATTCCATATTTTACACCTCCGTTTAAAGATACGATACTTAGTATAGTATATCACATACTTTATCAAATTGCAAGAGTTTTTTTAATTTTTCTTTTAAAAAAGCGGGGAAGCCTACGCTCCGTAAATATTACAAATTGGTTACAATTTCATTTTCACTATTGACATATGTATCCGATAGTGTTATAACTGTATTATGTCAATTAGTACAGTTAGTACATGGAAAGGGTGATAAAATGTATAATATCGACCTCCAAAGCAGAACGCCAATATATGAACAGCTCTATAAAAAAGTAGTCGAACTTATCCTGAAAAAAGAATTGAAAACAGATGATAAGCTCCCCAGCGTAAGAGAACTTGCAAAATCGCTGGGAGTAAATCCTAACACCGTCTCAAAAGCCTTTCAGCTTCTTGAACGGGACAACGTAATATACTCTCTTGCAGGACGCGGCAGCTTCGTTGCCGGATTGAACACCAACGGCGTAAAAGAAAAGGCTCTTGCCGATTTTGACAAAGCCGCAGCCGAAGCCGTTAATGCCGGAGCGACCGCCGATGAGCTTGCAGAACGCCTGAAAAATATAGAAAATAACGGAAAGCGTGAGGAAAATGGGGAAGAAGCCAAGCCGGGCTCATAATTCCCGAAAGCGTAAGAACCGCATCTCGGTCATTTATGCCGTAATACTTGCGGTCTTTGCGGTATTCGAGATAATAATTATAAAAGATCATTTAAATAACGATCACGAAAGTATCGTTGCAGACAATACCGTCAGGGAATATAAAATTTCGGACGGTGAGAAAAATTTTCTAATACTTGTGAACGGCAGCAATCCCATTCCCGAAAATTACGAAACGGAGCTTACGGAGCTTTCAAACGGTCAGAGCGTGGATTCGAGAATTTATCCCGATCTGCAAAAAATGTTTGACGATATGCGGGAGCAGGGAATTTACCCCGTTGTGGGAGAGGGGTACAGGACTGCCGAAGCCCAGCAGAAAGCCATGGACGACAAGATAGAAGCATTCATGCATGACGGGTGCAGCAAAAAGATCGCAGAAAGGCTCGCCGCCGAACAGGTAGCAGTGGTGGGTACAAGCGAACACCAGTTAGGTCTTGCAGTGGACATAAATGCGGACAAAACCAAGTCGGATAACGAGGAGGTTTACGCTTGGCTGGCGGAAAACGCCTATAAATACGGCTTTATTCTCCGTTATCCTGCCAACAAGGTTAAGATAACAGGCTATGACTACGAGCCGTGGCATTACCGCTATGTGGGAAAGGAAAATGCGGAAATTATCCATTCGGAGGGCATTTGTCTTGAAGAATATGTTGAAAATTACGAAGAATGATTTGGGGAAAATCAAAGAAAGGCGGTCAGATAAATGATAGAACTTAAAAACGTAAAAATGAATTTTGACGATTTCAGTGCGCTGAACGGCGTTGACCTGACTATCCCGGAGGGAACGGCGTTCGGTCTGCTGGGCTCGAACGGCGCGGGAAAATCCACTATACTACGGCTTTTGTCGGGAGTTTACAAGCAGACGGAGGGCGAAGTGCTTATTGACGGCGAACCTGTTTACGACAATGTTTCGGTAAAGAACCGTGTGTTTTTCATCAACGATGAAACGGTGCAGTTCGGAAAAATGACAATAGGCGATCTGCATGATTATTACAAGGGATTTTATCCCAACTTTTCCGACGACACTTTTTTCAGGCTGAATGAGATGATAAAACTTCCCTACGGGAAACGCATGGATAAATTTTCAAAGGGCATGAAACGTCAGGCAATTGTAATTACCGGACTTGCCAGCGGAACGGATTACCTGCTCCTTGACGAGGCGTTTGACGGTCTTGACCCGACAATGAGAATTATAGTAAAGCGTATGCTTGTGGACGCAATGCTTGACCGGAAGCTGACGGCGATAATCTCCAGTCACAACCTGAAAGAAATAAACGAGGTCTGCGACACGGCGGCTCTTTTACATCAGGGAAAGCTGCTTTTCAACCGTGACCTTGACAGCGTTAAGGGAAGTATACAGAAGGTTCAGGCTGCGTTTGAGGGAGACGTTACCGAAAAGGACTTCGAGGGGCTGAACGTTCTCCACTTTGAAAAGAACCAGAGCATTATCTATCTTATCATCAAGGGCGAAGAAGAGGAGATCCGCGCGGAGCTTGAAAAGAAAAAACCGAAAGTCCTTGATATGATACCACTCACGCTTGAGGAAGTATTTATCTACGAAATGGAGGGTATGGGTTATGACTACAACGGCATCAAGTAATTTATCCGAAAACAACACCGCAAATACGAAACAGAGAAAATATTCCCCGGTTTTTCACAACTGGAAATGCAATGTAAAGTCAAGCAAAAAAATGCTTATCATGCTGACTATACTTCATCTGCTTGCCGCGCCTGCGGTGCTGCTTTCCGCTATGATCGGAACTATCAGCGGAGACAGATACGGCGGCAATGCGGAAATGTATTTTGTAATAGGCTGTTTCACCACTGCGGCGGCAGGATTTATGGGCATAATAATTGCCGTGGACAGCTTCAAATGTCTTTACAGCCGTTCGGTGGTGGATATGAGATTTTCCCTGCCGCTGACGACGAACCAGAGATTTTTCTCAAATTTTATGTCCGGACTTTCCGTTTATATGGGACCGTTTTTTGCGGCACAAGTGATCGCCCTGCTTATGGACGGCTTTGCAATGCTGTTCCTTGAAGGACATGAGTTTTATTATACGGTGTCGTCATATTATAATATTTCTTCATCATTTATCTGCGATATATTTTCCGAAATAGTTCCCATGCATTTAAAACTTATCGTCTGCGGAACGCTTACAATGCTTATGCTTTACACATTGTCCGTGCTGATAACAGTCTGCTGCGGAAATAAATTTGAATGTATCGCATATTCTATACTTGTAAATATAATCGTTCCGGTAACGGTACTTGCGGTAATTTTTTCATTGTTCAATGATGTTTACGGCGTTGATGCGGAACAGTACGCTTATGACATCATTATGTCCATATGTCCGGCAGGCGGAATAATGGCTGCGGTAATGTGGGCGGAAAACAATATTTACGGTTTTATCACCATAGGAAAATGGCTTATCATCTTCACTCTGCTGACTATAGCTCTCGGCGCGCTGGCATTCTTCCTGTATAGAAAACGCCGCGCGGAACAGGTAACAAAGCCCTTTGTTTTCAAGCTGGCGTATTACATTATCCTCACGGGAGCAACATTCAGCATTTATTCCGTTCTCCGCTTTTCGTTCATGGGAATGTTGATAACAACGGCGATAATCTACCTTATTTTTGAAGTAGTTGCAAACAGAGGCTTCCGCAGGATAATATTTTCCGCAATAAGATATGCCGTAACGATAGCGGCGGCGTTCGCGCTGACATCTATCGCGGAAGCTACGAACGGTTTCGGCACGCAGTGGAGAGTTCCCTCAAAACTCAGCGTTGCCGCGGTGGAAATAGATTATTCGGGCGCTTATGAAGATTTCAAGGTATATGACGGCTACAGCTTTGTCACATTAAGAGACAGTGACAATATAGAAGCGGTCATAAATATGCACAAAAACGTCCTTGACGATTATCGGGAATATCTTGACAGTTATGTGCCGGATTATTACGGACCGGGGAACAACGGATACCGGCTCGATGTTGAGGGCGATCATGCGTCAGTATCCGGAATAACAATAAAATACCACCTTATAACCGGCGGAACTATGGTCAGAAACTACAATACTATTTCCACAGGTGCATTTCATCAGCTTGCGGGAATAGATCTTTCGGACGAATACAAAGAACAGACGGCGAAGCTGTATACGGATAAGATATTGAGCGAAAATGCTACTATAAAGAACAAACTTGAAAGTTATGGAAGTGATTATTATTACGGGGACTATTATTACGGGGACGGCGGCGACGTATCAGATGTTCTTTATCTTAACGGCTACGGCGAAAAACAAAGCGTAAGCTGCCGATATCTTTATGAACATGGTTTCTACGACGCTTTAGCAAAGGCTTACGCAAAGGATATCATGGCGATAAACAGCGACAATTATTATCATTCCGAGCTTGTCAACGAATACACATACCGCAGTTATTACGGCAACAGCATTTATATACCCGAATCATTCACAAATACCCTTTCACTTCTTTCGGAATACGATTTTACCATTGAAAGGAAAGAGAATCTTACCGACTATGAGATCCTTGAGCCTTTAAGCAAAGAATACGGGTACAATCAGATCGCGCTTTTCACGCAGCAGGAATGGACGCAGCTTACAACAGGCGTTCCGCTCGACACACCGGCTATGTTCAACGGACGTGTCCGTTTAAATAATATTGACAGCAGCGCCTCAGAATGCAACAACAGCGTATATCTCAGCAACACCTACTATAAAGGACTTGCTGACATTATAAGGAATATGCAGCCGAGGAATATTGTCAGCGAAAACGGATATGTTATATATGTATCCGGCAATGCAGGCAATATTCCCGAAAAATATCGGGACTATGCGGAAGAGATAAGCCAGCACAGGAAAACGCAGGAGTATATTTATCAGAACGCTCGATAACGGCTGTTCCGTGCACTTCCTGTTCCGCACAAAGCGTATGCCTGTTTCCGGATATAAAACCGCGTTAAAAAGGTTTGCGGCAGACGGATAACAGGACGCAGAAAGCATAACCCCTGCGGGAAAGGAAGCTTCAATGAAGAAAGTAATTTCAGCACTTGTCTGCATACTTGCTTCCGCGGCTATGCTCACAGGCTGTTCTTCGGACAGCGGAAGCGGAAGCGGAAATGAGTCGCAGACCACTACTTCCCAGAGCCAGACCACGACTGCAACCACAACTCAGAGCGAGTCAAAGACCGGCTCTGAAACGGGAGATGTTGACGGAGACGGTTTCCTCGAGGAAGTCGGCACAGATATCAACGACATGGTAGACGATGTTGTTACCGGAGCTGAAGATATCGTAAGCGATGTTTTCGACGGCGGCGACGGAAATGACAAAAATAACGGTTCAGTCAGATAAAAAATACCCGTTCCCGAAAAATCGGGGACGGGAAATTTTTTTACAGAGTTGAGTGTTGAGAGTTGAGAGTTTAGATAAATAATTCAGGCAAAACCTATATTTTCAATTGAAAAATTCTTTCCGTCAAATTTTACTTCCCCTGTCAGCTCATCTCCGTAATATGTTGTGATAAGTCCCGGAACAACGCTGCAAAATATCTTATCCCCGTCAAGGGTAAAATGCACCTGATCCGTAAATCTGATATCCTCGCTTGTCACATTGCCGCCGTAATATTCATCTGCAAAATTATCCGCATAGCTGCTTGTGCGTGTTTTTCCGCCGACTGTGTAGGAAATATTTTTTGTTCCGTTATCTACCGAAATATCCACTGCATTCCTGAACGCTTCTCCGATAGCGTCAGCGTCCGTGCGGATATCCTCAAAATGCCCGTCATCATTCATTTTATAAATAACAAACTGCCAAACAGAGACACCCGTTCCGTGACCTGTATTGTACACTGCGGAAATTTCCTTTTTTCCGTCACCGTCATAGTCGCCGTATGCAGCTAAAATATCCGCCTTAAATGGCAAAGGAGACCATACCTGATCGAAAAGATCTCTTATCCCGTCATGCTCTATAATTACCTGCATACCGTTACCGTACGAGCCGTACAGCCTTATATCCGTACCGGGGATCTCATTCAGCAGATAAAATGTATTCGCTTGCAGATCTGACTCAAGATATTTTAAATCCGGGTCAAGCACGGCTGTATACGGATCAAAAATCACGTTATCTTCGGAATAATTATCCGTGCCGCTTTCCGAAGCATCAATATTTCCGTTAATATAAACTTCCGCATTTTCCAAGCCGCAAAGAACAAGCCCCACCGCATTGAAATTTTCCTGATATGAAGGCTTTATCTGCGCCCATACATCGAATTGACTGTTGTTTCCTCCTACCATTCCGGTGTCTATTTCTTCGTTTATTGTGACCGGAACCTTGTCGGTGGTTTCTTCACTTTCGGTATAAACTATCATTGACACTTCAAGAAGTTTTTCGCCGCTGCTGTTTTTTATAATTTTCAGATCGTCAATATATACCTTGTAAATATCTGACGGTAGAACATCAAAAGTTATATCAATTTTTTCGCTGACTGCATATTTTAATAGAAATACTTCGTCCTTTATTATTCCGCAAACGTCTATCCCTGCAATATCGGCTGACTTTTCATTTATTATATATACCTGTTCCTCGCCTGTATTTATTGGCGTAAGATAATTTGTCAGCAGGATCTCATTATCGCCGTCATTGTCAGGCTTTTTTACCGCGTTCGTTCCAAGCACTGTAAATGCCGTTATTACTGCAATTACTGCAATTACGGTAACGAACACTTTCGGCTTTTTGTATGAAAGAGCATTTTTAACGCGTTCCTTTATGCTTTTTTCTGCAAATGCGGTGGGGAGTGAAATTATCCCGCTTCTTTTCATTGACGCCTGCAAAAGCGTCCGGGAATATGCGGTCTTTTCCTCTGCGCCGAGCTGACGGAGCACCGCTTCGTCGCAGGATAATTCCATATCCTTTGTCATCAGGATAAACGATGCCCATATGAACGGATCGAACCAGTGTATCGACAGTCCTATAAACGCAATTGTTTTTGAAATATGGTCAAGGCGTTTTATATGCGTTTTTTCGTGGACTATCATAAACCGCTGCTGTTCCTCGGAATATCCTGACGGGATATATATTTTTGCAGGGAAAAGCCCTGCCGAAAATGCCGAAGAAAATCCGTCCGTTTCATAAATATTGCCGGAAATTTTCACCGCTGTTTTAAGCCGTGACTTTAAAATTATGTATGAAACAATTCCGTATGAAAGCATTGCAGCCGTTCCGGCCAGCCATATTATAACAAGAATTTTACCCGTGCTTTTTTCTTCGGGAATTTCCGTATTTTCTGCCGAATAATTGTCAGCATTTGCACTGTAGTCCTTGTAAATTTCCGTGCTGTCAATGTAAACTACATCGGCAGTCTGTGAAAAAGCCGGCTGTTCATCTGGAATTGCGTTAAAGATACTTATTCCGCTTTCAAATGATACGGGACACAGACAGCGAAAAAATACCACCGCCCACAGCAGATATGACCAACGGTGCGGAGCTTTTTTCAACGGTATCCTTAGGAGCATTACAATTACCGCTGCAATTGCTGCGATCATGCTTGTTTTCAGGACCGTCTGCAAAATAATTTCCCACATGGTGTTTCCTCCTTATTCGATGCTGTTGTCGATCATTTTTTTAAGCTCTGCGGCTTCCTCGGGAGTAATTTTTCTGCCGTCCAGAAATGCCGCTATGAACGCAGGCAATGAACCGCCGAAATTCTTTTCCACCACCGCTTCGCTTTCATATTTTGCCACCTGTTCGCGCTTTACGATCGCCGTAACGGTGGCATTTTCGTTTTGTATAAAGCCTCTTTCCGACAGCTTTCTTATCATGCTGAACGTTGTGGATTTTTTCCAGCCTAATTTTTCAAGGCAGAGTTTTGACAGTGCCGTGGAATTTACCGGTTCGCTTTCCCATATCACATTTAAAAACCTGTATTCCGCGTCAAAAAGTTTATATTCTTCCATTGATATCGTTCCTTTCAGTTTGGTTTATTGCAATAAACCTTATTCTGAAAATAAGTTTATCACGATAGACCGATCTTGTCAATAAAAATATCGCACAAATTTTGAGTAATATTTTTGGTTTATTTGAATAAACCAAAAAATGCCGATATATTTCTATTGCAATTTTTCCCATGTTATTGTATAATAAAGAAAACGATTTCCTGCGGAGGCGAACGGTTATGAAATATTCCAACCCGGTTATAAAAGGCTTTTTCCCCGACCCCAGCGTATGCTTTGCCGAGGGAAAATATTATCTTGTCAGCAGTTCTTTTCAGTATTTCCCCGGAGTTCCCCTTTTTGAAAGCAGCGACCTTGTGAACTGGACGCAGATAGGTCATGTGCTCACGAGAAAAAGTCAGGTAATGCTTGAAAAGATCAACAGCTCCGGCGGAGTGTTCGCTCCGACTATACGTTATAACAACGGACGTTTCTACATGGTCACCACCAACGACACCACACACGAGAATTTTTACGTTTACACCGACGATATCCGCGGCGAATGGTCCGACCCGGTGACCGTTGCGCAGGACGGCATAGACCCGTCTTTGTATTTTGAAAACGGCCGCGCTTATTTTATCAGCAACGGCAGCGACGACAGCGGCGATCACGGCGTTGTCCAGTGCGAGATAAATATTGAAACAGGCGAAAAACTTTCGCCGTCAAAATGTATCTGGCATGGTTCGGGCGGACGTTATCTTGAAAGCCCGCATATGTACAAAATAAACGGAACATATTACCTTATGGCTGCGGAGGGCGGCACAGAATACGGTCATATGATAACCTACTGCCGCTCCGGCTCCATATGGGGACCTTTTGAAAATTATCCGCATAATCCTGTTCTTACCAACCGCAGCAAAGCTCCGGAAATAATTCAGGGCATAGGTCACGGCGATTTGATACAGGATAAAAACGGTGACTGGCATATCCTTTCCCTTGGTTTCCGTCAGATACATATGTGGCTTCCATATCATCATCTGGGAAGAGAAGTTTTCCTTACTCCGGTAAAATTCGGCGCTGACGGCTGGTTTACCGCGGGAAAGGACGGAACTACCGACAAAGAATACGAAATTGCAGGAGATTTCACACAGGACGAGAAAAAGCTCTACACGTTTGAGAATACCGCTTGGAACATTGACTGGTGTTTCCTCCGTCACCCGCACATGGAAAATTACGAACTTTCCGACAGCAAAGCCGTTCTTCACGGAACGGATATCACCCTTGATGAAACCGATTCCCCCACATTTGTCGGTATCCGCCAGCGTGATTTTGATATGGAAATGTCGGTGAATATTTCCGTTGACAAGGGAGAGGTCGGAATTACCGTTTATATGTGTGAAAGCGAGCATTACGATATTGCAATTCGCAAAATTGAAAACGGTTTTGAAGCCGTTCTGAAACTTAATATCGGTGATATCAAGCATATTCAGAATGCGGTGAAAATTTCTTCCGGAAATGCAAAACTTATTATCCGTTCCGACAGCATAAACTATAATTTCTATATTTCTGAAAACGGCGTTGAAACTCATCTCGGCAGCGGACAGTCAAAGTATCTTTCCAGCGAAGTTTCCGGCGGATTTACAGGCGTTGTTCTCGGACTTTACGCAGTGGGGAACAATACCGCGGAATTTTCCGGTCTGGAGATAAATTACAATTGACTAAATATAAAAATATGGTATAATATAAATAAACATATATTTAGGAGTGATCTTATGATAAATACAAATGTGACCGACTTCAGTCAAAATATTTATGATATGATAAAACAAACTGTTTTATTTAATGAGCCTGTAAATATAAGCACAAATGACGGTAATGCAGTTTTGATGAGTGAGAGTGATTATAGAGGTTTAATGGAAACATTATACCTATGTTCTATACCGGGAATGAAAGAAAAAATTCTTGAAAGTGCAAATACGCCGCTTGAGGAGTGTGTTTCCGAAAGTGAGGTAAAATTGTAATATTATAAATACAGAAAGGAACTTTTATATGAAACTTCTGACGCCTCCAATGGGCTGGAACAGCTGGGACTGCTACGGCGCAGCCGTCACCGAGGATATCGTAAGGCAGAACGCCGATTTTATGGCAAAACATCTTAAAAAATACGGCTGGGAATATGTTGTCGTTGACATTCAGTGGAGCGCTCCCGACGCAAAAAATCATGAATATCAGCCCTTTACGGAGCTTTGCATGGACGAATATTCCCGTCTTGTTCCCTCCGAAAAGCGTTTCCCCTCGGCGGCAGGAGGAAAGGGCTTTGCTCCCCTTGCGGAATATGTTCATTCCCTCGGTCTGAAATTCGGCATACATATCATGCGCGGTATTCCCCGTCAGGCTGTGCATAGGAACACTCCCATAAAAGGCACGGACGTTACTGCACGTCAGATAGCAAAAACTTCAAGCATATGCGCTTGGAATACCGATATGTACGGCGTTGACCCCGACAAAAAAGGCGCAAAGGAATACTACGACAGTATTTTTGAGCTTTACGCTTCGTGGGGCGTTGATTTTATAAAATGCGACGACATCTGCCGGGAGCTTCCCCACGAGGAAACGGAGCTTGTTCTTATGAGCGAATGTCTCCGCAGCTGCGGACGGGATATGGTTTTCAGTCTTTCCCCCGGACCTGCACTTGTTGAAAAAGCGGAACTTTACAAGCAAACTGCAAATATGTGGAGAATTACCGATGATTTCTGGGACAAGTGGGAGCTTCTTTACGATATGTTTTCCCGTGCGGAAAAATGGTGCATACACACAGGCGCAGGACATTATCCCGACGCGGATATGCTGCCAATAGGACCTATTTTACAGGATTACGGCAGCGAAAACCGCACGAAATTCACACAAGACGAGCAGATCACCATGCTGACTTTGTGGAGCATTTTCCGTTCGCCGCTTATGATAGGCGGGGAAATGACAGGCTTTGACGACTTCACCATGAGCCTTATCACAAATGAAGGAATACTGAAAATGCACAAAAATTCCCGTCATTCCCACCCGGTGTGGAGGAGAATAATTAACGGGAACGAGCATATTCTATGGACAGCTGTAAATTCAGAGGGCGGACAGTACGCTGCCGTTTTCAACGCGGGGGAAAAGGACAGCGAGATCGGAATTTCCCTTTTCGATCTTGAAATTGAAAACTGTTCGGAGATTACCGAGCTGTGGGGCGGAGAAAAATTCCCCTCTGCAAATGTTTTTGATGTAAAGCTGAAAAGCCACGGTGCAAAGGCTTTCCTTATAAAATAGACCGATACAAAAAGCCGCCGGATCGACCGGCGGCTTTTTATTATATTATGCTTTTTCTATCATAAGATCACATACAAGCTCGGAAAAGTCCAGAGGATCATCTATCGTCATTCCCTCAATAAGCAGAGCCTGTGTATAAAGTATCTTGCTGTAGGCTTTGAGCTTTTCCTTATCGGTCTCGTACAGCTTCTGGAGGGTCTTGAACATTGCATGATCCGGATTGAGTTCAAGAACTTTTTCAGCCTTGACGGAATGATCGTTGTTAGGCATTGCCGCAAAGGTCTTTTCCATATCAAGTGATATCTGTCCCTCATTCGTCAGGCAGCATGGGTGCGTTTTGAGCCTCTCCGACAGCCTTGCTTCCTTGATCTTGTCTCCGAGGGCTTCCTTGATGCAGGCAAAAAGATCCTTATTATCCTCGGCGAGCTTTTTAAATTCTTCCTTTTCTTCGGGAGTTTCTATATCAAGGTCGGAAGCGGAAACTGACTTGAACTGCTTTTCTTCATAGTTCATCAGCATCTGAATAGCAAATTCGTCCACGCTTTCGGTAAGATAGAGTATCTCATAGCCCTTGTCCTTGACAACTTCCGTCTGCGGCAGACAGTCTATCTTGGCAACGCTTTCGCCGGCAGCGTAATAGATATATTTCTGATCCTCTTTCATTCGGGAAACATATTCGTCCAGTGTAACAAGCTTCTTTTCAAACGAACTGTGGAAAAGCAGCAGATCTTTCAGCAGATCCTTATTTACGCCATAGCCGTTGTATATGCCGAATTTTATCTGCAATCCGAACGATTTCCAGAATTTTTCATACTTTTCCCTGTCGTTTGTGAGCATTTTTTTCAACTCGTTCTTGATAGTTCTTTCAAGCGACTTTGCAATGAGTTTCAGCTGTCTGTCGTGCTGGAGCATTTCACGGGAAATATTCAGCGACAGATCCTGCGAATCTACCAGACCCTTTACAAAAGAGAAGTGATCCGGCAGCAGGTCGGCGCATTTATCCATTATAAGCACGCCGCTGGAGAAAAGCTGCAATCCCTTTGTATATTCCTTTGTATAGTAATCCATAGGCGCTTCCGAGGGGATATAAAGCAGAGCGTCATATGTGGCGGTGCCTTCGGCTTTGGTGTGGATATGAGCAAGCGGTTCGTTGTAATCGTAGAATTTTTCACGGTAGAATTTGTTGTATTCTTCGTCGGTTATCTCGTTCTTGCTCTTTCTCCAGAGCGGCACCATACTGTTGAGAGTTTCGATCTCACTGTGAGTGATATATTCGGGCGGAATATCGTCCGTGCCTGTTCCCTCTTTGAGGTGGTCATGCTCCACTTCCATTTTTATAGGGAATCTGATGTAGTCGGAATATTTCTTTACAAGGGACTTTATCTTCCATTCCATAAGATAATCGTCATAGCTCTCATCGTCGGTGTTTTCTTTCATTTTAAGACGTATCTCCGTACCGACGGTATCCTTATCACATTCTTCTATGGTATATCCCTCAACACCCTCTGATCTCCATACATATGCCTTGTCCTCGCCGTATGCTTTTGAACGGACTTCAACTTCCTTAGCCACCATGAACGCCGAATAGAAGCCTACGCCGAACTGACCTATGATATCTATATCCTCTGCGCCGCTGTTCTCGTTCTTAAAAGCAAGCGAGCCGCTGTTTGCGATAGTTCCGAGGTTGTTTTCAAGCTCGTCCTTTGTCATGCCGATGCCGTTATCGGTAATGGTAAGAACGCCGTTATCCTTATCGGCGGCAATGAATATGCAGAAATCGTCCTTGTTCATATTCACTTTATCATCGGTAAGCGATTTGAAATACAGCTTGTCGATAGCGTCGCTGGCGTTGGAAATAAGCTCACGCAGGAAAATTTCCTTGTGGGTATAGATAGAGTTTATCATCATATCCAGCAGACGTTTTGATTCCGCCTTGAACTGTTTTGTTTCCGCCATATGAAACATCCCTTTCAGATATATAAAATGATTTAGCACTTTGACATTAAAAGTGTTAGCACTCTTTCTTTTTGAGTGCTAAATATAGTATAAACCAACTGCCTGTCAATTTCAAGAGGTACAAGAAAATGTTTACAGAATGTACATAAATAGCCGTGCTTCACGCCGGAAGAACATAGCGAAGATCATTTTCAAGCCGGTGTTATGAAAAATTACATAAAAAATAAAAAAACTCTTCCATTTTCAAAAAAAATTTGTTATAATAGAAATAATATGAAATTCTGTGAAAGGAGAATACGCCGTATAACAATATGGCGTTAAAATATTATGGCATCTGCAAAAAAACTGGCTGCCCTTATTGCCGCCGTGATGATAATTACAGTGATATCATGCATACCTGCCTCCGCAGTAACTTTTACTCCGAATTTTACCGTTGCGAGCGAAGCTGCCGTTCTTATAAATCTTGATAAGGATACTATACTTTATGAAAAAAATCCCACTAAAAAAATGTATCCGGCGTCTCTTACAAAGATAATGACCGCTATTGTCGTGCTTGACCATGTTTCCGACCTTGACAACACCGAATTTGAAGCTCCGCTTGCTGTTTTTGACGATCTGTACGGAAAGAACCCCTCCGCCGTAGGATATTCAAGGGGAGAGATCATTTCCGTCACCGATCTGATGTACTCAATGCTTATGTATTCAGCCTGTGAATCCGCAGGTATCCTTGCCTATAACGTAGGCGGCGACAGCATGCCTAATTTTGTGGACATGATGAACCAGAAAGCCGAGGAGATCGGCTGCACCGGCACGCACTTTGTCAATCCTCACGGGCTTTTTGATGAGGAGCAGTACACCAACGCCAGAGATATGGCACTTATTGCAAAATACGCTGTGGACAACTATCCGAAATTCGTTGAGATAGCCACCACTACCGAATATACGCTCCATGCTACGAATTATCATGAGGAAGGCTGGGCTACCATACACCACACCAACGCAATGACCCTAAAGGGCGAATATTATTATGAACCTGCCAAGGGACTTAAAACCGGTACTCTTGATGAATCGGGAAGAAATCTTATTTCCATGGCTTCAAGGGACGGAAACAACTATCTGCTCGTAACTATGGGCGCGCCTCTTTACAATGAGGACGGCACAAACGCTACCGAGCAGTATACCGATCAGAAAAATATTTACGAATGGGCGTTCAACACATTTTCATACGACAAGATACTCAGCAAATCAGAAGAAATAACCGAAGTCCCAGTAAAGCTGGGCGACGGTGCAGAGCACGTTCTGCTTGTTCCCGAGGAAGATTTCTACACGCTGTGGCCGAATACGCTTGACAAATCCACTTTAAAGCGTGAAATAAACACCGACGGCTACCTTGATTCCGACGAAGCGATCCTTGCTCCGGTGGAAAAGGGTCAGGTGCTCGGAACATATACCCTGTCGCTTTCCGGCGAAGAATTGTGCAAAGTAAATCTTGTTGCAAAAGAGCCTGTTGAACGTTCCGAGCTTGAATACAACATAATGAAAGCAAAAGCGTTCGTGGGATCGTTCTGGTTCAAAGCTGCGATAGCGGCGGCTTTAGCACTGATAATAATTTACATCGTAGTTTACATTCTTGCCACCAAAAAGCGCAAAAAAAGAAAAATAAAAAGAGTTTCTTCCCGTTCAAGGAGAAGAATGTGACAAATGGCAATATCGGCTGCTGAAGATTATATCCCGTATCCTTCAGGGTACGGGATATTTTTAGCATTTCAGTGTTGAGAGTTGAGAGTTAAGAGTTGAGATAAATGATAATTTGCGGGGAAGCTCAAATTTATTTATCTGTGTTGCCAAACAGCTCACTGGGCTGTTTGGCAAGGCTTAAACTATAGTAATCGTTAGTG
>CANQXX010000036.1 GCA_947627905.1 uncultured Clostridia bacterium
GGCATTGCCTTCCTGCTACTTCTTTTGCTTTTCTCATATCTCTATTATATCATATTGCGCTCTATTTGTCCACACCTAGGTTCCGTATATTTTACAAAAAATATTTACATAACTTCCCTTAAATAGCACGGGATTTTCTGCGAAGAATAATTTCTGAAATACTTATCTGACGGAGGAAAATACTATGCCAAGGTCTGTAGAAAATTTTATAATTTTTCTTTTCGGCGGAATTTTATATTCTCTTATCGAAGTGGTTTTCCGCGGCTTCACACACTGGAGCATGACTGTTACCGGAGGACTTTGCCTTGTGATATTATACAGGCACTTTGTTTCCCGTCCGGGCGAACCGCTTATGATGAAATGTCTTTTCGGAGCGATAGTGATAACGTCGCTGGAATTTATCGCAGGATGTATCGTAAATCTGTGGCTCGGCTGGAACGTATGGGATTATTCCGGGCTGATGTTCGATCTTTTCGGACAGATATGTCTGCCGTTTTCGGTGCTGTGGTTTTTTCTTACAATGCCGGCAATCGCGCTGACGGAAATGTTCCGAAAGCGTTTTTCCGAGCTTCGTCCGGCTGTTTCCAATTTGTAACCACATTGTAATCGTTCTGTAATTGCTTTTGATATGCGGAAATGATATAATTTAAATTGTAAAAATTTCCGCATATCAAAAGAGGTATACATAATGAAAAAATATATAAAAATAATTGCTCTGATCCTGACAACCGTACTGATAACGGTTTCCTGCAAAAAGGAAGATGAAAAAGATTCCGAAGAAACAAAGCTCCCTCTTCCAGAAACAACACAGATAACTGAAATAAACCATATTGACCCATACGAACATGATTTCTTTGCGCTCTATTCCGGCAAGCCGCAGCCCACCGAGCAGCAGTCCGCGGAAATAGTTTATTCCCTTGGAAAAATTTTTGACGCCTGCGGTTTTATGTACGGGCAATTCCCCGAAAATTCAAAATATTACGATAATTATGCCGATCTTGAAAATGTGATTCACGAGGAAAAAACATGGGATTATACATATCGTTACTATCCGGTAAATGCCGATTACGCCGCCAATGAGGACGAACTTATGAAAAATATACGTTCTGCGCTTTCGGAAGAATTTATTGATGACCATACATTACACACAGAATTATTTGAACAAATTTTCGGGACCGATATTGTCCCGAAATACCAAACAATCGACGGAACATTGTGTATGCGGACTTTTAACGGCCCTGTACCTATGCCGACAAGTTATGAAAATATAAAAATTCTCGATTGTGACGGCAAAACTGCCGAAGCAATAATTTTCGCAGAAAATGAACTGGAAGAGGACTATTATATTTCTCTCGAATATTCCGAAGAATACGGCTGGCGGGCTTCACTAATACAAAACTGTGATCTTGATGAGGCAGATATTTTTTATAACTTGCTTTATGTTAAGACCGACATTATAAATATGATACTTGACGGCGGAACGACTCCTCCGAACCCGCGCGAGGTCACAGTTGACGGGAAAGAATTTGCAGAAACGGACATTACAATGAGCATTTCCGATATGAAGGAAATTTTTGCAGATACTTTCTGCACAGGGATATATAACAGTTATTCAAAGCAATATATCGACGATGTTTATTATGAAGAAAGCGGAATAATTTACCGCGATAAAAACGCGGATAAATATTATATTCCCGAAATTATGATCGACCCTTGTGATTTCGGTCAGCACAGAACATTTTTTGACCGATACAACAACGAAACGCAGCGCCTGCAAATTAAACTTGAGCTCAATGAAAACGGAGATTTCATGATCTATTCGGGTCTGCCGGTAAAAAAGCAATTTTCTGTAATAACTGTCGAGACAGATGTTCCCTATGAAGAAAATGTATCGGTTTCGGAAATTGATGAAAACGCACAGAAAATGAATGAAATGCTATACAATGCCGTTTATCTGAAAACCGGAAAATTAAATAATATTTTAGGCGGCGTTCCCTCGGAAGATGCGGAAACGATCACTGTAAACAATGAAATATACACAAAAAATGATATCGTTTCAATAAAAGAAATGGAGCAATTTTTTAACGAAACATTTGCCGTAAAAAGTTTTGACCCGGCTGAAATATTTACCGGAATAACTATCGGGAACGATCTCAGAGAAGAACTTATAAAAAAATATATAACCGATGTTTATTACGAACAGGACGGCAAAGTTTACCGCAGAAATTCTGCGCCGAAATATTATATTCCCGAAATTATTTTTTCTCCCGATATAGTAAATAAAGTCACGGATACATGGGGCAGTCAAACCATAGAACCGTATAATTCATATTTTACTGCCGATGTGAATTTCAAAGACAGGGACGGAAATATAATTACTTCCGATATTTCCATATATTATTCAATGAAAAATTATTCTGAAAGCAAATATGAATATATATACATAGCCTCGGAGCTGCCGCTTATAGAAATAAAATAAAACTCTTGAAATTTTCCTTAAAGTGTGTTATAATATTTCCAAACATTATTAAGGAATGATATTATGAGCGATAAAGCATTTAAAATACCCGAATTTGAATACTTTGAAATGGGCGGAAAATACAGCGGCTGCAAGCGCGGAACAAAGCAGGACGATTTTAATTTCCGGTTTGATCCGGGTGAAAAGCTGCTTGCCCAGACATGGTACGGAATAAACTGCTTTGACAAGTCGGAGCTTGTTTCCGAAGCGGAATTTGACATCACACAGGACGGTTATCATTCTGCCTGTGACTGGGTGGAAGAACAATTCCGCACATGGAATAAAGATCATGAGCTTCTTCCGCCGGAGCTTGGTTACTGGAGCAAAAAATAATTCCGAAAGGACGTGTTTTTATTGCATAAAATATTTAACTGGGGCATAATGGCTACAGGAAAAATAGCGCATACTTTTGCAAAAGCGGTAAATTATGTTCCCAACGCAAAATTATATGCCTGCGCATCGAGAAATTCCGCAAAAGCCGAAGAATTTGCAAAAAAATCCGGTGCAGAAAAATTTTACGGCAGCTATGAAGAACTTGCAGCCGATCCGGATATCGACATTATTTATGTTGCGTCTCCGATGAGCTGCCATTACGAAAATGTAAAGCTGTGTTTTGAGCACGGAAAAAATGTCCTTTGCGAAAAGAGCATAACCATTAATTCGGAGCAGCTTTCCGAGCTTATTTCAATTGCAAAAGAAAAAGATCTTTTCTTTATGGAAGCAATGTGGATGAAATGTCTGCCTGCTTTTTTAAAAGCAAAGCAGTGGTTTTCAGAGGGTAAAATAGGCGAAATAAAAGCTGTCCGCGCTGATTTTTCAAATCCCGTTGAATTTGATCCGCAGGACAGGCTTTTCCGCCCGGAGCTTGGCGGCGGAGCGCTTCTCGATCTGGGAGTATATCCGCTGAGTTTTATTACTGCATTTCTCGGCTTTGAGCCGGAGGAAATACATTCCTCGGTAAATATTGCCGGACTTGGCGTTGACATGGACGAAGCCGTTATCCTTAATTATAAAAATGCTTATGCAAGTTTTGTTGCAAGCTTTGACATAGACAACGAGAACCGCGCCGTTATAGTGGGAACAAAGGGGCGCATAGCATTTGATCCGTGGTTTTTCTGCGGGGAAAATGTCCGGCTTTATGATGAAAATAACCGTCTTGCGGAAGAAAGTCTTAACCCGCATCTCTGCAACGGTTATGAATTTGAAATTATGGAAGCGCAGAAATGTCTTGCGGATGGTTTAAAGGAAAGCCGTCTGAACCCGCTTTCCGACACGGTAAATATTATGAAAATAATGGACGGATTAAGAGCG
Source organism: uncultured Clostridia bacterium (assembly GCA_947627905.1). Lineage (GTDB taxonomy): Bacteria > Bacillota > Clostridia > Oscillospirales > Ruminococcaceae > RGIG8773. The sequence goes on from CANQXX010000036.1 coordinate 3,830, forward strand.
TCTTGGAAATTCAGATTTCCGGAAGAAAAATAATAAACAGCATAAAAAACAGCAGCTTTTACGCTGCTGTTTTTATTTTAATTTTCCGGCGATCCGAGCGGAGAACCGCCGCCCGGAAACTGCGGAAGATCCTTACCGTCAGGAATTTCAGGAGGAGAATTATTACCGTCGGGAATTTCGGGAGAAAAATTTTTATCTTCCGGAATTTCTGGCGGAAAATTATTATCATTATTTATACCTGAATTATTCTTCATAAAGCGATCTGTCCGCCAGAAGCCGCCCATACCGCCGTTCATTCCTCCGCCGGAACCGAGAACGTTCATATTTATTTCCGAAGCGTCAATGAGCTTATCTGCGGCTGAGGACTGCTCCTCTGACGTGCTTGGAACAGTTCCTGCTATCTGTCCGGCAGCGCTTTCCGCACGCAAATTCCCGATAATTTTAAATTGCTCAAGAGCAGCCTGATATTCGTCATATGAATAAAATGCGGTAGCATCGTTCTTGACATAATCACCTATCAGCAGATCCGTCGTATCAATTAATTTTTCAAATTTTCCGCCGGTAAAATATTCATTTATAAGCATAAGAAGATATTCATGATAACGTTCAAAATATTCTTCATTTTCAAAAAGTTTCGATATCAGTGGACGTTCCGACATTTCAACGCCGCTTACGGGAGTATCTACAGGAAAATTTACTGTCGCCGACGCACCGCCGCCCTGAAACGCTCCCCACGCATAGTTATAATCCCAAGGCAGTATCTGTATCACGCCGTCATTTTCATAAATATAATAATTCTGCGCCATTTCCGACGAATAACTGTCAAGATTTACGACAAATGTATGCACCGCCAGATAACGGAGTATCTCATCAACATCAAAATATTCCTCGATATTTTCTCCGCTGTTAAGTGCTTTTAATGCGGAAATAACTTTTGCATAGTCGTCAGCGTCAGTTCCTCCGCCGACAGCATTTTCAAATATCGCAGGATAATCCGACGGATCATCGGTCGTATATACAAGGCTTCCTCCGCTTGAACCTGCGCCCATTCCGCCGCGTCCGCCCATTCCGCCGTTCTGGTTATCGCCTTGTCCGGCAAAAGGTCTGCGCCGGAAATTACCGGGATCGTTTTCCTGAAAATCGTTATCACCGACATCTGAATTTTCGGAAAAATCTCTGCTGCCGGGGTCGTTCCTGCTGAATTTTCCGTCGTTTGCGAAAGTTTTATCATCATCATTTTCCGCAGAATTTTCAGAAATATTTCTTTCTCCGCCCATTCCTCCGACTGATTTTACATTATAAAGCGCACCGCTTTTACTGCCGGAAACTCTTGATATATAACTGTCATTATAGGCTTCGAGAGTAAAATAAAGCCCCCATTCTTCGCCATTTACGGAGATATCCGAATATCCGGAATAAGGCGTATTTATCCCCAGAGTTTTCATCATGTCAAACGTTGTGTATTCTTTCATATATGTAGGGTCGCCTATCATGTTGTTGAGTACCAGCATATCCAGTCCATAACAGGACTGATCGTTTATATATTCGTCAAATTTTATCTTGAAGCTGTAACGGTCGCTGTCCGAAGAACTTACTGTTTGCAGACTGTTATTTCCTTTCGGGCGTATACCGACGTCGGTAAATAAAGTGCCGTTTATTGTTACATCAGCCATGATATATTCTTCATTCATGGCATTGTCAAGCATGGACTGCCATTCATCGGGATCGGCGGAAATATCTATTGAAATTATCCCTCCGCCGAAAATTTTATCCGCATATTCCGGCGTATTATCATATGCTCCCGACGGACTGAAAAATATCATAGCAGCTGTGACGGCAACTGCAAGTATTACTGCGGTTACCGCAATTATACCGAATTTTTTGCTGTCTATCAAAGGAACACCTCCGTTATGACATATATTCGCCGTTATAGCTTACAAGCGCGGCTTTTGATACGCCGTCTGTGCAGGAAAGAAGATTGCATACCTTTGAAGAATTGTCCGTCAGCTTTACTTCTATCATCAGTTCTATTCCGGAAGAAGTCACGGTCTTGGATTTGATCTGATGTTTTTTAGTATTGTTTTTAATGATCTCCATAGCGGAATTTTCGGCATTTTCATCTGCACAGCTTATAATGGCTATGTAAGGATCGTCGGAGCTTTTTGCATTGGCAAATATTATAAGGATTATTCCTATAAAAACAGAGCCTATAACGGCAAGCGGGATAAGTCCTGCTCCGGTAACTATTCCCACAGATATAGCCCAGAAAAGAAAAGCGATGTCAAGCGGTTCTTTTACAGCCGTTCTGAAACGGACGATAGAAAGCGCGCCGACCATTCCGAGAGAAAGTATGATATTTGATGTTACCGCTAAAATTATAAGCGTCGTTATAAGGCACATTGCTATAAGAGAAACTCCGAATGAGCTGCTGAACATTACACCTCTGAATGTCTTTTTATAGACGAAATAAATAAAAAGTCCTATTGCAAACGAAACGGCCATTGCTATGATAACATCAACGAGAGAAAAACTTTTTGCAGTTTCCAGAAAACTTGATTTAAAAATATCTTTGAAAGTCATAAAAATTCTCCTTATAATTTATATATACCGTCCTGCGGCATATTTTGAAAATGAACCGCTCTGCCTTGCGGAAATATTTACTATATCCGTTATTATACCGGGAATAAATTCATCATATTTTATTTCCATTATTATTTCTTCCGGTACGGGAACGGAACCGTCACGGGCGTTAAAAAAACTTTTTGTATCTCCCGAAGATGATATCTCGTAATCAAATGTCACACGGACATTTCCGTAAGGATAAACATAAGCCTTTCTGCGGTAATCCACGATCAGCCTCGGACGAAGCTGCTCGGCGCAGAGCTTTATATAAAATTCTCTCAGAAGAGGTTCGTCCGATACTGCAAGAAAGTCATAATTCCCCGAAATGATATTTTCGGTCTGTTCTCTTGTCAGCAGGGCGCTGTCTTTCATACAAAGACCGCAGCGCTTGCTTTTCTTTTCAAGCCGGATAAAACTGTCGTCCATGTCATAATATCGTATACGGAATTTTTCGCGGATATTTATCCCGTCAAGTTTTTCACGCAGAGCCTTATCGTTAAAGCTGTCAAAATAAAGGCTGCGCACAAAATAAGAACCGTTTTTCATATGCTCGTCCGGTCCTGCGATATACGCCAGCCTTTCCGCAAGAACGATAAAGTCGGACATATTTATGCGGTGTTTAAATTCATGCCGGTATTTTCCCAAGGCTTTTCCTCCTTTGCTGTTGAATGTGATTTTACCGTGCAATTGACACGGTTTAATGTATTAATATTAACGTTTCAATGTTAAAATCTTGTTAAATCCGGATAAAAATTTGTGAAATCCCAGTGAAAAAAAGCGGCAGTATTTTTAAAGGGAGACGTACTGAAACGTCTCCCTTTTTATGAGATCTCAAATATTTTTTGGAAACCGGTATTATATTATTTTCCCAAAGCCGAACGGATCACCTCCGCGCAAACGTCAAGTCCGAGCTTTCCGCTGTCAAGAACAAGATGATAATTGCTCATATCCGTCCACTTCTTCCCGGTATTTGCAGAATAATAACTGCGCCGTTTTTTATCAAACCTGACCATTATATATGCCGCGGAATTTTGATCTATACCGTATTCATTTACCGCACGCTCCGCCCTGAACTCCTTGTCGGCGTGAATGAATACCGACAGAACATCTTCCGCAGGCAGCGCGCTCCCGGCGCATCTGCCTACGAAGATCGCAGGACCTCTCATAGCGTATTCCTTTATGAGCCTTTGCTGCTCGACAAATATCCTGTCCTCGCGGGAAAGGATATTATCCGTATCGCTGTTCATTCTGCTTATTGCATAAAGTGAATAAAGCAGGCTGTTTGTAACGCTTTCCTCATACTTTTCAATTTCTGATACGGGAATGTTCATTTTTTCGGAAACTTCTTTCTGTATCTCGCTGCCATAGCAGGGTATGCCTGTTTTTTCGGAAAGAAGTCTGCCTATTTCCGTTCCGCCGCTGCCGTATTCACGCTCGATAACAACATATCTGTAATTCATATAATACCTCCGTTTTTATGCGAACTGGGCATTGTACAGCTCTGCATAGAAGCCGTTCTTATCCATAAGCTCATCATGGCTGCCCTGTTCGATTATATCTCCGTCCTTCATAACAAGTATCATATCCGCATTCCGTATCGTACTCAGTCTGTGAGCGATAACAAAGCTGGTCCTGCCGCGCATAAGATTATCCATTGCACGCTGTATGCGGTGCTCCGTTCTGGTATCTACCGACGAAGTCGCCTCGTCAAGTATCAGGACCGGTCTGTCAGCAAGTATGGCTCTTGCGATCGTCAGCAGCTGTCTCTGTCCGGCTGAAACATTGGTTGCGTCCTCGTTCAGCTCGAAATCATATCCTCCCGGAAGAGTTCTGATAAAATGATCCGCATGAGCGGACTTTGCCGCTGCGATAACCTCTTCATCGGTAGCCTCAAGCCTTCCGTAACGGATATTTTCCATTATGCTGCCCTTGAAAAGCCATGTATCCTGCAATACCATTCCGAAAGCGCTGCGCAGCTCATTGCGGTTATATTCTTTCAGGCCGTGACCGTCAAGCCTTATCTCTCCTCCGTTGACGTCATAGAACCTCATCAGCAGCTTTACCATGGTGGTCTTACCCGCTCCGGTAGGTCCTACAATGGCTATCTGCTTTCCCTTATCAACATGAGCGTTGAAATCCTTTATTATTATCTTTTCCGGATCATATCCGAAGCTGACGTGAGTAAAATCCACAACGCCGCTTATATTTCCGGCAGATACCGCATCCTCTGTGGTCTGATCTTCTTCCTCTTCATCGAGAAATTCAAAAACACGTTCTGCCGCCGCAGCCATTGACTGCATCATGTTCGTTACCTGAGCGATCTGCTGCATGGGCTGGGTGAAGTTCCTTACATAGGTTATGAAAGCAAGGATATCGCCTATCTCGATAGTTCCGCGCACCGCAAGGAAAGCGCCGGATATAGCCACTCCCACATATCCGAGATTGCCCACGAACTGCATTACCGGCATCATAAGTCCGGACAGGAACTGTGACTTCCATGCCGATTCGTAAAGAACGTTATTCGTGCTGCTGAATTTATCTATCACATCGTTTTCCTTGCCGAAGGCTTTTACAACAAGATGTCCCGAATAATTTTCTTCTACCTGACCGTTGATATGTCCAAGATATTCCTGCTGCTGCTTGAAATATTTCTGGGACTTTTTCATCACCGCTCCTATGAACACAAGGCTTACCGGAAGTATCAGCAGCGTTATAATCGTCATAAGCGGGCTGATGGTCAGCATCATTATAACAACGCCTATCATGGTAGTTACGGAGGTTATAAGCTGCGTAACGCTCTGATTGAAGCCGTTTCCGAATGTATCAACATCATTCGTTATCCTTGAAAGGACTTCGCCGTATGTCTTGCTTTCAAAATATTTCAGCGGCATACGATCCATTTTTTCGGTTATGTCTTTCCTCAGCTTGTAGCAAAGCCTCTGGGTTATGGACGACATGGTAAGCCCCTGTATAAGGCTGAAAAGAAAGCTCGCCGCATACAGCGCAAGCACTATGAGCAGTATTTTCCCGATATAGGAAAAATCTATCCCTCCCGTGCCGGTGATCTTTTTCATCAGTCCCTCGGAAAGAGACGTTGTGGCTTTTCCGAGTATTTTCGGGCTTACGATATGGAATACCGCGCTTGCGGCGGCGCAAAGCATAACGGCAGCAACGCCTGCTTTGTATCTTCCGGTATAGCTTATCACCCTGCGGACAGTACCCTTGAAATCCTTTGCTTTTTCGACCGCAGGACCTCTTCCTCTCGGCGGCATTCAGCATTCCTCCTTTGCTTCGATACTTCTGAGAAATTCAGCTTCGGAAAGCTGCGAACGTGCGATCTGTTCGTATTCCTCGCAGTTTTTTACAAGCTCCTTATGAGTTCCCTTGCCGACCATTCTGCCGTCCTCAAGAACGATTATCTGGTCTGCATTGAGTATAGTGCTCACACGCTGGGCAACGATTATAACGGCTGCGTTCTTTGTCTTTTCGGAAAGGGCGTTCCTCAGAGCCGTATCCGTCTTGAAATCCAGCGCCGAGAAGCTGTCGTCAAAAATGTATATCTTAGGATCGCGCGCTATCGCTCTCGCTATTGAAAGTCTCTGCTTCTGACCGCCTGATACGTTTGTGCCGCCCTGCGCAATGGGACTTCTGTATCCGTCCGGTTTTTCGTTTATAAATTCCGAAGCCTGAGCGATCTCCGCCGCTTCGATGACGTCCTGTTCCGAAGCATTATCCGCTCCGTATGAGATATTTGAAAAGATATCTCCGGAAAACAGCACTGCTTTCTGCGGAACATAACCTATCTGCCTGCGGAGCGTTTCTATCGACAGATCCTTTACATTTACGCCTCCTACGGAAACGCTTCCCTCCGTAACGTCAAAAAATCTCGGAATAAGATTTACAAGCGTGGATTTTCCGCAGCCGGTGCTGCCTATGACAGCAGTTGTCTTTCCGGCTTCGGCGGTAAAATCTATATCCGTCAGAACATTTTCTCCGCCGTCAGGATATCTGAAGCTCACATGGTCAAATCTTACCGAAGTTTCTGCCGGAATATCCATTACGGGATCTTCCTTATCCGTGATAACAGGCTCGGTATCGAGGACTTCCTTTATACGGTTTGCCGCAACTCCGGCTCTCGGCAGCATTACCGATATCATCGTTATCATCAGGAACGACATTATTATCTGCATGGAATATGTTACGAATGCAGTCATTGCACCGACTTCGATAACTCCCTCGTCTATCTTCTTTGCGGCTACCCATATTATCAGTGCCGAAACGCCGTTCATTACCAGCATAAGCGCAGGCATCATGAATGACATTACTTTATTTGTGAAAAGCATTACTTTCATAAGGTCGGTATTTGCTGCGTCAAAACGCTTTTCCTCATGCTTTTCCCTGCCGAAAGCCCTTATTACCGGTATACCGGTCAGCATTTCCCTTGCAACGAGATTGACCTTGTCCACAAGATCCTGCATTATCCTGAATTTCGGCATTGCTATCATCATAAGCGCCAGTACAAGGCTGAGTACGACAGCAACTGCAAGAACGATTATCCAGCTCATTCCCGATCTGTATCTGCTGATGTTTATTATTCCGCCTATGGCAAGTATAGGCGAATACAGCACCATTCTTAGAAGCATTACCGTAACGAACTGTATCTGCTGGACATCGTTGGTGCTCCTTGTTATCAATGAAGCCGTTGAAAATCTGTCCAGTTCGGCATTTGAAAAGCTCATTACCCTGCGGAAGATATTGTTTCTCAGGTCACGTCCGACTCCTGCCGCCACCAGCGAAGCAAGAAATCCGACAAGTATTGCTGCCGCCGCTACGACAAGAGCCATTATCAGCATTTTTCCTCCGGTGCGCCAGAGGTAGCTGCTCTGTAGCTTTTCAAGGTTTACGCCGCATATCTCGTACTGCTCTCTGACAAAATATTTAGCCATTGAACCTATCATACTGTCTCCCAGTGAGGAAAGCTGTTCTTCAAGCGCATTCCTCATATCCAGCATGACATTTCCGCTCTGCGACTGCTGCATCTGCATAAATACCGCAAGCTCCTCGTCGCTCATGCCGGAAGTATCGACCTGAGAGATATCAGCTCCCTGAAGCGCGGACATATCCATTCCTGACAATTCCTCAGACGCCTGAGAATTTATCATGTATGCTATTGCTATCACGTCCGAAAATTTATCGTCAAGCGCGTCCCATTCTTCTTCGGAAGTTCTTTCGTCAGACAGAACATAATATCCCCGATCATTATCAAAGCTGTAAATTTTCTGCCAGTCGGTCTTTTCCTCCTCCGTCATAAATGCGGCAGCTCCCATATATCCCTGCTCCGAAATATACTGCGGAACGGAATGTTCAATGCCGGAATTTGATATTCCCACATCAATAAGCTCGGAAGTATAATCCGGCAGAGACAGGTCACAGTACGCCTGAATAAACAGAAGCAATACTATCATAAGCACCAGATGCCAGTACTTTTTAAGATTGCGGAATATATTCCCCATTGTCATTATCTCCTTTCAGAAAGTCATTCGCCCAAGGCGTCCCGTATTTTTTGTGAAATGCGTATAAAATCCTCCAGATCCTTTTTCCCTACTTTTTCGATAAGCAGCTCAGTCCTTTTCAGAAGCTCCGCTCTTTTGCGGATCACAGCCGCCGTACCCTTTCCGGTAATTTTGACCACCGTCCGTCTGCCGTCCTTTGAAGAACATTCCCTTGTTATAAGACCGTTCTTTTCCATTTTTTTGAGAAGCGCCGCTACTCTTGCAGTTGTAACGTTCATTTCTCTGGCAATATCTCCGGCAATTACTTCCCCGTCGGATCTGTAGAGGAACACAAGTATAAAGCCTATGCCTCTTTCAGCCTCCTCAACGCTGCTGAAAAATTTCTTAGGGGCGCAGGACCGGAATTTTTCCATTAATTCTTCCGCATCGCTTTTAACGTCCATAAAGCACCTCCCGGAAAATATCTAACCCCTATTAGACATTTTACTTCACTCCCTTTCCGATGTCAATATCGGGGCGGAAAATTTCACCTGAATTACACAATTACACATTTTCAACACAAAAACGTTTCATAAATTTCCGTTTTTCCGACGGTCAGATGAAAAATATTCTCGGTTTTTATCCAATAAAATCTTGACGTAAGCTGCATATTGTGTTAGAATATTAATATCCGGCGCTGTTTTATGCCGGGTCTATAACTAAATCCATAAAAGAATAGGGGAATATTTAAAATGAAAAGTTTAAAGAAATTGCTGGCATTGTCAGCGGCAGCAGCCGTGCTCATGTCAATGGCAGGCTGCGGAAGCAAAACCGAAAGCGGTACCGGCGATACCGGAAGCGCGTCTGTTTCTACGGTATCCGAGGGAAAGCTCATCTGGGCGACAAACGCTGAATTTGAACCTTACGAATACCGTGAAGGAGATCAGGTAGTCGGCATCGACGCTGATATTTCCGCTTACATTGCCGAGCAGCTCGGTCTTGAAGCTCAGTGCGAAGATATGGCGTTCGATTCAATAATCGCAGCGGTACAGTCCGGAAAAGCCGATATGGGCATCGCCGGAATGACTATCGAAGAGGATCGTCTGGAAAATGTTGATTTCTCCACACCTTACACCGATGCAGGTCAGGTAATAATCGTAAAGGAAGATTCTCCGATAAAAACGCCTGCCGATCTTGCAGGAAAGACAATTGCAGTCCAGAGCGGAACTACCGGCGATACTTATGCCACCGACAATGTAGACGGCGCAACTGTTGACAGATATTCCAAGGGCGCAGAAGCCGTAATGGCTGTTCTTCAGAACAAGGCTGACGCCGTTATCATCGACAACAGACCTGCAAACGCTTACGTTGAAAAAAATCCCGGACTTATTATTCTTGATGAACCTCTTACCGTTGAACAGTACGCTATTGCAGTCAAAAAGGGCAATACCGCGCTCCTCAACGAGATAAACAGGATACTTGCCGAAATGGAAGAAAACGGCAAAATGGCTGAAATAATGGCTAAATACCTTGGCGGCAATGAGGATCTTTCCGAAGCAGCTGAATAAGACCAAAGGCAAACCCACAGACAAATACCGCGCAGCTCCTGCGCGGTACTGTTTTAATAAGGGACTTGTCCTCACAGAGATCCGCCCGCAGCTTCTATGAGAACAGGTTCTTATTGATAAAAAAGGAAGTGAACGCGTTCATATGGAATGGCTTGAAGAGTTCAAAAAAGACTTTTACCTTAATTTTATCAAGGACGACCGTTGGAAGTACATTGCAAACGGTCTCGGTACAACGATAAAAATAACCGTTATAGCAATACTTATAGGTCTTGTGATAGGTATAACCACCGCCGTTATCCGCGCTACATATGCAAAGGAACACACAACAAAATACGGCAGCTTCGGACAGAGGATATATCAGTATGTGCTTTCACTGCTCAATTTTATTTCCCACGTTTATATAACCGTTATAAGAGGAACTCCGACGGTGATACAGCTCCTTATAATTTACTTCGTTGTATTTGCGTCAGTCGCTGTTGACAAGACTTTTGCTGCGATAATCGCTTTCAGCATAAACACCGGCGCATATATTTCCGAAATAGTCCGCGGCGGGATAATGAGCGTTGACAATGGTCAGTTTGAAGCAGGAAGAAGCCTCGGATTCGGTTATATCCGCACTATGATATATATTGTCATGCCGCAGGCTTTCAAGAACGTTCTTCCGGCTTTGGGCAACGAGTTTATCGTGCTTCTCAAGGAAACCTCCATTTCCGGATATATTGCCCTTGAGGATCTTACCAAAGGCGCGGATATCATCAGGAGCCGTACATATGACCCGTATTTCCCGCTTCTCGGAGCGGCGCTGATATATCTTCTGATAGTATCTATCCTGAGCCTTGGCGTAAACAAGCTCGAAAGGAGGCTGAGACAAAGTGAGCGATAAGACCGTAAACGAAAGCGATGTTATCATCAGCGTAAAAAACGTCACTAAAGAATTTAAGAACGTAAAGGCGCTCGACAATGTAAGCAACGACATACGCAAAGGCGAGGTAGTGGCTATAATCGGACCGTCCGGCTCCGGAAAAAGCACATTTCTCCGCTGTCTCAACCTTCTGGAAGTACCCACTTCGGGAAATATATATTTTGAAGGCAAGGACATTACCGATCCGAAGCAGAACATAAATCTCCTTCGTCAGAAAATGGGCATGGTATTCCAGCAGTTCAATCTTTTCCCGCACATGACAGTGCTGAAAAACCTTACTCTTGCTCCCATGAAGCTCCAGAAAAAGCCCGCAGAACAGGCTAAGGAAGAAGCCATGGCGCTGCTTAAAAGAGTAGGACTTGCCGAAAAAGCGGAAGCATATCCGAACCAGCTCTCCGGCGGACAGAAGCAGCGTATTGCCATAGTCAGGGCGCTTTGCATGAAGCCTGACGTAATGCTCTTTGACGAGCCTACTTCCGCGCTTGACCCGGAAATGGTAGGAGAAGTTCTGGAGGTAATGAAAGGTCTTGCCGAAGAAAATATGACAATGGCTGTAGTTACCCACGAAATGGGTTTTGCAAGAGAAGTCGCCACAAGAGTTGTTTTTATGGAAAACGGAAAAATACTTGAAGAAAACGATCCTGCCAGCTTTTTCGGTTCTCCGCAAAGCCCAAGGCTGAACGCTTTCTTAAATAAGGTGCTTTAAAACATTCCATATATAAAGTCTTATATGGCTGCATTTTTATAATCCAATTCATAATAAACCTACGGAGATAAAAATTATGGGGAACGAACAAAAAAGAAACACATTCAAGGGTTCATTGGGATTTGTACTTGCCGCGGCAGGCAGCGCAGTAGGTCTGGGAAACATATGGCGGTTCCCGTATCTTGCTACAAAGGACGGGGGCGGAATGTTCCTTGCCGTATATCTGATACTGGCGCTTACATTCGGATTTTCCCTGCTAATGACGGAAACAGCCATAGGCAGGAAAACAAAGCAGAGCCCTCTTACCGCTTACGGAGCAATAAACAAAAAGTGGAAAAGTCTCGGCATACTGGCCTGCATAATCCCGGCAATGATACTTCCTTACTACTGCGCTATAGGCGGTTGGGTAATAAAATATCTTCTTGAATATATCACGGGGCAAGGCTCGCTTGCCGCGCAGGACGGATATTTCAATTCCTTTATATCCGGAACGTCCGGACCTATCATAATGACGCTTATTTTCCTTGCCGCGGTAGTATTTGTAATCATGCGCGGCGTAAATAAAGGGATAGAATCCTTTTCAAAGGTGCTTATGCCTATACTGCTGGTGCTTGTCGTAGTCATAGCGGTATTCTCTGTCACGCTGGAGCATACCGATGATAACGGCACTGTCCGCACGGGTATGGAAGGTCTTGCGATCTATCTTATACCTAATTTTAAAGACTTTACAATAGAAAAATTCTTTACGGTGCTTATAGACGCCATGGGACAGCTTTTCTTCAGCCTGAGCGTTGCAATGGGCATAATGATAACCTACGGCTCGTATGTTCATGACGACGCAGACCTTAACGCTTCGGTAAACCAGATAGAAATATTTGATACGGCTGTAGCGTTTCTTGCAGGCGTAATGATAATACCTGCGGTATATGTCTTTTCGGGAACGGAGGGAATGTCCGCTTCCGGTCCGGGGCTGATGTTCATTTCCCTGCCCAAGGTATTCAATAAAATGGGTGCTGTAGGCGGAGCAATGGGTATAATGTTCTTTGCAATGGTATTCTTTGCCGCTCTTACCAGTGCAATATCAATAATGGAAGCGGTCGTATCCAGCTTTATGGACAAATTCGGCATAAGCAGGGTAAAGTCGGCTATCATAGTAACTATATGGACGCTGATAATGTCCGTTACGGTATGTCTGGGATACAATGCTTTTTATTTTGAATTTACTCTTCCTAACGGAAGTACGGCGCAGATACTTGATATAATGGATTATCTGAGCAATAACGTGCTTATGCCTATAGTTGCGATAGGCACCTGTATACTTATCGGCTGGATAGCAAAACCGGACACGGTAATAGACGAGGTAGAAAAGGCCGGCGCAAAAATGGGCAGGAAGAAATTATATCTTGTAATGATAAAATTCCTTGCACCGGTAATGCTTACAATACTGCTGATAAGATCCTTGGGGATATTCTGATAAATATTGAAAACAGCTTGTTTGCTGAACGGCGGAGCCTTGAAAGGCTCCGCTTTTTTAATGGGCTATTTCAAAAAAGTTGACTTAAACAGTGTTTAGAGTTGAGAGTTAAAGGTTAAGATAAATGATAATTTAGCGGGGAAGCACAAATTTATTTATCTGTGTTGCCAAACAGCTCACTGGGCTGTTTGGCAAGGCTTAAACTATAGTAATCGTTAGTGCCAAGGGGGCGCCCTCTA
>CANQXX010000037.1 GCA_947627905.1 uncultured Clostridia bacterium
GGAGCTGGAAACGTGACTTGAACACGCGACCTGCGCATTACGAATGCGCTGCTCTACCAACTGAGCTATTCCAGCATATTATCTGCAGCACTTATATTATTATATATGCGAATAAAAAAAAAGTCAAGGGAAATTTTCAAATTTATTTGAAATTTATAAAAATATATGTTATAATGATTATGTAGTGTCGGATTTTTTTGATAAAGCTATGTTTTGCCAGAAATAGGCAGTTTTATTTGGAAAATACGGGTAATTTTTATTTCGGAGGCTATTTATGGAACGTGTTAGAAAAAAAGTATCGGCTTTTACGGTAATTGAGATAATTCTTATAGTCATTCTTGCGTTGATAATGATAACAATGCTTGTTTTCAATTTTATGTTCAAGGATAAAAATTCTGCGGCATCGCTGTTCGGATACAGCTTTTTCAATACAAAATCCTTTGAGATGATGCGCGATATACCAAGAAATACGCTGATAATTGCAAAGGAATCCGAAAAGGAAAGCGTAAAGGAAGGCTCTGTAGTGCTTTGCAGAATAGGGAACAGTACCGTTCTTATGAGAGTGAACAGCATACAGGAAGAAGCCGGAAAAACATATTATGTGGTAAGATTTGACTATGCCGCAGAAAATGAAGCCGCCCGTATAAGCTCCGATGCGGTCATAGCTAAAGCCGTATGGCAGATAGACGGCTTCGGCAATGTTATAAATTTTGCGTCGTCAACGCATGGAATAATTATTTCGGTCGTTATACCGCTGCTGCTGATAATCGCAATGCAGGTAATAAGGATCATAAGTATTCGCAGGCTTGAAGATGAAGCGTCCGCAATAGATGATATTGATGACCTTATCAATATAAGAGACGGCGAAGAACCGGCTTCCGTTACCTTTACCGAGCCTAAGTTCATTGAAGATGTTACCGGCAAGATCCCAAAGCCGTCTGCCAAAGCAGATGATGACGCAAACAATAAAGAGGAAAAAGTATCTCCTCTTTATACATATGATGATATTATGAAAGAAAAAGAGCCCGCTCTTGTGGGAGCAGCATCCGAAGTCCGTAACGGAACGTCTGAGACAAGGCAGAAGATCCGTTCCGCAAAGACAAATTCCGATGCTGACGATTTCTTTGAAAACTATTCTCCAAGACCGGAAGCTGACAGCCAGATCCCCATAAAGAATAAATCTGTTGTCTTTACTCCGCACCTGAATAATATCATTCCTGACGATACGGACGAAAAGGGTCCTGAGCCGGTGAAAAAGACTTCCGGCTTTGATGACAGCGTTAAGGCATTTTTTGAAAAGAAATACGTTGCAGAAGAGCCTGCTGAGCCGGTCGGTGACAATATTTCCGGAAATGCGGAAACATCGGCTGACGTGTCCGCTCCTGATACTGACAATGAGAAACCCTCTGCGCCTGCTGTACAGGCGGAACATACCGAAAAGCCGGCATCGCAGACAGCTTCTAAGAAAAAACGCAGCAGCAAGGCTCTTGAAGAGCTTATGGGCATGATCGACGCCGAAGAAACTAAGCTGAAAAAATGATCGGAAAGGTATTTTATGGCAATTTTAGAAAACAATAATAAAGGCATAATTTTTGATCTGGACGGTACACTATGGGATTCTTCTGAACAGGTAGTACATTCATGGAATGAGGCGCTTGCGCGCCGCCCTGAAACGGATCTTCAGATAACCGTTGACGATATGCGCGGATATATGGGAAAAACTCTGGAAAAGATAGCCGGGCTTATGATGCCGGATATTCCTTATGAGCTGCGCATGGATATCATGAAAGACTGCTGTGAAAATGAAAATGCTTATCTTAGCAAGCACGGCGGAAAACTTTTCCCTGATCTGGAAAAAGTGCTTGAAGAACTTTCAGAAAAGTATAAACTTTTTATAGTCAGCAACTGCCAGAGCGGATATATCGAGGTTTTTCTGGAATATCACCGACTGGGGAAATACTTTGCCGATACCGAATGTCCCGGCGGGAGCGGTCTTGAAAAAGCAGGGAATATCCGCCTGATATCCGAAAGGAATAATATTGACAAGGCTGTCTACATCGGAGACACTCAGGGTGACTGCGATTCTGCCGAAGCTGCCGGAGTGCAGTTCATTCATGCTGCCTACGGCTTCGGAACGATAGATCATGATGTTCCGGAGGTAAATTCGCTTTCGGAGATATCCGTGGCTGTAAAGCCTTTTCTTGACTAAAATACGGAAGGAACGATCAACATGGCTGTTTATCTTGACAATGCTGCAACTACAAGACCCTGTGAACCTGCTGTGTCGGCTGTTTTTCAGAACATGGTGGAGGATTACGGCAATCCTTCGTCTCTTCATGGGATAGGAATAAAGGCTGAAAAAAATGTGACCGAAGCGAGGAAGTCCATAGCAGCGGCTCTTGTATGCGATCCTCAGTGTATAGTTTTCACATCGGGGGCTACTGAATCCAATAATATGACGATCTTCGGCGCAGCGAAAAATTACGGAAAAAGAAAAAAGAAAATAGTTGTTTCTGCCTTGGAGCATCCTTCCGTTGCCGAACCGATAAAATATCTTGAAGAAAAAGAGGGCTTTACAGTGACAAGGATAAAGCCTTCACACGGTGGAACTGTATCGGCAGAGGATTTTCTTGCTGCTGTGGACGATGAGACCTGCCTTGTGTCCTGTATGCTGGTAAACAATGAGACCGGTGCGATACAGCCTGTGAGGAAGATATTTTCAGCTGTGAAAAGGGATTTCCCCGAATGTGTGACCCATTGCGACGCAGTTCAGGGCTTTATGAAAATGCCTATGAAAGCTACGGAGCTTTTTGCAGATGTTATTGTCGTTTCCGGACATAAAGTCCATGCTGTCAAGGGCACAGGAGCAATGTATATCCGTAAAGGCATAAGACTTGCCCCGCTTATTCTGGGCGGAGGGCAGGAAAAAGGACTTCGCAGCGGAACGGAATCGGTCCCGCTCATAGCCGGATTTGGCGCGGCGGTGAGAGCGCTCATGCCGACTATGAAAACGGCTCATGACAATGCCGAACAGATACGCGCATATTTGCTGAAAAAGCTGTCCAAGCTGGAATATATAACCGTAAACTCCGATGAGGAGCTGTGTTCGCCGTTTATCACCAATTTTTCGGTAAAGGGGATACGCTCCGAGACCATGCTTCATTTTCTGGAAGAAAACGATATTTACGTTTCCAGCGGTTCTGCCTGCTCAAAGGGAGCGCACAGCTCGGTGCTTACGGCTATGGGACTTTCAGACGAGCTGGCTGATTCGGCAATAAGAGTTTCGATAAGCCGTACTACTACTATGGGTGAGATAGATCTGCTTGTCAACGCCGTTCAGAAAGGTCATATGTCGCTTGCCAAGGCAAAGAAGTAAGAATGTTCTGAAATTTATGTGAAAACTGCGGAACACTGAAAAATTTTGCTGTTATTGGTTGTATTCATTTATAGAGAACGAAAGAATTAAGGAGACCGTATGAAAGAACTTATAATTTTCAAAGAGGGCGAGATAGCTCTCAAAGGACTTAACAAGCGCAGCTTTGAGGACGCTTTTATAAGAAATCTGAAGCACCGACTGAAGCCGCTGGGAAAATTTGAATATGAAACTGCTCAGTCCACTATATATGCGATTCCCATGTCGGACGATATCGACCTTGATGAAGCCGTAGAGCGCGGCTCAAAAGTATTCGGGGCGGCGGCACTCTGTAAAGCTGCTGTGGTTGACAAGGACTTTGAAATTATTTCCGAAAAAACCATTGAATATATCAGGGAAACGGCTGAAATTTCACGCACATTCAAGGTGGAAGCCAAGCGCTCGGATAAGAAATTCCCCATGAAGTCTCCGGAGATATGCGCTGAGCTCGGCGGCAGGATACTTGAAGCGTATCCGCATCTTACGGTGGACGTCAAAGCCCCGCAGATGACTGTTACTGTGGAGATCCGTGATACTTACGCATATATCCATGCAGGAAATATCAAAGGAGCCGGAGGCATACCGGTGGGAACTTCCGGAAGCGCGATGCTGCTGCTTTCCGGAGGCATAGACAGTCCCGTAGCGGCTTATATGATGGCAAAACGCGGTGTAAAGTTGTCGGCTATACACTATGTTTCTCCGCCTTATACCTCCGAAAGAGCCAGAATGAAAGTGGAACGCCTTTGCGAAAAGTTAGCTCATTACTGCGGAGATATAGCTTTCTACTGTGTTCCGTTCACAAAAATTCAGGAAGAGCTTCGGGATAACTGTCCGGAGGGATTTTTTACCATAATCATGCGCCGCCTTATGCTTGAGATCGCGCAGCGCATTGCCGAAGAAAAGGAAATACAGGCGCTCGTTACCGGCGAAAGCGTAGGACAGGTGGCAAGCCAGACCATGGGAGCAATAGTGTGCACCGACGCCGTATGCCGTATGCCGGTATTCCGTCCGGTCATAGGAATGGACAAAACGGAAATAATAGAGATCGCAAGAAAGATAGATACGTTTGATATTTCTATAGAACCCTATGAGGACTGCTGTACGGTGTTTACCCCCAAGCACCCGAAAACAAGACCTGTTCCCGCGGACGTGGAAGCCGCTCAGAATGCTTTTGACTTTGAGCCGCTCATTGCGGAGGCTGTAAAAAATACCGAATTGAAGGTAATAAAACTGTAATTTTTTTGCCGCTTTGTAATATATTTTTGATAAGTTTGTGTAAATAAGATGAAAGGTTTTGTTATTTGCTACAAAATATTCGGTTTTCCTTGACGGTTTGACTAAAATGGTGTATTATTATAGTATCGGATATTATCGATGCCGATGATTGGAGGAAGCTCTTGAAATATGGCACTGTCCGGAAGCGCCCGCAAAGCCTATAAAAAGGCTGTAAAGGCAAAGAAAAAGAAACAGCGCGGTCACTGGCTCCTTATACAGAAAGGGGACAGCGCTAAAGAGATCGTAAGCAAGCTGTTTACTCAGTTTGCTGTACTTGTGCTTATAGCCTGCGGCGTAATACTTGCCAACGAACTGAGACAATCTTTAAGCGCAAAATTCCTCAACGATTCGCTTAAAAATATCTGGTATACTTATGTTGACAAAGGCGACAACAACGGTGAGCTCCTTGACAGCGCAAAAGCACTGCTGGAAATAAACCCCGATACGGTAGGCTGGGTGCAGATAGACGGCACGAACATATCCCTGCCCGTAGTTCAGAAACGGGGTAAGGACGGCAATGAGGCTTACCTGAAAACCGCTTTTGACGGCAGCTCAAATAAAGCCGGAACGATCTTCCTCGATATGAGAAACGTGCTCAATGCGCATGAAAGGTCGGATAATCTTATAATTTACGGTCACAACCAGAAAGATAAGACGATGTTCGGCGATCTTGCAAACTATAAGAAAAACATAGATTACTATTCCCAGCACCCTGTGATAAGGTTCAGCTCCAATTACAGGTCGGACGTCTATAAAATTTTTGCTTATTTTGTAACGCCTACGCTGGAATCACAGACGGCTGACGGATATGTTTTCGACTATCACAACAGGCTGAATTTCAGCACCAGAGAGAAATATGACGATTTTATAAATAACGTTATGCTCCGTTCCCAGATAATAACTCCTGTTGACGTGGAATACGGAGATGAGTTCCTGACGCTTTCTACCTGTTCAAACGAGTTTTCCAATTCGCGCTTTGCTGTCTTTGCAAGAAAAGTCAGGGACGGCGAGGACGAAACGGTGGACGTTTCACAGGCGTACCTCAATCCGAATGCTAAAGAACCGGATTGGAGCGTAATCTACAGATAAACGAGGTGTTTCCCATGGCGGGATATAAAGGCAATAAGAGCTTCGCGGAAAGGTTTATCCCGATGAAAGGCGATACGGCTCAGGAAATATCCAGAAAGATAGTGACCATTGTGGCTTCGGTGGTACTTGTGGCTGCTCTGGCAATACTTGCAGTGTATTTTATAAAGCAGGCACAGAACAGAGCCGAGATCGAAAAGCAGCGTGAACAGCACAATGAACCTACGGTAATAACTCAGATGACGACTACCGCTCCTCCTGAGACGGAAGGATCAGTCTCCGAGACCGAACCGCCTCCGCTGGTAATGCTGGATAATATCAAAAGTTTTGTCGAGGAAAATCCCGATACCGCAGGCTGGCTCACCGTTCCCGGAACTAATATAGATAACGTTGTTCTCCAGACGGATAACAATGATTATTACATGGATAAGGATTTTTACGGCAACAGCAATAAGGCGGGACAGATATTCATTGATTTCCGCAGCATTATAAACGATTATGACGACAACCAGACGGATAACGTTGTTATCTACGGCCATAATCAGGCTGACATGAGTATGTTCGGCTCTCTGAAAAGATATAAGATAAAGAAAGAAAACACCAAAAATTTTGATTTTTATCTTGAGCATCCTACATTTACGTTCAGCAGTCTTTATGAAGAATATACCTACAAGATAATCGCTATGTTCGTTATAGAGATAGAACCCGAGCAGACAAGGGACGGCATTATATTTGATTACCACAACTACATAAATTTTACCAAGAAGCGTACATTTGAGGATTTCAAAGAAAATGTAATGAAAAGAACTGCCGTTAATACCGGAGTGGATTTTGACGAGAATGATAAATTCATTACGCTTTCCACCTGTTCAAACGAGTTTGAGCCGTCAAGATTTGTTGTTATCGCAAGGCGCACAAGGGACGGAGAAAGCCCCGAGGTGGATACGTCGCGCGCCGAACTGAACATGGATATGCTCGAACCCGATTATAATTTCATTTACGGCAGATAACCGAGGTCTTTTATAATGTCTGATGATAAAAAGTTCACTCTTGATGATATACTTGCTGAATATGAAAATAAAGATCATGATCCGGACGGCACTTCCGATGAGAAAGAGCCTGTTCCGGCAGATGATACAGCCGTAAAGCCGGATAACGAAGAAGTATCTGATGTTCAGGCTGATCCGGAGTATGATGATTATGAGGACGGCGAGGAACAGGACTTTTTCGGCGTAGATCCCGAAGGACCGATGTTTGCTCCGGCGGGACTGTTCGGTGAAGATACGGACGATGTTCCGGAAGAACAGAGCGATGATACCGCAGGAGCGGAAGAAACATCTGCCGATGACGGTGATGATACAGAAGCAAAAGAAGAACTGTTTGCAGACAATAACGATGATGACACAGAAATAAATAATGAACTTCTGATAGAAGAAACTCCGGACGAAGAAACTTCCGATGTTCAGGAAGAAGCTGCGCAGGATATTGACGAAGAAGATACTTCCGAGGGAGAATGGGCTGAAAGCATAGCGGACGAAGCAGCGGCATATGCGGAGATAATTCCCGAAATACCGGAAGAAGAGACCGAGGAAACCGAAGATACTCCCGCAGACGAACAACAAGAAGCCGCAGCTCCGGTCAGTGCGGCGCCAGATGAGAACACCGAAGCCGCAGAGGACGTCAACGATAAATGGGCTGTAAGATTTCTGAAGGGGATATTCCCCGTAAAAGGCGACAGCATAGGGGAAATTATCCGTAAGATAATATTCCTTATTGCTATCATAGTGTTTATCGGAGCAGGGATAATGCTTGTCAGCACTCTTATCCAGTCACGGGCGGCGCAGGATATAAAGGAACAGGCAAAAAGCATCATAACTACAACGGCGGCAACATATATTGACGACGAGGGAAATGTTCAGACGATCCCTCCGACGGAGGAAGAGGTGGCTCAGCATAATTTTGATGTTGCCGAATATTACAAGAAGATAAACAGCGACTATGTAGGATATCTTGAGGTGGAAGGCTGCGATATCTACGAGCCTGTAGTTCAGGGAAATGACAATGACCAATACCTCAGGACAAATATTTCCGGCGGATACAATAAGGCGGGTACGGTCTTTATGGATTACAGATGTACCTTGTCGGAGGAATATACGTCTCCGAATATAGTGCTTTACGGTCACAATCAGGAGGACGGCACCATGTTCGGCAACCTTAAATATTACAAGAATGATCCGGAATTTTACAGCGAACATCCTACAGTAAAATTCAGTCCCGAATTTGAGACGGGCGAATATCTCATATATGCTTTCTTTGTTACCAGCATATATGAAAATCAGGACAGCAACGGCGAGGTTTTCCATTATCATGATTATATAGAAACGCTTAACGATGAATCCACGTTCAATTGGTATATAAATGAGGTGCAGAAGCGCAATCAGATCGTTTCTCCGGTAGATGTGCGGTTCGGTGATAAGCTGCTGTGTCTTTCGACTTGTTCAAACGAATTTACCGATTCGCGGTTCGTTGTTTTCGCAAGAAAGCTCCGCGAAGATGAAAGCGTTGACGATTACGACTTTTCGGAGGCGTATCTTAATCCTTACGCCGAGGGCGTTGACTGGGAAGCTATAATGTCCGGCGAAACATCGGGCGAAACGGAAGCAATATACGAAGAAACCGAATATACCACATGGGCAAAATCAAACGGCAAGAGCAATAACGGTTCCGGCGTGAAAAGCGATGAAAGACTTGTGTTCCCGCCTGATGATGTGACCTCTGCGCCGGAGACAGAAGTGACGGAAAAAACTAAAAATAAAGAGACCTCCGGTGAGGAGACCGAAAAAACAACAAAGAAAAAGTCCAAAAAGACAGAAACTTCTGCGGAAGAGACTTCCGAAAGCGTTTCCGAATATGAAGAAACTTCCCCGGAGGAAAGCGCTGTTACGGAAGTTCCTGCTTCGGAAGAAGAAAGTCCTGAAACGGAAACTGCTGCTTAAATAAACAAACAGCGCTGTTCTTGAAGGGTATACGCAGGAACGGCGGCAGCAGCAAAATATTTTATGTGTGGAAAATTCAAGAAAGGGATGATCGGCAAATGGCAATGTCGGATGAAGTACGTTCGGCTCCACGCTATAAGCCAAAGGAAAAAAAGAAGAAAAAGACTTTTGCGGAAGCGTTTATTCCGATGAAAGGAGATCCGCCCGGCGAGATAGTCAGCAAGATAATAGCTCTTCTTGCAATAGTGGCGCTGATAGTGTGCGGTATCGTACTGGGCGTTTATTTCTATCATATCTATGAAGCAAAACAGAATAATTTACATATCGACAGCAGATATAAAGAGATCAATCAGCAGCAGTCTGCGGAAGCTGATCCTGTACAGACAACAGTCACAGAAGTAGATGAAAACGGTGAGATCATAAGGCAGCCGCTGGTAAATCTTCCGTTTGCCGATGAAATGCTTGCCATAAATCCGGATTATGTAGGATATGTTTCCATTCCGGACAGGGTAAACGAAGCCGTCGTTCAGGCTGCCGACAATGATTACTATTTAAAAAAGAATATCTATGGTCAGACGCGTTCCTGCGGAACGGTTTTTGCCGATTACAGAGATAACGTCAGCGACTATGCGGATCTTCAGTCGGACAATATAATCCTTTACGGTCACAATCAGCGCGACGGAACTATGTTCGGCGAACTGGACTATTATAAATGGGACGATAAATACTGGCTGAAAAATCCATTCATTTATTTTGACAATAAATATGAGCACAGCGTTTATGTAATTATTTCGTCGTTTGTTGTTAATACCGAGCCGGAACATGACAACGGTTATGTTTTTGATTATCAGAACTATATCAATTTCAATGACCAGTATCCTTTTGATACATTTATAAAGGAAATAACAGAACGCAGTCATTTCTTTACCGGTATCGACGCCAATGAAAACGATAAGTATATAACACTTTCAACGTGTTCTTACGAATGGGAGCCTGCGCGCCATGTTATCATAGGCAGAAAGCTCCGGGACGGAGAAACAACGGATAACATTGATCTGTCAGGATTTGAAGTCAACCCGAACCCGAAATGGCCTGCCATTTATTATAAGTATAACGGCGGCTCATATCAGGGATAAACAAGTATTTCAGACGTTCAACAAGGAAGAAGGGGTCAAAAATGAAGCTGAATACAGTGCTGGGGATAACCACAGCAGCTATGCTGGCCGGTAATTTCTGCACGTTTGCGCTGTGTATGGTGGAAGATGTTGAAGATAATTCCATATCTCCTGAATATTATTATAATGAGGAAGAAAGCGGCGATAAACTTCTTGCTGAGGCGGCAGAAGCGCCTGTGCCGCAGGAAAATGCAGTGACCGTCCCGGAAAAGCATGATCTGCCGCTTCCGGAGCATGATGATATCCCTGCCGAAACAACGCCGCCGGAAGAAAGCGACGGCTTTGACGAAGAAGCGTTCCCTGTTGCGGTAACAGCCGTTCCGTCATCATATGCTCAGTCTGATGAAAGAGAGCCTGTTTTGCCGTCGGAGAATGACGAGTATAACGATCCGGAGGAAGAATATCCGGAAGATTATGATGTCGATGTTTATGATGACGGCAGCGCTGAAGCGCAGGAACAGTCGGTGTACGGCGGCGACAGTTTCAAAGACAGCACGCTTTATACCGATGAGACGGAAGAAATATTCGGCTCGGAGGATGATTATTATGCAGACGACGATGATATAGTTACCGAACCGCTGTTCCCGGACAATGATTATTTTGATGAACCGGAAGAGACCGGAGAGATAGTTGTTACGCTGTTTGATGTGAACAGTGAAGCCCTGCCGCAGGATACGTCGGTATCCGTAAGCGTGGAAAACGGGTCAGGCGATCTTACCGGCGAGACATTCACGGCACGCTTTGACGGAGCAGTCCAGACGGTAAATGCTTATGATCTTATCTGCTGGATAGTCAATAATGAGATATCTTCAAGTTTCAGCGACGAAGCAATAAAAGCACAGGCTGTAGCGGCTTATTCATATGTTAAATACCATAACGTAAACGGTCTTACGCCGTCAGTGCTTGTAAAGAAAAATCCTTCACAGAGAATAAAGGATATGGTATCATCGGTCTGGGGAGTTTGCTGCTACTATAACGGCAGCGTTGCTCAGACGGTATATATGGCTTCTTCGTCGGGATATACGGCGGACGCAAAAAATGTCTGGGGAGGAAGCTTCCCGTACCTTAAAAGTGTTGCTTGTCCTTTTGACGCGGTAAGCGATCCGAATTACGGAGTTGTCAAACTGGTGAGCGAATCGGAAATGAAATATTATCTTGAAAATTCGCTCGGAATCACCCTTTCGGACGATCCGACAAACTGGATAAAGATACAGGCTTACATAGACGGCAATTACGTTTCTTCAATAAACATCGACGATCAGATGACCATTTCCGGCAGAAAAATGCGCGAGACCGTTTTCAATTACAAACTGAAAAGCGCGGCGTTTGACGTCTCCTACAGTGACGGAGTATTTACCTTTACTACATACGGCTACGGCCACGGAGTAGGCATGAGCCAGAACGGCGCAAATATCCTTGCAAAACAGGGATATTCGTACAGTGACATACTGAAATATTATTTCACGGGAATTGAAGTATTATGACAATGTATGAAATAATTACCCAAAAAAAGCGTAACGCTGAATTGAGTACGGACGAGATAAACTGGGTGGTTGCCGGCTATACTGCCGGCAGCATACCCGATCATCAGATGTCCGCATTCCTTATGGCGGTATGCTTTTCTTCTTTATCGGACAGGGAAACAGCCGATCTTACAATGGCAATGGCACATTCCGGAGAGATGATACATCTTGATCTTGGCGGATACAGCGTTGATAAACACAGCACCGGAGGGGTAGGGGACAAAACAACGCTGATCGTGTCTCCGATAGTGGCTTCTTGCGGAGTTTATGTTCCGAAAATGTCCGGCAGAGGACTTGGACATACCGGAGGTACTATAGATAAGCTGGAATCAATTCCCGGTCTGAACACATCGCTCTCTTTTGAAAAATTTATTGAAAATGTCCGTTCTGCAGGGCTTGCGGTTTCGTGTCAGACAGGCGACCTCGTTCCTGCGGATAAAAAGATATACGCTCTGAGAAATGTTACCGCTACGGTTGACAGTATCCCGCTGATATGCTCTTCGATCATGAGCAAAAAGATTGCTTCCGGAGCAGACGGTATAGTCCTTGACGTAAAAGTCGGCGACGGAGCGTTTATGAAAGATATTGCCGATGCAGAAAAACTTGCCCGGCTAATGGTAAATGTCGGCGAAAGCGTCGGCAGAAAATGTTCCGCAGTTATTACGGATATGAGCAAGCCGCTTGGACGTGCTGTAGGAAATTCTCTTGAGGTCATTGAAGCGATAGAGGCTTTGAAAGGAAATTCAGCCAAGGATCTTTATGAAGTTTCTGTGAAACTGGCTGCGGAAATGCTTTACACGGCAGGAAAAGGCAGCGCAGAATACTGCCGCGGACTTGCGGAAAATGCCGTTTCAAGCGGTGCGGCTCTGGAGCGTCTGCGTAAAATGATCGAGCTTCAGGGAGGAAATGCCGGGGTAATTGACGATTACAGCCTTTTCCCGCAGGCAAAGAGGAAAAAAGAAGTCTTTGCAGCTGAGGACGGTCATATCTGCGGAATATCCTGTGAAAAAGCAGGTCTTGTTTCCATGAAGCTCGGCGCAGGACGCATATCCAAGGACGCTGCCATAGACCCTTCCGCCGGTATAGTTTTTGATAAGACCGTTGGCGACAGGGTGAAAAAAGGCGACAGGCTTGCTGTTCTGTATACATCTTCCGAATGTGACATTGACGGTATTGCCGATGAATTTGCGGATATTTTTCATTATGGAGAGAAAAGTGATGTTCCGGAAGAAAAAAATGTAATAAAAATTATAAAAGGGTATTGACATTTAATATTATATGTGATATAATATTACTGTCAAGCAGAATAAATCAAAATTTTTGAATGGAGGAACTACTATGAGCGATATTTTAAAGAAGATAAGCGATACCATTTCCGAAACGGGAAAGAGCGTAGGCGAAAAAACCAAGCAGGTCGGAAATTCCGCTAAACTGAATGCGAAGATCATTGCTTCTGAACGTTCTGTCAGCGAGAATTATGTTGTCCTTGGAAAGTATTATTATGATAAATACAAGGATAACCCGGACGAAGAGATAGCCGAAACGGTAAATGCGATCACAGCTTCCGTTGACGCTATCGAGGAAATGAAGAGTCAGATACTTGCGATAAAGGGGCTTGTTAAGTGCCAGAGCTGCGGAGCCGCTTGTCCTGTTGATGACGATTACTGCGGCAAATGCGGCGCAAAGCTGGTAAAGCCCGAACCTCCCGTTGAAGAGCCTGAGGCGGAAGAACCGGCAGAAATCGAAGAAGCTGCCGATGAGACTTCCGAAGAATGATAATGCAAAACGTCCCCGGACAAATGGTCCGGGGACGTTTAAGTTTACAGAAAATGCATCACATGGGATCAAAAAGATAAGCGCACGGTTCAGCTGTCCAGAACGGTGTAATTATCAGAAGCATTTTCCTTGGTGGCGTATTCGGTCACATTCAGCACTTTGACCTTTAGAGGCTTCGTTCCCATGTTTATTTCGATAATATCGCCGACTTTAACATCATATGAAGCGCGGGCAATATTGCCGTTTACCGATATCTTGCCGGCATCGCACGCTTCGTTTGCAACAGTACGGCGTTTTATCAGCCTTGTTATCTTCAGATATTTATCAAGGCGCATAGTATCATTCCTTTCAAAAAGAAAAGAGCAGACAGGAAAAACCATGCCTGCTCAACTGCATTCAAAAAGCCGCTTGGCTGATCCGCTTACGCGTCAACAGCGTCCTTGAGAGCCTTGCCTGCTTTAAAAGCGGGAGCTTTCTTTGCAGGAACCTTGATCTTTTCCTTGGTTCTGGGATTGATAGCTTCCTTAGCGCTTCTCTCGCGTACTTCAAATGTACCAAAACCTACGATCTGTACCTTATCACCGGAAGCAAGAGCATCTGTGATAGAAGCTGTTACAGCGTTGAGAGCCTTTTCAGCATCCTTCTTTGTAAGTCCGCCTTTTTCTGCGATCGCATTGATCAACTCTGCTTTTGTCATTTTAACTACCTCCATAAATTTTATAATGGGTAAGCCCCATTGTTTATTTTGTTTTCGCTTTCCGCCAATAGACGTCAAGCTCATCTATGTTCAGGGAACGCATATCGATCCCGTCGCATCTTAACATTTCCTCTGTCTTTTTAAATCTGTCCATGAATTTTTCCGTTGAACGGGTAAGTGATTCTTCCGAATCAATCCCTATCTGCCTTGCAACATTTGTACAGGAAAAGATAACGTCGCCAAGCTCTTCGTCCATACCTGCCGTATCGTTTGCTGAAACGGCTTCTTTAAGTTCGGCTATTTCGCTTTCGAGCTGTGCAATGGCTTCGTTTACATTGCGGAAGTCCATTCCGGCGCGTTTAGCCCTCTGACCGACTTTCTGTGCTCTCATAAGAGCGGGGAGAGAGGGGCTTACGCTTGTCAGTGTTTCATAATATGTTTCCTGACCTTTTGACTTCTGCTTTATGTCGTTCCAGTTTTTAAGGACTTCTTCGCTTGTTTCGGCGGTAACATCACCGAATACATGAGGATGTCTCAAAACCAGTTTCTGGCATACTTCGTTGACAACATCTCCGAAATCGAACCTGCCGGCTTCCTCTTCTATACGGGCATGAAAAACCACCTGCAGGAGCACGTCTCCGAGCTCTTCGCGCAGGAGTTCGCTGTTTTCGGTGTCTATGGCTTCTATAGCCTCGTATGCTTCTTCGATAAGATCCTTGCGTATAGACTTATGATCCTGTTCCTTGTCCCATGGACAGCCGTTTTCGGAGCGGAGTATGCGCATGATATCCAGCATATCATTAATATCATATTTTGATTTGAACTGAAAGTCCATAAGCTGCCTCCGCAGGTAAGAATCGGTACATACGCTTGTAAACAAGCGGTTACTTTAATATATTAACCTATAATTCAAATAATTTCAAGGGTTTTTTTAAAATTTTTAAGAAATTAGCGAATTTATTGTATTTTTTGTAATTATGCCCAATAAAACAGCACCGATTATGTAGAAAATGACACCACATAAAATGGAAATAAAAAGCAAAATTATCCCGTCAAAGTATAAAGACATTATATTTTTAGCCAAAAGAGCGCCTCCGCCGCATAAAACCGAGCAGAAAAAAATTTTGTATAACATTTCCAGAATTGTGTTTTTGTCAGCTCCGGTAAGTCTTATCACCTCCATAGCAGCCGGAACGCATATTGCACCATAGCAAAGAAGTGTTGATATTGCCGCTCCGGAAATATTCAGCCGCGGTATCGGAACAAGCAGAAGATTGCCTGCAAGTTTTACGGCGATCCCTGCTGCCATCAGCTTTACCGGGATATCGGGGTGTCCTGCCGCCTGAAGTATTGCGAAAAAAGTAGACGACAGGCAAAGGAATGTCACGCCTATTCCGAGGATCGTTAATGAACCGGTGCAGGCAAGAGTTTCCGCAGGCTTGGCAGGAAATAGGACTTCAAGGATATTTCCTGCCAGAACGGCTATCCCTGCCGATGACGGCAGAGATACAAGAGCGGTGACAAATACGGCTTTTTCGGTGTATGTACGGACATTTTCCATGTTTTTTCCGGCAAAAGCCTCTGAAATGGCAGGAAGTATGCCTTTGCCGAACATATTCGTGAATGACGGCACAAGATTGAATACCGTTACTGCCAGTCCGGTAAAGCAGCCGAACAGGAAATTAGGTATTTCCGGCATATCAACGCCGCCGGTCAATTGTGAAAAGTATTCCGGAGCTTTGAAAACGGCAGCTCCGAGAGAGCGGGTTATTGTTACAAGGTCGATAAGCGAAGTTATGTTGGCAGCAAGCGCTCCCGCTGCAATAGGAACAGCGGTTTTCAGTAGCATATAGACAATATCGCGGCGGCTGTCGGTGCAGTTTTTGCCGCTTGACGCCCTTATCTGCTGCCCGGTGATGCCGTCGCCGGAAAGTTTGTCTCTTAATATAAGGAAAAGTGTCCCGGCGGCGGTGGAAAGTGTTACGCCGAATACGGAAGCAGCAGCTGCTGCGGATAGAACGGCTGCGCTGCCCGTTCCGAAAATGGAGGTATGCGCTGTGAATTTGTCCGGGTGTTTAAGTACAAAAACGCATAGCGCAAGTCCGGCGCAAAGTTTTATGAGCCCTTCCACTATCTGGGAAACAGCGGTAGGGAACATATTCCGCAATCCTTCATAATAGCCTCTGTAAACGGCGGTAACACAGCCGAAGAATACCGACGGCGCTATAGCTATGACTGCCGGCGCAGCTTCCGGACTTTTGCTTATGTAACGGCAGAAAGGAAAAGCGAGCAGGAGCATAATACCGGTGAAGGCAAGTCCGCAGAAAGAGAAAAATAAAAGAGCGGAGGCTCTTATTTTTCTAAGGTTTGCATAACGTTCCAAGGCGGAATTTTCGGCAACGGCTTTGGCAACGGCAGCCGGCAGACCGGTGACCGACACTGCATAGACGGTCATAAAAATGCTGTAAGCTCCGGAAAAGTAACCCATTCCTGTGCCTCCAAGCATATTTGCAAGGGGGATACGGAATATTGCTCCGGTAAGTTTTGCGGCGAAAGCGGATAATATAAGTATCATTGAAGCAAAAAAGAAGCTTTGTTTTTTCAAAGAAGTACAGTCTCCTTTCCGATAATAGTTTGCGGGGAAGCCCCCGCGGGCTTTGTCACTCTCAGATCAGGTTTAAATGATAATTTGCGGGGAAGCACAAATTTATTTATCTGTGTTGCCAAACAGCTCACTGGGCTGTTTGGCAAGGCTTAAATTATAGTAATCGTTAGTGCCAAGGGGGCGCCCTCAGCCAAACGCAGTTTGGTTTTCGCAGAGGCAGCCCCCTCTTGAAGCCACTAAAGCGGCTTAGACGA
>CANQXX010000038.1 GCA_947627905.1 uncultured Clostridia bacterium
CGATTATTATAGTTTAAGCCTTGCCAAACAGCCCAGTGAGCTGTTTGGCAACACAGATAAATAAATTTGCGCTTCCCAGCAAATTAACATTTATCTAAACTCTCAACTCTCAACACTGTATTCCGATTTACGCCTTGCGTGCGTTGGCAAGCATCAGCTTTATGCGGTTTTCCTGATTTACCCTTGTTGCGCCCGGGTCATAATCCACCGCAACTATATTTGCCTGCGGGAACGCTTCTTTTATTACGCGGGACATTCCCTTGGCAACTATGTGGTTGGGCAGACAGCCGAACGGTTGGGTGCATATTATGTTTTCAACTCCGTTATGAGCAAGAGCTGCCATTTCAGCAGGGATAAGCCAGCCTTCTCCCATTTTTACGCCTTGGTGCATATAGATATCAGCGTAATGGCGCAGCTCCTCAAAGTCATGTGGGGGATCAAATTCGCCCTGCTCTTTCATAACGGCAATAAGCTGCTTCTGCATATGATAAATGAGCTTATATGCAATGCCGAAAATTTTTGTGGTCTTGTTGCTGAAATTATATATCTTTCCGTCGTTTACGTTGTTCACCGCACAGTAAAGGCAGAAATCCAGAAACGCCGGTACAACAGGTTCACAGCCCTCCGAGATGAGAAAATCTTCAAGATGATTATTTGCCAGCGGGGAATATTTTACATATATCTCTCCCACGATACCTACCCGTATCTTCTTTTCTTTGGAGCGTTTCACAGCCGAAAAATCCGAAAGTATCTCACGGTAGATCTTCTTTGTGTTCCTGTAGCCACCCTTTGAAAACATTTCTGCAATATTTTTCTGCCATTTATCAAGAACGGCTTTGCTGTCGCCTTTGTTTATCTCATATGCCCGGCAGGTGTTGTAAAGGCTCATCAGAATATCTCCGTACAGAACGGCATAAAGCATTTGCAGGAACATTCCTGCCGTTATCTTAAAGCCGCTGTCCTTTTCCAGACCGCTGAAATTCAGGGAAAGCACCGGTATCTGCGGAAATTCCTCGTCAAGAGCCTTGCGGAGAAGATGTATATAGTTGGAAGCGCGGCAGCCTCCGCCGGTCTGCGATATAAGCAGAGCAGTTTTATCCGGGTCATACTTTCCGCTTTTAAGAGCGTCTATGAACTGTCCTATGACCAACAGGGCAGGGTAGCAGGTATCATTGTGGACGTGCTTAAGTCCCTCGTCAACAACATTTCTGGTGGAAGTGGTCAGCAGCTCCATTTTATAGCCGTTATTCCGGAAAATTTCCGCTATCAGTCCGAAATGTATAGGCAGCATATCCGGAATAAGTATGGTGTGAGTATGCTTCATTTCCGGAGTAAATACAGCATTTGACAATTATGATTACGATCCTTTCATGATATTTTAAAATATGTTTCTGTGTTGATATTGTTCCGCCGGAAGTTACCTGTTCATCGCGGCAACAAGACTGCGGAGACGTATTTTAGCGGCGCCGAGATTGTTTATCTCGTCTATTTTCAGCTGTGTGTAGAGTTTTCCGCCGCTTTCGAGGATAGAACGGACCTCATCGGTGGTTATGGCGTCGATCCCGCAGCCGAAAGAAACAAGCTGTACAAGCTGCATATCCGGCTGTGTGGTAACGTATTTTGCCGCCCGGTAGAGCCGTGAATGATATGTCCACTGATTAAGAACGTGCAGAGTAGGCGTTTCCGCAAGATGAGCAACGCTGTCCTCGGTGATGACCGCCAGTCCCAGACCGGTTATCAGCTTTTGTATGCCGTGATTTATTTCCGGGTCAATGTGGTATGGGCGTCCCGACAGAACTATTATCGGCATATTCTTTGCTCTTGCTTTTGAAATTATCTCCTCGCCCTTTTTGATTATGTCCTTGCGGTAGCTTTCAAGAGCGTCCATAGATGCTTTCCATACGTCTCTTGCCTGCTTCTTGGTAACTCCGAATTTTGCCAGAGATCTGCTCATGGCTTCGGAAAAATGCTTTTCAAGGTTGATATCCATATAAGGGTGAATGAAATTATCGTCATTGAGAACAGGAACATTTGCTTTCAGAAGCTCCGGATAATATGCCACAACAGGACAGTTGTAGTGATTATCGCTGCCGCCCTCGTCAATATTATAGCTCTCACATGGGTAGAATATGAAGTCCGCGCCCCGCTCGAAAAGACTTAAAATATGTCCGTGGGCAAGTTTTGCAGGGTAGCATACCGTATCCGACGGAATAGTATGCTGACCTTTATAATAGATATCTCTGGAGCTTTCCTCACTGATGATAACTTCAAATCCCAGTTCAGTAAATGCTTTGTGCCAGAAAGGAAGCTGCTCATAAAATCCCAGACAGAGCGGAAGTCCCACTTTTGCCTTTGGAGAAGCAGGTTTTTCTTCTGCAACGCTGAGAAGCCTGTTGTACTTGTATTCATAAAGGCAGAGACGTTCCTGATCGCTTTTTATTCCTGCGCCCCGTTCACAGCGGTTCCCGCTGACAAATCTGCGGCCGTCGCCGAAATTGATTATAGTAAGGCTGCAATGCGCCGTGCAGCCGTTGCAGGTAGCCTGTTTTGAAGAATATGTAAAGTTTTCAAGCTGTTCCGACGTGATAAGCGAAGAGCTTTCGGTTTTATGTTCCATAGCGTAAAGGGCGCAGCCGAAAGCTCCCATAAGTCCTGCAATGGCAGGACGGACAACATTTCGTCCAAGCTCCATTTCAAAGGAGCGCAGCACCGCGTCGTTAAGGAAAGTTCCGCCCTGAACAACAATGTGTTTGCCGAGCTCATCAACGGATTTTGCGCGGATAACTTTATATATGGCATTTTTTATGATAGACGCTGAAAGTCCTGCGGAGATATCCTCAACGGACGCACCGTCTTTCTGCGCCTGCTTTACGGAGCTGTTCATGAATACCGTGCAGCGCGAGCCGAGATCGACCGGCTTTTCAGCAAAAAGTCCCAGCTGGGAAAATTCCGCGATATCGTAACCTAACGCAAGTGCAAATGTCTGTATGAACGATCCGCAGCCGGAGGAGCAGGCTTCGTTCAGCATTATGCTGTCGATAGCCTTATTTTTGACCTTGAAGCATTTTATATCCTGACCGCCGATATCTATGATAAAATCGACGTCCGGCTCAAAAAAGCTCGCCGCCTTGTAGTGGGCAACAGTCTCAACTATTCCGTGGTCAATTCCAAGACCGGCTTTTATAAGATCCTCGCCGTAACCCGTTACAGCCGAGGAAATTATCTTTATCCTGTCTCCTGCAAGCTCGTAGATCTCTTTCAGCTTGCCGGAAATAATATCCAGCGGTCTGCCCATGCTGGAGCAGTAGTGCTGATAAAGAAGTTCCCCTTTGGGCGTTATCAGGACAAGCTTTGTTGTGGTAGAGCCGGCGTCAATGCCAAGATAAGCGTCGCCCTCGTATTTTGCAATGTCAGCATATTTCAGGTCACATTCCTTGTGTCTTTCAACAAATTTGAAATATTCTTCCTTGGAGGTAAAAAGCGGCTTTCCGGTAACGATATCGTCTTTCATTTTTGCATTTTTAAGACGTTCGGAGATCTCGTCTATCTTCATCGGCTCACTGTTGTCCTTTGCGTAAAGAGCACAGCCGAAAGCCATGAAGCAGGGAGCATTTTCAGGGAAAACAGCGTTTTCTTCCGACAGCTTCAGCGTATTTACAAACGCTTTCCTAAGACCTTTCTGGAATGAAAGCGGTCCGCCGAGGAAAAGTACCTTTCCCTCAACGGTACGTCCTTGGGCAAGTCCGGAAACGGTCTGATCCACCACCGCCTGAAAGATCGAAGCGGCAATATCTTCACGCTTTGCGCCCTGATTGAGAAGCGGCTGGATATCCGATTTTGCGAAAACGCCGCACCTTGAAGCAATAGGATACACACGCTCCGCCTTAAGAGCAAGCTCGTCCATTTCGTCGGTGGTTATTCCCAGAAGGGTAGCCATCTGATCTATAAAAGCGCCCGTTCCGCCGGCGCAGGAGCCGTTCATACGCTGTTCCACGCCGCCTGTCAGGAAGATAATCTTTGCGTCCTCACCGCCAAGCTCGATAACAACGTCCGCGTCGGGATAGCTGTGGTTCACCGCAATAAAAGCGCCGAAAACCTCCTGTACAAAAGGAAGCCCTGCGGCGTCTGCAAGTCCCAGTCCTGCCGAACCGGTTATGCTGAGACGAAATTCACAGTCGGAAAATTTCTGTGCTATATCTTCAAGCTGCTCCGCAACGGTCTCACGGACTTTTGAGAAGTGCCGCTGATAGCAGGAATGTATGATATTGCAGTTTTCGTCCAGAATTACTGTTTTTACCGTGGTAGAACCCACGTCAACGCCAAGTGAATATACTTTGCTCATTTACATTACCCTTTTTCAATATAGTTTTGAGAGTTTAGAGTTGAGAGTTGAGATGTTGACATAAACTGTCAGTGCTCTTTTCACAACTTAATTTTGTTATATGATTTATAATTATCAAAAATTGAAAACGGAGATATAAGTGTTGCTGCAATATCTCAACTCTCTACTCTCAAAGAAATGTCAAATGCCTTTACCGAATGGGTCAGCGCGCCCACGGAAATAATGTCAACGCCAGTTTTTGCAATATCCGCAGCCGTTTCAAGAGTTATATTTCCGGACGCTTCTATCGGCGGACGGAATTTTCCTGCCGTAGTTTCGTCAACGATCTTTACGCACTCGGTCATTTCGGAAACGGTCATATTGTCCAGCATGATAACGTCCGCTCCGCAGGCAAGCGCTTCACGGAGCTCGTCCTTACTGCGGACTTCCACTTCTATCTTCACCATATGACCTATCTTCTTCCGAAGCGCAGCAACGGCGTTTGAAATACTTCCGTAAGCGTCGATGTGATTGTCTTTAAGCATAGCCCCGTCGGAAAGATTGAACCGGTGGTTTTTTCCTCCGCCAACGGTCACCGCATATTTTTCAAGGGCACGCAGACCGGGAAGAGTTTTTCTTGTTTCCGCAACGGAGCAGTTCGTTCCCTCACAGCATTTTACATATTTTGCTGTTTCTGTGGCAATGCCGGACATATGCTGAAGAATGTTGAGGGAAGTTCTTTCGCCTTTGAGAATAGACTTTGTTCTTCCGGAAACCTTGGCGATAATGTCTCCCTTTGAAACATGTCCGCCGTCCTTGATGTTTATTTCCGTCTTTATATCGCTGTCTATGAATGTAAATACTCTGAGAGCTTCCTTTATCCCGCAGAGAACGCCCTCCGCCTTTGATATGAATACAGCGGAAGAAGTATCTTCATCATCAAGAAGATAGTCGGTGGCAAGGTCGATATAGTTTATATCCTCCTCCAGAGCCCTTTTTATTATATCGTCAACGTAAAAATCGGGTAAATTCATTCTTTATCCCTCCGTTCAGCCGTTTACAGCATAGTCAAGAGCCTTGCCGATACTGTCGTGAATGAGCAGGTCAGCCATATCGTCCCTGTCGGTAGGAGTTTTGTTTATAAGAACGAGCTTATTGCCCTTGTAATATTCGATGTATCCCGCCGCAGGATAAACGGAAAGGGAAGTTCCTCCGATGATAAGCATATCCGCCTGACTTATGGCTTCTATCGCACCTCTTACGGTGTTCTGATCGAGACCTTCCTCGTAAAGCACTACATCGGGCTTTACCAGACCTCCGCATTTGAGACATGGCGGAGGGCCGTCCACGCTTTTGATATATTCTGCGGTGTGATTTTCGCCGCAGCGGAGACAATAATTGCGCATTATAGAACCGTGAAGCTCATAAACGACCTTGCTTCCAGCCGCTTGATGAAGTCCGTCGATATTCTGGGTGACAACGGCTTTCAGCTTGCCCATTTCTTCAAGTTTGGCAAGGGCAAGGTGCGCTTTGTTGGGCTTGGCGTCAAGGCAAAGCAGCTTGTCGCGGTAGAATTTGTAAAATTCGTCCAGATTGTTTACATAGAAAGTTCTGCTGAGGATAGTTTCCGGCGGGTACTTGTACTTCTGATTGTAAAGACCGTCCACGCTGCGGAAATCGGGTATGCCGCTTTCGGTGGAAACGCCTGCTCCTCCGAAAAATACAATATTCTCCGATTCCTCTACCCATTTTTTGAGTTGTTCTAATTTTTCCATAATTGTCTCCTTTATTCTATTTTATTTAATGCCTTACTTCATTGCCAATGTTTTCATATGTGCAGAAACGGTATTTTATGCCTTCGTATACATATTCTTCCGACTGATCGGTAAGCGCCCAGTTCGCGGCATTGTCAAGATCGGGGAAAAACGTGTCCGCATCGGGAGCGCCGTCCACCTTTGTAATTATTGCTTTTTCGCAGCAGGGGAGCATCAGACGGTAAATCTCACCGCCGCCTACCACGAAAGCGTCCTCATTTTTTATGATACCAAGGACTTCCCGCACGTCATGGCAGACCGTAACGCCCTCCGGAGCAAAGTCCATGTTCCGCGAAAGAACGATATTGTTCCTGTCCTTGAAAGGTTTTCCGCCGGGCAGGGACTCAAGGGTCTTACGTCCCATAATAACGGTATGGTTCAAAGTCGTCCTGCGGAAAAATTTTTTATCTTCGGGGATATTGAAGAGCAGGTCGCCGCTTTTGCCTATCCCCCAGTTGCTGCTGACTGCTGCAATTGCTGTAAGTATATGCATATGTTTTCTCCTTAAAATACGCCGAAAATTATTGTTCCGACCAATATAAGCGCTATGATTATCCCGATCACGCGGATAGAAATTATATTTGCGTCGGTAGGTTCAAGGTCTTTATAT
Organism: uncultured Clostridia bacterium; assembly: GCA_947627905.1. Lineage (GTDB taxonomy): Bacteria > Bacillota > Clostridia > Oscillospirales > Ruminococcaceae > RGIG8773. Next base: position 6,746 of record CANQXX010000038.1, read on the forward strand.
TTCCAGCCCGTAGACAGCCACCACGCATATTCGGGAAATATCGCTGCAAGAACAGCTATAAGCGCAATTATTCCCAGAAATATTGCAACGCCCGGCTCGCCTTTTATATTCATATCCATGATATCAGCTCCTTAAATTGCAACGGGGAACTTTACCTCATCGGTGTTGTATCTGTAATTTTTCAGCTCGAAGCTGTCCGGAGTGAATTTATAGAAATCCGTTACCGACTTGTCAATGACAAATTCCGGAGCGGGGTATGTCTCGTTTTCAATGATCTTCTTGATAATGGGGATATGTCTGTCGTAGATATGCGCGTCGGCAATGACGTGTACAAGCTCGCCGGCTTCCAGACCGCTCACCTGTGCCATCATATGCACAAGCACCGCGTACTGACAGACGTTGAAGTTATTCGCCGCAAGCATATCCTGCGAACGCTGATTGAGGATAGCGTTCAGCTTGTTTCCGGAAACGTTGAATGTCATGCTGTAGGCGCATGGGTACAGGTGCATTTCCGACAGGTCGTGATGATTGTAGATATTTGTAATTATCCGTCTGCTGGCAGGGTTGTTTTTCAGGTCATAAAGAACTCTGTCCACCTGATCGAAGTCGCCCTCCGGGTAGTGGTGCTTCACGCCCAGCTGATAGCCGTAGGCTTTGCCGATAGAACCGGTCTCGTCCGCCCAGCTGTCCCAGATATGGGCGTCAAGGTCATGGATATTGTTGGATTTTTTCTGCCATATCCAGAGAAGCTCCTTGACGGCTGTTTTGAAGAACGTCCTGCGCAGGGTTATGACTGGAAATTCCTTTGAAAGGTCATAACGGTTCACTATGCCGAATTTTTTTATGGTATGCGCCGGAGCGCCGTCCTCCCATTTCGGGCGGATATCCATTCCCTCGTCGGAAACGCCGTTTTCCAGAATATCCCGGACGTTATCCGTAAATACTTTATCTGCATAGCTCATAAAGACCCTCCGATATGTAAAAATGATAGTTTTTCCGGTTCTTGCGGACACTTACAATTAATTATATCACATTTCCGCAGATATTTCAACGGTTTTTTTACGGAAATTTCATATGTAATTTTTCATAAACCGTCTGCGATTTGGCAATTTGCACATGAAAAGGAGGACAATATTGTAATAATGATACAATTTCATATTTATTCCGCGCCGCCTTGACTTTTATTTTAAAAAATGTTATAATTATCTATATTTGATTAATTTTAACTTTTAATAAATTTCAGGAGGTCTTGAAAATGTCAAGAGTTTACAATTTCAGCGCAGGTCCGGCTGTCCTGCCGGAGGAAGTCCTTAAAGAAGCGGCGGATGAAATGCTCGATTATAAGGGCACTGGTATGTCTGTTATGGAAATGTCCCACCGCTCAAAGGCTTACGACGAGATAATCAAGGAAGCGGAAAAGGATATCCGCGATCTTATGAATATCCCCGACAACTATAAGGTGCTGTTCCTTCAGGGAGGAGCTTCACAGCAGTTTGCAGCAGTTCCTATGAACCTTATGAAGAACAGGAAAGCAGCTTACATCATCACCGGTCAGTGGGCTAAGAAAGCATATCAGGAGGCTCAGATATACGGTGAAGCCGTTGCAGTGGCTTCCTCCGCAGATAAGACTTTCTCCTATATCCCCGACTGCTCCGATCTGGATATCCCCGATGATGCAGACTATGTTTACATCTGCGAGAACAACACCATTTACGGCACAAAGTTCTGGCAGCTCCCCAACACAAAGGGCAAGGATCTTGTTGCAGACGTTTCTTCCTGCTTCCTTTCCGAACCGGTTGACGTTACAAAGTACGGCGTTATCTACGGCGGCGTTCAGAAAAACGTTGGTCCTGCGGGCGTTGTTATCTCAATTATCCGTGAAGATCTTATCAGAGACGATGTTCTCCCCGGCACTCCGACTATGCTGAAATGGAAAACTCAGGCTGATAACGACAGCCTTTACAACACACCTCCATGCTATGGTATCTATATCTGCGGCAAGGTGTTCAAGTGGATAAAGAAAATGGGCGGACTTGAAGCTATGAAAGCTCACAACGAAAAGAAAGCCAAGATCCTTTATGATTATCTTGACGAAAGCAAGCTGTTCAAGGGCACAGTCGAGAAGAAAGACCGCTCCCTTATGAACGTTCCGTTCATCACAGGCAATGAAGAGCTTGACGCTAAGTTCGTCAAGGAAGCAAAGGCAGCAGGCTTTGAGAACCTCAAGGGTCACAGAACTGTGGGCGGCATGAGAGCTTCGATCTACAACGCTATGCCTATCGAGGGCGTTGAAAAGTTAGTCGAATTTATGAAGAAGTTCGAGAAAGAAAACGGCTGAGATCTTTCCGCCGAAAAAATTTTTCAATGAAAAATGACCGACAGGAGGAAAGACCGTATGGCAAAGAAATCGGAAAGATTCAGGATAATATATTCTCAGGGAATTGCGCCGCAATATAAAATAGCTGTTGATACTGCAACAGGCGTGAATTATATTATCTACACCGAGGGATACTCCGGCGGACTTACCGTTCTTCTTGACAAGGACGGCAAGCCGGTAGTCACTCCGGAGCTTATCGACGATACCATAGGTTTTTCGGTCGAAAAATAAAAAATTATTCTGAAAGCAGGTAATAGAAATGTTCAATATCCAGACACTCAACAAGATCGCAAAATGCGGCACGGACATTTTCGACAAGGCTAAGTATAACGTTGCCGATGAGGTCGAAAACCCCGATGCGATAATGGTCCGCAGTGCTAAAATGCACGATATGGAATTTGCTCCCAATCTTCTTGCTATTGCAAGAGCGGGCGCAGGCGTAAACAATATCCCCGTTGACAAGTGCGCAGAGCAGGGCATAGTTGTTTTCAACACACCCGGCGCAAACGCAAACGGCGTTAAGGAGCTTGCTCTTGCAGGCATGATTCTTGCTTCAAGAGACGTTATCGGCGGCGCAAACTGGGTACAGGCAAACAAAGCCGATCCCGACATTGCAAAGAGTGTTGAGAAAAATAAGTCCCAGTTCGCAGGAACCGAGATCAAGGGCAAGACCCTCGGTATCATCGGTCTGGGCGCTATCGGAGGTCCTCTCGGAAACGCTGCTGTAAACCTCGGCATGAGAGTCCTTGGCTGCGACCCATATATCTCAATTGACGCTGCATGGCATCTTTCCGAAAACATCGAAAGAGTAAGAACAAGAGAGGAAATTTTCAAAAATTCCGATTATATCACACTTCATACTCCTCTCGTTGTCAATGACGACCCCAGCGTAAACACAAAGCATATGATAAATGCCGACACCATTGCCATGATGAAGGACGGCGTTATCATCATGAACTTTGCCCGTGATACTCTTGTTGACGATGACGCTATGGAAGCGGCTCTCAAATCCGGCAAGGTACGCCGCTATATCACCGACTTCCCCAATGACAAGACAGCCAACATGGAGGGTGTTATAGCTATCCCTCACCTTGGCGCTTCTACCGAAGAATCCGAGGACAACTGCGCAGTAATGGCAGCTCACGAACTGGTCGATTATATCGAAAACGGCAATATCAGAAATTCCGTAAACTTCCCCAATGCGGAAATGGACGCTGCCGGAACAAAGATATGCGTTATGCACAAGAACATTCCCGATGTTATCTCAAAGCTCACCTCCGTTATGGGAGATCTGCACATGAACATTGAGAACATGGTAAGCAAGTCAAAGAAGGATTACGCTTATACAATGCTTGATGTTATGGGCGACGTTAATGATGATATTGTCAAGAAGCTTGCAGCTGTTGACAGTGTTATAAAGATCAGGGTCATCAAATAATGATTTACTGAAAGGAGTAAAGAACCATGAACGAAACCTATTTTGAGCAAAGCGATGTTGAACAGAACAAAACCATAGTACTGCTTACCTGCATACTTATAATTTTTGTTCCATTTCTGTTCTTCCTTCCTCTGGTAGCGTGCCCCAATTCCGCTTATGGAAGATATTATGCAAATCAGTGCCTGCTGCTGTTTTTCGGCTATATCATTTCCATAATCACGGCGTTTATCCTCATAGGCGGACTTATCGGCATAGTTGTTTTTGTATTCGCTATCCTGAACGCTATCAATGCAAGCAAAGGTTTGAGGAAAGGCATACCTCTTCTCGGAAACATAGAGATAATCAAGTGATTTCCGTTCATATTCCCTGTACGAATGATAAAGGGCCGTCGGCACAGCCGGCGGTCCTTATTTTATACATATTTCGCAGGGCTCATATCTGTTTTCCTGCATATCCTTGTTTGTAAGACGGCGGGTATTGTTTTTATCCTTGATAATATAACAATCCTCGGTGTGATACTTTGTTCCGGACTCGGTGACGTAATATTCACCGTAATATCTGCGTTCGAGAGCTTCATTAACGGCTGTGACCGCTATTATCGCAGCAAGTACAGTAAGTGTAGCGCATAAAAGCGTTATTACCTTGTGCTTCCGCACAAAACGTCCGAACCGTTCAAACAGATCAGGATTGAGCAGCCGGTGAACAAATTCGTTGACTTCATATTCCTCGGTAACGTCCCTGCCTATTACAGCGGCTGTACCCAGATGACCGCAGAATATATGTCCCGTCTCGTGAGCAAGAACTATTTGTTTTTCCTCCTCGGAAAGAGCCTCGTTCACGAATACTATGCGGTAATTGCTGTCCGCATAGGTAAACCCTCGTGAGTTATCAGCATAATTCCTGAGCTTCAGCTCGCTGATGATAGTGTCCGAATCTTCGCTGCTGCCAAATTCCGCAACGATATATCCCGACTTTTCGAGAATATCTTTAAGCACTTCATAAGATATTTCCATGGGACGGTATTTCCGCAGAAATTCTTTTGCTTTGGCGTTGCCTGTATTTTTTGCCATATTTTATGTTCATGTCCGTCAGGCGGACATTTCCCTTCCGGCGTTCGGATCATCTTCCGATCTTGCGGCCTCTCATCTTTTTAATAGCGCCGTCCACCTTGTCGCTGCGCGAAGGCTTTTTCATAAAATTCATTCCGTCGAATGATTTTACTACGGATTCGCCCGTCTGGTTGGTGCAGCGCGCATATTCTATCATGATAAGTGTTTTTATTGTAGTTCTGGCGTTTTCGTCCAGCTTATCGAATACATCGGGATAATTTTCTGACAGCTTGAGCATCATTTCGTCTGTGGCTGTATCCTCTGAATTGATCCCTGCAACAAATTTATGGGGAAAAGCGTCGCTTCCTCTTATAAGGTCGCGTGTTTCGGATTTGTTGTCAAAATAGAAGATAAGCGAAAGGTAAGTATTCCAGCCCATAGGTCTGTCGCTGCGTTCGATAGCTCCGTATGTCTGGCGTGAAACACCGATAATGCTTGCAAGATCGTCCTGTGAAACGCCTGCTTTCATTCTTAAAAACGGAAGGTCTGCTCTGAGTTCTTTGATGTACTTTTTCTTTTCGGCATCGGAAATGATAGTTTTCAGTAAACGCTGTTCCATAATAACACCTCACAATTATTTTAAAGTAAAAAAATATTACTTTGCTCATAATTATACATGAAGTATTGCTGAATATCAACGCTTTTTCGATTAATTTTACAAATTATTTACATTTTTCTTTGCCGAGGGTCAGCCTGAGCTGAAAAAAACAATAAATTTTTTTCGGCATACTGCGTATAATATTATCATGGAAAAACAAATTTTAAGACCCGATGTTTTTATAATAGGAGCAGGACCGGCAGGAATAACAGCGGCTATATATGCAGTCCGCGCAGGGCTTTCGGCGGTAATATCGGAGAACGCCGTACCGGGAGGTCAGATATCCCGCAGCAGCACGGTGGAAAATTACCCCGGCTTTGAAAGCATAAGCGGTGCTGAGCTTGCCGGACGGTTCCGCAGACATCTTTATTCACTGGGAACGGAAATTGACGAGTTTGATCCTATCCTGCGGACGGAGTTTTCAGACGGCGTTAAAAGGATATTTACCGAAAATCATATCTATGAGCCGGAAACGGTGATAATAGCTTCTGGAGCGTCGCCTAAAAAACTTCCGCTGGAAAGTGCAGCAAAATTTGAAGGAAAGGGTGTGCATTACTGTGCCCTGTGTGACGGTCAGGCATACAAGGGCAGAACGGTCGGCGTTGTCGGAGGCGGCAGCGCGGCAGCCGAAGAGGCGCTGTATCTTTCCGGAATAGCGGAAAAGGTATTCGTTATCCGGAGAAAAGACTATTTCCGAGCCGAAAGATATCTTGTTGAAAAAATGGAAAACACCTCCAATATAGAGATCCTTTACAATACGGATCTTACAGATCTGAAAGGGGAGGACTTCCTTGAATGTGCGGAAGTCAGGGATATCTCTTCGGAGAACGGGAAAAAATATGATATACCGTTGTCGGCGGTATTTGTCTGTATCGGGAGTGAGCCGGGCACAGAGCTTTTAAGGGACAACATAGATCTTGACGAATACGGATATATTATCACCGACGAGGATATGAAAACGAATATCAGTGGAGTTTTTGCGGCAGGAGATGTACGGAAAAAGCATTTCAGGCAGATAGTTAATGCCGTTTCGGACGGCGCCGCCGCCGCATTGAGCGCAGAAAAATATATTTCGGGAATAAAAACAAAAAGGAGCAGTAAAATGATAAAAATATTTTCTTCCGACAGCTGCGGATACTGCACAAAGCTGAAAGCATATCTCGACAGCAGAAAAATACGTTATGACGTTATTGACGTTGACGAGTCAAGAGAAAATTATGACAAACTGGTAGAAGTATCCGGTCAGACAGGAATACCGGTATCGGTCTTTGACAGCGGCGATGTGGTGATCGGATTTGATAAGCCAAGGATAGACAGCATACTTGGAATATGAGAAATTATCGGAAAAGCAAAGCATTTTTCCTGCGGGATCAGATCATTGTAAAATAAATTTCCCTATAAACTAAGATCAGTCCGGAGCTTTTGCTCCGGACTGATGTAATTCTGCCGTTTTTATCTGAGTATAGAAGTTTTCTTTTTCTTTTCGTCATAAAGTACCGTATCCGCCTGAGAAAGGATCTTTGAAAGCTCTATGTTCGTTCCGCACTTGAAAGCGTAAACGCCAACGCTCATACGGACGATATACGGCTTGTTATGACTGTTGTTGAAATTCTCCGTAGCCGCCGTTATCCTCTGGCGAACTATCGAAGTGACTTCTTCCTTGCTGCCGTTATCCACCATTGCCAGAACGGAAAATTCATCTCCGCCGATACGTCCGATGATATCCGAGCTGCGGAACGATTCGCACAATATGCGTGCAGCATTCTTTATGGCAAAGTCTCCGTCCTCATGGCTGAACGTGTCGTTGATAGTCTTTAAGCTGTCCAGATCGGCAAAAATTATAAGCGCGTCCTTGCCGGTATTCATCGGAGAATATATCACGCTGCTTGCCTGAGCGAAAAATCCTCTTCTGTTGTATACGCCGCTGAGCTCATCGACTTTTGATATTGCATCGAGCTGAAGATTTTTTTCCTGTATCTGTATAAGGTTGTTTTCCAGTTCCTGGCGGATATTTTCGTTATCCTGTATAAGGCGCAGTATCTTCATAGCCGCGCATAACTGTGACGAAAGAACATTCACATAATAGAAATAGTCATATTCCACTTCGCAGAGGAACAATCCGTAATGATCCGCATTCAGGAATATGGTGGAAAGCACCATTGTCACGCGTCTGTCATCGGGGATATATTTGTGATTGAAAAGATGTTTTACGGATATTTCCTGTTCTTCCGGAGGAAGTACTTCCCATTTATTGCCGTTGTGATAGGATTTAAGTAGCACTTTTGAGGGCGGCACCCATTTGTTGTCCTTCTTCAGGGTTATCGTATCGGGGAAAACATATATATAACTGCTTCCGATATTCATGCGCATGAATTTGTCGCTTACAGTGCCGTAGCTCTGGTCATCGTAGCTGTCAAAAAGGAGCATATCCTTTGTAATGGAATTTGACTGCCATGTGAGAAATTCAATATCGCTTACATGCTGTTCACTGTAATTGAGAGCAGCTCTCATGATTATTTTATACAGGCTGGCAAATACCGAGGAGAGCTTCTTTTTATCCTCATCATTATCTATGCCGGCATAAAATCTCTGGCTGAGGTAATCGCTTATGCGGAACAATTTGTCATGATCTATATACTTCATCGTTTCAAACGTAAGTATATCTTCCATTGCAGACGGGATATATTCGGCCGCTTCATCGGTAAATGTTATGCCGCCGTTATTGTCCGACTTCAGCAGTTTGAAAACGTTGGTAAGATAAGCGGTGAATTTTCCCTTTATTTCAGTGATCGCGCTGCTTGTCTTGTAATTATCGAAAAGATACTGAAGCAAAGCGGTGTTTGTCTGATTGTCCGACCGGCACAAGCAATTGTTGAATACAAATATGTCGTCGCTCTCTTCGTCATTCTGGCTGTCAGCGCGGCAGCCGCAGGAACGTCTCTTTACCATTGAAGAACGGACGAGCTTGTTCCTTACGGGAGATTCGTTCGTTATCGAAGCACATTCTATTACCGCATCGTATCCTAACTCGGAAGCGTCTGCTACCACGGTAGTCAGCGGCGGCATAAGAGACGACGCAACGGGGGAATCGTCAAATCCGGTAACGAAGATATCCTTTCCGGGTTCTATTCCTCTTTCAGCAAAGACCTCATAAGCGCCTGTGACCATAGCGTCATTTGCAAAAGCTATCGCATCAAGGTCGGGGCAGCGGTCGAGCAGCTCTCTTACTTCCTCATGGCTGTAAGGAGAGAACCTGCCATAAATTACGCGGCCGTCATCATAAGGGATACCGTTTTCCTCAAGGACTTCCTTATATGCTCCGAGCCTTTCGTTGGCTTCATCATTTGTCTGAGGACCGCTTACAAAGCCTATCTTCCGGCAGTTATGCTCCTTTATAAGATGTTCGATACATTCTTTCAAGCCGCTTTTGTTGTCGAAGCAAACGGAAGAATAGCCGTCTATCTCACAAGCCAGGGTTATAACGGGTATATCTCCGATATTTTTCAGGAACTCTTTTTTTCTTTCATACGATATTGAATTTAATATCGTTCCTGCAAGCACGAGGACAACGTCTATATCCTCCGGGAAAGCATAGGAAAACAGGGTATTATACTGATATTCATACTCGGTGCGCTTTTTATCGGCATATACGCCTTCTATGTATCTGCCGGGAAATATGAAAAGGTTAGCGTCTATTTCCTTGGCGCCGATAATAGCGCCGCGGCATACAGCGCTGGCGAAATCATCTTCGAGATGACTTATCATAAGACCGATATTGAGACGTTTTTTCATATCGGGGTTCCTCTTTTCGCAATAATTAGACAACAATATCATGTTTGCACAATTAGTTATAATAATTATAACATAAATTTATATAATTTAACACTATAAATTATTACTAAATTATAAATAAATTGTTTCCATGGGTATATAACAATATTATGCAATGACAAAATATGACATATTATGATTTAGTTTTTAGAGTTGAGATAAATGATTGAGATAAATGATAATTTAGCGGAACAAAATAAAAAAACAATAGCTGGTCCAGCGCAGCCGCGCTGGTGGGGTCAAGGGGCAATGCCCCTTGTCGCCGTCCGCAGACGGCGAAATTCCCCTTTTCAAAAAAACGGAGCTGGGGGTGAGGAAACGCGACAGCGTTTCCGAGGGGCGGCGAACACGACCGCCGCCCCTTTTTAAATGTTCAAACAATTCTATATCTCCAAAACAGTCCGGTGAACTGTTTTGGACAAAGCAAATTAAGCTGTGTTGCCAAACAGCTC
>CANQXX010000039.1 GCA_947627905.1 uncultured Clostridia bacterium
TATAGTGACAATTTGAAAACTTTATCCCGGCAAAACCGTGTTATTACTTGTTTTCAGTGTTTTGCTCGGGACTATATCATTAAGAAAAGAGTGGTATTAAAATGCAGGATATTCTTGATAAATTGAGGGATATCGTAAAAAAGCCAATATTTCTTAAAGTTTCGGCTGCAATAGGTATTATTATGATAGTAATAATTCTTATATCCGATATTTCCGGCGGGGACGACGACCCGGAAAAACGTCCCACCGACAAGATCAGTTTTGAAAGCGCGGATATTTATGCGGCAGGAACGGAAGAAAGACTGTGTATCATGCTTTCTGAAATAGAAGGCGTCGGAAAGGCAAAGGTAATGCTTACCATAACTTCAACAGAAGAGTATGTTTATGCCGAAACACAGAAAACAGGCTCTTCGCAGTCTGAAAACAGTTATGTGATAATAGATAACGGTTCACAGAAGGAGGCGTTGCTGAAAAAGATCAATAATCCCGCAGTAAGCGGAGTTCTGGTAGTTTGTGAAGGAGGCGATGACCCTAAAGTATGCGAAAAGGTCTACATTGCCGTATCAACGGCGCTGAATATTCCCACAAATAAAATATATGTGGCGGAAATGAAATAGGAGGAACTTTTATGAGAAAACCCAATCTTATCATAGGAAAAAAACATATAATCCTTGCTTGCCTTACTCTTATACTCGGAGCGGCAATTTACATGAATTATGCTTTTTCAACTGCTGAACAGGATATAACCTCCGCTGATGCCGAAACGGAAAGCACCGAAGCGGTAAATTACGGCGACGCGGCGTTTGTAAGCGCGGACGGAGAAAGCGATTATTTCGCTCAGGTACGCCTTGCAAGAATGACATCGAGAGACGAAGCTGTGGAAACTCTTGCAAGCATACTTGGCGGCGGAGACCTTTCTGACGAGGAATCAGCTTCATATACAAACGAAGCGGTAAATCTTTCACGCCTTTCCGAAAGTGAAAGCACTATAGAAAATCTTATCAAAGCGCAGGGCTTTGAGGAATGTGTAGTGTATCTGAACGGCACTACAGCCAATGTAGTAGTAAAGTCAGAGGGGCTTGTTCCATCCGAGGCAGCTCAAATTAAAGACATTTTATTAACAGAAGTGACAATTCCTGCAGAAAATATTAGAATTTTTGAGGTTAAGTAGTTGTGTCTTTCAAAAAAATTTGGTATAATAGTATTGTATAAGAATTTTTTGAAAGGCTGACTGTAAAAAAATACCTGTCAGCCTCACATCAGGAGGTAGTTTGCAATGAACAAAAGTTCTGAATCCAAGGCTGACAGCGTTAAGATCTCGGAAGATGTCATTTCCAAAATTACGGAATCTGCCGTAAGCGGAGTTGACGGTGTATGCGGTCTGGCAATTCCTAAAAAAAGCCCGATGTCCTTTCTGATGAGCTCCTTCAAACCGCCTGTCAGGATCAGAATGAACGGAGGTTCCGCTGAAATTTCCGTAAGCATAGCGGTATCGGATTCCTGTAAAGTTAGATCTGCCGCTGAGAAAATACAGAAGCAGGTCAAGGAAGATGTCCAGAATATGACAGGTATAGCCGTTACAAAGGTCAGCGTATATGTAAAGGATATCATTTTCGGAACAGAATAATATATTAAGCAGGCTCTCACTTTTGGAGAGGGCTTGCTTTTCTGCGTTTGTCTGAACGGGAAAGGGGATATAAAATGAAAAGAAGTGAAGTAAGAGAAGCGGTATTTTTCCTTACTTTTGAAAAGATGTTCGGTAACAGCACTGCGGACGAGATCCTTGATACTGCTTATGAAGCCGATATTTTTGAAATAAATGATGATGTGGAAAAATTTTTCAAGGCTGTAGACGAAAAAACCGAGCAGCTTGATAAGGTCATCGCAGAATTTAGTGAAACAAGACAGATCAGCCGTATCCCGAAGGTTTCTATGGCAATACTCAGGATCGCAGTTTATGAAATGATGTTTGATGACACCGTTCCTGATAATGTTGCCATAAGTGAAGCTGTGATACTGACAAAGAAATTTGCCTATGGATCGGACGTTCAGTTCGTGAACGGGCTTCTGGGAGCTTTTTTCCGCAGCAAAGGAAAGAAAAATGAAGATTCTGGGGCTTGATACAAGCAACTATACAACATCGGCGGCTTTATATAATACCGAAAACGGAATAATTACCCTCTCTGGAAAGCTCCTGCCGGTGAAAAAGGGAGAACTTGGTCTGAGGCAGAGCGATGCGGTCTTTCACCATACAAAGCAGCTCCCGGAGGTAGTATCACACGTTTTTGAAAACGAAAAAGAAATTCCTGCTGCAATAGGCGTTTCCGTCCGTCCGAGAAATATTCCCGGCTCATATATGCCGTGTTTTCTTTGCGGAGAGGGATTGGCGGATTCCATATCCGGAATATGCGGGATACCGGTGTATAAGACCTCTCACCAGATAGGGCATATACTGGCGGCTCTTTATTCTTCGGACAGGCTTGATCTTGTGCAGAAGCGGTTTATTGCTTTCCATGTAAGCGGCGGAACTACGGACTGTCTCCTTTGCGAGCCTGACGATGAAAATATTCTTGATATCACAGAGGCAGGTACTTCTCTTGATCTTAAAGCAGGACAAGCAGTAGATCGCGTGGGGCTTATGCTCGGACTTGATTTTCCATGCGGAAAACAGCTTGAAAAGCTTGCTATGAAAAGTACGGAGCATTTCCGCATAAGACCGGTTATCAAAGACGGCAGCTGCTGCCTTTCCGGATTGGAAAACAAGTGCAGGGCAATGCTTGATAATGGTTCTGCGCCGGAAGACGCTGCTTTGTATTGCATTGAATATATTTATGCTTCCATAAAGAGTATGACGGAATATGCATTGAAAAAATACGGATCGCTACCGGTCGTTTTTGCCGGAGGGGTCATGTCAGATAAAATTATAAGAAACAAACTTGAAAAAGACTTTGAGGCATATTTTGCCGAACCTGCCTTTTCTTGTGACAACGCTGCCGGAACTGCCGTTTTTGCAGCGCTGAAAGGAGATCTCATATAATGACGGTCACACAGGTCAACAGGTATATCGCATTCAAGCTGAAAGAGGACAAAAAACTTAAAGGTATACTGGTTTCCGGAGAAATATCGAATTTCAGGCATTATGAAACTTCCGGACATATATATTTTACTCTGAAAGACAGTGAAAGCTCCATAAGATCGGTTATGTTCAGAAGCTATGCTTCGCAGCTGAAATTTATGCCGGAAAACGGTATGAGCGTTATTGTCAAGGCAAATGTTCAGGTATATGAAAAAGACGGTGCATATCAGCTGTATGTTTCGGATATGCAGCCTGACGGCATAGGCGCTCTCCATATGGCTTGTGAACAGCTCAAAGAAAAACTTTGCAGTGAAGGACTATTCGATGAGGAACACAAGAAGTCCATACCGGAAATGCCGGAGAATATAGGGCTGATAACCTCTCTGGAGGCAGCTGCTCTTCAGGATATGTTAAGAATAATATCCGCCAGATTTCCGATAGCTAAAATAACCGTGTTTCCGTCACTGGTACAGGGCAGCGATGCACCTGCCTCGCTTTGCAGAGCAATAAAATTTGCGGACAGCAAAGATCTTGATCTTCTCATATGCGGACGCGGCGGAGGTTCGTTTGAGGATCTTATGGCGTTCAACGATGAAAAGCTGGCAAGATGCATATACGATTGCAGAACGCCGATAATTTCGGCTGTAGGACATGAAACGGATACTTCCATATCTGATCTTGCGGCTGATCTGCGCGCGCCTACTCCGTCGGCGGCAGCGGAAAAGGCTGTTCCGGATAAAAATGTACTGTTGGACCGTTTTGATGAAATGAAAAAATTGCTGGATAACGGTATAATTTCACATATAGAAAATAAATATCATATGCTTGATATGCTTTCAGGACAGATAGAAAGTTTATCGCCCGAAGGAAGGATCAGCGCATCTTTCGGTAAAATAGATATCTATAAAAAAAGACTGAACGATCTGTATAGAATGAATATTGATAAAGCTGGTGCGGCAATTACGGAAAAAGCTGCAATGCTTGACAGTTTAAGTCCGCTGAAAACACTTAGCAGAGGTTATTCGCTCGTGTATAAGGATAAAAAACTGATAAGCTCCGCCGGAGAATTATCAGACGGGGATATAGTCAGAATGAGATTTTCAGACGGAGAGGTCTATGCGAAAGTAAAGGAAAGGATATGACAATAACATGAGTTTTGAACAGTCAATAAAAAAGCTCGAAGAAATAATTTCAAAGCTGGAAAATAATGATATATCACTTGAAGACTCAATATCGGCGTACCGTGAGGGCGTTCAGCTTTTGGAAAGCTGCCGTAAGCAGTTGGAAGAGGCTCAGATGCTTGTTACGGTCGAAGATGTTCCGGAAGAAATGTGAATATCTGTAAGGGGGAAAGCATAATGAGCGGTATCGCTTTTACGGATGCGGCTAAGGCTCGTTTCAGCGAACTTGTGGATATGACAGAAGCGCATCTTGAAAAATTAAGGATAAAAGTATTGGAAGGGACTGCGGAGCAATCCGGTATAGTCGATGCAATGTGGTATTCGGTATCTGCCGGAGGAAAAAGGATCCGTCCCGTGCTGACGCTGGAATTTTGCAGATCATGCGGAGGAACAGAGCAGCAGGCGCTTTCGGCTGCGTGTGCGCTGGAAATGATACATACATTTTCACTTATACACGATGACCTTCCTTGTATGGACAATGACGATTACAGACGCGGAAAACCGTCCTGCCATAAAGCGTTCGGAGAAGCGGAGGCTTTGCTTGCAGGTGATGCGCTGTTAAATCTTGCCTATGAAACCATAGCAGGTGATGAAAGCATTCCGGACGGTATAAGAACAGCTCTTGTGTGCGAGCTTTCACGCTGTACCGGAATATCCGGAATGATAGGCGGACAGGTGATAGATACCACATACAGCGGTGGATTTGATGAAAAACTGCTTCTTGATATGTATTCCATGAAAACAGGCGCCTTGCTGAAAGCCGCTTGCAGAATGGGCTGTATTGCCGCAGACGCGGATAATGAACATATCTGTGCGGCGGAACGATATGCGGAAAATGTAGGACTTGCTTTTCAGATAATAGATGATATACTTGATATGACGGGAGACGAAAAGCTGATTGGCAAGCCGGTAGGAAGCGACGCTCAGAACGGAAAATCTACCTATGCTTCTCTTAAAGGCATTGAGGCGTCCCGTGAAAAAGCGGCGCAGCTTACCGGAAAAGCGCTTTGTGAGCTTGATATTTTTGAAAACAACGGATTTCTTAAAGAATTTACAGCATTTCTTCTTGAAAGGAATTATTAAAATAAAAAGGATTGAACGAAATGGATAATCTTATATATAATTATGTTCTTACAGCCGGGGTCATATCCTGGTGTGCGGCTCAGATCATAAAGACGATACTTCATTTTATACAAACCAAGAAATTCAGCGCAGAAAGGCTTTTCGGCGCAGGAGGAATGCCCAGTTCCCATTCTGCGCTTGTATGTTCGGCGGCAATAGCAATGTGCCGGCAATGCGGAGTAGGTTCTCCGGAATTTGCACTGATGTTCATACTTGCTATGGTCGTAATGTATGATGCAATGGGCGTAAGGCGTTCTGCCGGACTTCATGCAAGGGAAATTAATAAAATAAACAGATTTTTTGCACTTAAAGGAATTGATTCTTTCAATGAAGATGAGGATCCTGAAAACCACAAGGAAAAAAAGAAAAAGGAACTCAAGGAGTATCTTGGACACACGCCTTTTGAAGTCCTTGGCGGAGCGCTGCTTGGTATCCTTATCGCTATGCTTTTACCAATGAAGATATAAGTGATATGAGAATTTTACTTTTTTGTAAAGGACTGTTTAAAAATGAACGATCGCGTGCATCTGAAAGACCTCAAACTTCCGCAGGAACTTGCAACTCTTTCTATACCGCAGTGTGAACAGCTTTGCAGGGAGATACGGAAGATAATAATAAGTACCGTACTTAAAAACGGCGGACATCTCTCGTCAAGCCTTGGAACGGTAGAGCTTACTGTTGCCATACACAGGGTATTCCGTTCTCCGGCAGATAAAATAGTCTGGGACGTGGGGCATCAGTCATATACGCATAAACTGCTTACGGGCAGACTGAAGGATTTTTCCAAACTTAGAAAAGAGGACGGCATATCCGGCTTTTGCCGACCCGATGAATCAGAGCATGACGCTTTTATAAGCGGGCACAGCAGTACGGCTATTTCGGCGGCTTTCGGTATGGCAGAAGCCATGAGGCTCGACGGAGACAGACATCATGCAATAGCGGTCATAGGCGACGGTGCTTTTACGGGAGGACTGGCTTATGAAGGACTTAATAATGCCGGAAAAAGCAGCGATAATATAATCGTTATACTTAATCATAATGATATGTCTATATCCAAGAATGTAGGGGCGTTTGCAAAATATCTTACATCTATCAGAAGAAATTCCGCTTATCTGGACGTTAAGAAAAAGACAGAAAAGATACTTGAAAATATGCCTATCATCGGTGAGCCTGTAAAGAAGTTTATAAAGACGTCCAAATCCGCTCTTAAATCCGTTCTTTATCATTCAACAATGTTTGAGGACATGGGGTTTGTTTATCTCGGTCCTATTGACGGGCATAATATTGCTGAACTTGAAGAAGCCCTGAGAGCTGCTAAAAAGCTCCGCCATCCTGTATTTGTTCATGTCAATACCGTAAAAGGACGCGGATATTCTCCGGCTGAAATAAATCCGGGAGAGTTCCATGCCATAAGCGCAGGCGGATATAATGCAGAAAGTTTTAACAATATTTCATTTTCAAATGTATTCGGAAAAAAACTGGCAGAATTTGCCGATAATGACAGGAATATATGCGCAATAACGGCTGCAATGAAATACGGAACGGGACTACAGAATTTTGCCGTTAAGCATGGTGAAAGATTTTTTGATGTGGGTATTGCGGAATCCCACGCCGTTACATTTGCCGCAGGACTGGCAAAGCAGGGAAAACTTCCGGTATTTGCGGTGTATTCAAGCTTTTTGCAGCGTTCTTACGATCAGCTGATACATGATGTGGCAATAGACGGAAGCCACATAGTCCTTGGCATAGATCGTGCAGGCTTTGTGGGTGAGGACGGTGAAACACATCAGGGATTGTTTGATGTTCCCATGCTTATAACAGTTCCGAATACAGTGATATATTCGCCTTCAACATATTCAGAACTGGAAATGTGTCTGGACTGTGCGCTCTATCATACTAACGGGATAGCAGCCGTCCGTTATCCGAAAGGTACGGAAAATATTACTATTGAAGCAGAAAACGTAGATTCATATCTGCTTACTGGCAACGGCGGAAAACGTCTTGCGATATCTTACGGACGTATAGTTCATAACCTTTATACTGCGGCAGGAGATTGTGATGTGCTCAAGCTGGTAAAGATATTTCCCGTTGATGAAGAAGTGCTTGACATATGTATGGATTATTCAGAGATATACTTCTTTGAAGAAGGCATAAAAACAGGCGGAGCGGCTGAAACGCTTCTTGCTGAGCTTTATGAAAAAGGCTACAGGGGGAAATTTGTTATAAAAGCCGTAGACGGTTTTGTAAAACAAGCGCCTGTGGAAAGCTGCATGAAAAAATACGGCTTTGACAAAGACAGTATGTGTGAGCTTCTCGGAACGAACAGGAGTGAGATGATTGAGACTTGACGTTTATCTTGCAGAAAACGGCATGGTAAAAAGCCGTCAGCGTGCAAAAGAGCTCATAACGAACGGTCAGATATCGGTAAATGGCAGGATAGTTGAAAAACCGTCTTTTGAGACTGACGAAAATGCAGAAGTCAGTATCGTGGGCGAACAGCTTTTGTATGTTGGCAGAGGCGGTCTTAAACTTGAAAAAGCCGTAAATGAGTTCGGGATAGACTTTAAAGACAAAGTGTGCATAGATATCGGAGCTTCCACCGGAGGATTTACAGACTGTATGCTCCGGAACGGCGCAGCCTTTGTTTATGCAGTTGATGTCGGGCATGGTCAGCTTGATGAAATATTGAAAAATGATCCTCGTGTAATGAATATGGAGGGTACAAACATACTTGATCTTTCATGTAAAGATTTTCAGGAAATGCCCGACAGGATATCGGCAGATGTTTCCTTTGTGTCATTGAAGAAAATAATTCCCAAAATAAAGCAGCTGCTTTCCGGTAACGGAGAAGCGGTAGTGCTTATAAAACCGCAGTTTGAAGCCGGACGATCGGCGATCGGCAAGGGCGGCATAGTAAAAGACAAAAAAGTCCATGAAAATGTTATTGAAGATGTTCTTGGCTTTGCGTCTTTGGAAGGCCTTGCTGCGGCAGGACTTACTTTTTCACCTATATGCGGCGGAGACGGAAATATCGAATATCTTGCATACCTGAAAAATTCAGGCAATGGCTGCCGGTTTGACTGCAAAAAAATAGTTTCAGATGCGTTTGCGGCTTTGAAATAGATACGGAGGTCACTATGAAAGTAGTTCTATATACAAATTTCGGAAAGAAAAATGCTCTTTCAACAGCTTTGAAATGCTGTGACATACTCAAAGAGCTGGATATGGAAATATACGCTCCGGACTCCTGCAAAAACGAGATGTGTGAAAAGAATTTTCTTAATTTTGGCAGTACAAGGGAAATAGTAAAGAACTGTGATGTCATGGCCGCAATAGGCGGAGACGGTACTATCCTCAAAGCCTCGGTATATGCTTCGGAGTACAGCATACCTCTGCTGGGGATAAATACCGGACGGCTCGGCTTTATGGCTTCTATGGAATATGACGAGCTTGATAAGATATCCAAGCTCAGGACGGGCGATTACATTGTTGAAAACAGAATGATGATAGATGCTTCTCTTGTACGGAACGGAAAGGTCATTTCGGAGCATACCGCTCTGAATGATATCGTTGTTGCAAGGCCTTATTCAAAAATAACAGATTTTGAAGTTTCCACCGGTGGAAGAGTAGTCAGCTCGATAAGAGGAGACGGAATAGTTTTCGCAACGCCTACAGGCTCAACGGCATACGCCCTTTCGTCCGGCGGTCCTATACTTGAACCTGAGACCGAATGTATCCAGCTCACTCCTATATGTCCTCACTCTCTTTTTTCAAGGACTATGGTATTTACGGCTTCGAGAACTCTTGAAGTAAGGCATTTTTCTCCTGAAGAAAATGTTTATTTTTCTGTTGACGGAAGAGCAAACTGTGATATGCTGAAGGATGATAAACTTGTTATAAAACGTTCCGAAAAAAAGCTGATGCTCATAGATATCAAGGGGTATTCATTCTTTAATGCTGTAAATAACAAACTTATGAACCCGATAAAGTGAAAGGAACAATAAAATGAAAAAGAAAAGGCAGGATAAGATTCTTGAGATCATAGAGAAAAATATGGTCACAACTCAGGAAATGCTAAAGCAGCTCCTTGAAGATGAAGGAATGTCTGTTACACAGGCAACTTTATCAAGGGATATCAATGAGCTTGACCTGAAAAAAATGCCTTCTCCTTCGGGAGTGAACGTGTACGTCAGGCTCCCGAAGCCTGCGTTCAGTTATTCTCCGATATTCAAGGATTCGGTCATAGATGTTGAATATTCCATGAATATGGTGGTAATAAAGTGCGTTACAGGAATGGCTCAGGCTGTTTGTGCTATTCTGGATAAAATGAAAAGAGCGGAGATCATCGGTACTATCGCAGGAGATGATACTATATTCGCTCTTATGAAAAACGAAGCTGCTTCAGCAGGATTTACGGAAGAATTAAAAGCTGTTTTATCTGAGTGACAACTTATTTCAGAAAGGACTGCAAATTAATATGCTTAGTGAATTGTATATTGAAAATCTTGCTGTCATACAAAAAGCGGAGATCCCTTTCAAAGAAAATTTCAATGTTTTTACCGGAGAAACAGGCGCAGGAAAATCTATACTTATAAACGGCATAAATGCCGTTCTCGGTAAACGCGTAGGTAAGGATATAGTGCGTTCAGGCTGTGAAAAAGCTGTAGTTACCGCAATGTTCCGAAGACTTACTCCCGAAACCGAAGCAAAGCTCCGGGAGCTTGGTATAGACTTTGAAAACGACGAGCTTATGATAACCAGGGAGATATATGCCGACGGAGGAAGCACGGCAAGGATAAATTCACATACCGCTCCTGTTTCCGCGGTAAAGGAAATAGGGGAAACACTTATAGATATACATGGTCAGCACGATAACAGGATACTTATGTATCCGGAAAAACATATTGAGATGATAGACAGCTATGCCGGGCTTGACAGCGTTCTTGAAGATTACCGCGCGTCATTCAGGGAACTCCAGAATACGGCGAGAAAAATAAAACAACTCACTGTTTCCGAACAGGAACGACAGGAAAAAGTCGAATTTCATAGGCAATTCATTGAAGATATTGGCAGTCTGGAGCTTGAAAATGAAAACGAAGATACTGAAATAGATAACGAATATGCCATTGCAAGCAACAGCAAGGAATTATCCGAGCTGCTTATGCGTTCAAGGATAGCTATTGCAGGCGATGATGACGGCTGCGGCATTTCAGGCAGGATAAATGATATAAACAGCGAACTTTCGGATCACGCCGATATTCTTCCGGAGCTTTCACAGTTAGCGGACAGGCTTGAGACTGCTGTGATCGAAATAGACGATATCGGCGAGGAGCTTTTAAAACTTTACGACAGGATAGATATAGATGAAGAACGTATGGAATTTCTTGCTGAAAGACGGGAAAAACTTATAAGCGCAAAAAAAAGATATGCCTGTTCCTTGTCAGAGCTTATGGCAAGGTATGATCTGTATACATCTGAAGCTGAGGACGCAGAGGACTGCTCAAAAGAGATAGAACGTCTTTTGGAGAAAAAGAAAGAACTTCTTGTTGAAGTTACTAAAAAAGCTGAAAATCTTTCAAAGCTGCGGGAAAATTCTGCCGTAAAATTAATGGAAAGCATTGCTTCGGAACTTAAATTTCTTGATATGCCTGATGTAAGGATATGCTTTGAACATAAAAAGGGAAAGCTGACTTCAAACGGAATGGATCTTATGGAAATGATGATCTCGGTAAATCCGGGAGAACCTCCTAAACCTATTGCTAAAATAGCTTCCGGCGGTGAGCTGTCAAGGATAATGCTTGCAATAAAAAATGTTATCGCAGATAAGGAAGATATCCCCACAATGATATTTGACGAAATAGATACCGGCATAAGCGGACGGGCGGCTCAGAAAGTCGGCGTAAAACTAAGGCAGGTATCGAGAAAACGCCAGATAATCTGCGTAACGCACCTTTCGCAGATAGCTGTAATGGCAGACGCTCATCTTCTTATTGAAAAAACATCGGACAGCGGCAGAACTTTTGCAGATGTTCTGAACATCGAGGGGCAGCAGCGCGTAAAAGAAATTGCAAGGATCCTCGGAGGAGAACACATTACTGAGACCACTCTTAAAAATGCAGCCGAACAGCTCGACAGCGTGGAAAATATCTGCGGTGAGATACTCGGCAGACAATGAGGTGAGCTATGAATCTGCATAACTGTATGCTCTGCCCGAGAAAATGCGGCGCAGACAGATATTCCGGGTATGGATACTGCGGCTGCGGCGCGGAAATAAAAGCGGCAAAGGCATATCTTCATATGTGGGAAGAACCCTGTATATTCGGAAAAAACGGAGCGGGAACGGTTTTCTTTTCCGGCTGTAATATGAAATGCTGCTACTGTCAGAATTATGAAATATCCTGCAATAATTCCGGAAAGTATATTTCTCCGGAAAGACTTGCCGAAATTTTCCTTGAGCTTCAGGAGCAGGGTGCTCATAATATTGACCTTGTAAGCCCTACTCCTTATGTTCCGCAGATAATAGAGGCTTTGGACATATGCGGCGGAAAACTTGATATTCCTATCGTTTACAATACGGGAGGATATGAACTTGTTGAAACTCTGCAAATGCTGGAGGGATATGTTGACGTTTATCTTCCCGACATGAAATATTATGATGATCTTCTCGGAGAAAAATATTCTTCGGCAAGCAATTACTTTGAAACAGCTTCCCAAGCAATAAAGGAAATGTACCGACAGGCAGGACCGGTAAAAATTGAGGACGGGATAATAAAAAAGGGAGTAATTATCCGTCATCTGGCATTGCCGTCTCACAGGCATGATTCAGAAAAAATACTTGAATGGATTGCCGGTACATTTCCGGAAAATGACGTGCTTGTAAGCCTTATGAGCCAGTATTTCCCGGTATATAAGAGCTTTGAGCATAAGGAAATTTCGCGGAAGATATCAACATTTGAGTATAATTTTCTCCTTGACAGAGCAGCAGAACTGGGATTGAATGGATATATGCAGGAAAGAAGCTCTGCTGAAAGCGAATATACGCCGGATTTTGATCTTACGGGAATATAAAATATCGTAATGCTTTAAAATTCACATAAAACTGTTGAAAATTACAATTAAATGTGATAAAATTTGTATAGTTAATTTTTTACAAAGGAAGTAATCTTTATGAAATACGTTGTTTTGCTTTGTGACGGAATGGCTGATTATCCCGTTGAGGAGCTGGGCGGAGAAACTCCTATGAGCAAATCGGTAACTCCGAATATGGACACTCTTGCCAAGAAGTCGGTAATAGGTCTGGTAAAAACCGTCGCCGACGGTATGAAACCCGGTTCTGACGTTGCTAACCTTTCAGTTCTCGGATATGATCCGGCTGTGTGCTATACCGGACGTTCACCGCTGGAAGCAGGCTCTATCGGAATAGATATGCTGCCTGATGATGTTTCTTTCAGGTGCAATCTTGTAACTTTGTCCGATGAGCCGGACTTTGAGGATAAGACAATGGTGGATTATTGCGCGGACGATATTTCCACGGCGGAAGCAAAAGAAATAGTGAAAACTCTTGCGGAACATTTCGACAATGACGAGTTCAGGCTTTACAGCGGTGTAAGCTATCGTCACTGTCTTATCTGGCATAACGGTACGCTTGACCTTGGAACGCTTACACCTCCTCATGACATAACCGGCAGAAAGATAAAGGAATACATTCCCGATCACCCCAATGCACAGAAACTTCTCGATATGATGAAAAAAAGCATGGATATCCTGAAAGATCACCCTGTAAACAAGGCAAGGATCGAAAGAGGGCTCCGTCCTGCAAACTGTATCTGGCTCTGGGGTGAGGGCAGGAGAGCGAACCTTGAGAATTTCTTCAAGCTCCACGGTCTTAAGGCTTCGATGATATCCGCTGTTGACCTGCTTAAAGGCATAGGAAAATTCTCAGGAATGAACATTGTAAATGTTGACGGAGCAACGGGCTACATTGACACAAATTTCAAGGGCAAAGCGGAAGCTGCCGTAAAGGAACTTGCGAACGGTCAGGACTTTGTTTATATCCACGTTGAAGCTCCGGACGAATGCGGTCACAGACATGAAATAGAAAATAAGGTCAAGTCTATCGAGATAATAGACAAGGAAATACTCGGAACGATACTTCCGGAGCTTGAAAAGTATGATGATTACAAGATAATGATACTTCCGGATCACCCAACACCGTTGGCGCTTAAAACACATACTAACGACGCCGTTCCGTTTATGATCTACCGAAAGAGCGTTCCCGTTGAGGGCAAGCCGGCGTTCAATGAAAAGACTGCAAAGGAAACAGGGCTTTATATTGACAAAGGACCTTCGATAATGAATTATTTTATTGATCTTTGATAAGAATAAGCGGCAGAAATGCCGCTTTATTTTTA
Organism: uncultured Clostridia bacterium; assembly: GCA_947627905.1. Lineage (GTDB taxonomy): Bacteria > Bacillota > Clostridia > Oscillospirales > Ruminococcaceae > RGIG8773. The sequence goes on from CANQXX010000039.1 coordinate 13,791, forward strand.
TATGTATTGACAAAACACTATTTTGCTGATAAAATAAAACTAAAGGCAGATAATATCCATAAGGAGGTCTTTATATGAGTACAAGGGAAATGCTTTATTCCGTAATTGACGGACTTTCGGAAGAACAGTGTCAAGGGCTTCTTATGCTCCTTTCGGGATATAATAAAAAAAATACAGAACCTGAAACCGTTTGCGGCGCTTTGTCAAAATATGCCGATCCGAAGCTTATACCAATGGAAGAAGGTGCTTGGGAAAGGACGGTAACGGAAAAATATGAAAATTCTTGATGCTAATATTATATTAAGATACTTGCTTCATGATAATGCTGAAATGGCTGATACGGTAACAGATATTATCAAAAATAATATCGTTATGGTGCCTGTTGAAGTAATTGCAGAAGTTGTTTATGTATTGAGCAAGGTCTATAAAGTAGACAGAAAAGATATTCAGCGTGCGTTAATTGACTTTTTTAATATTAAAAATGTGACATCAAAAGAATATAATGTTATATGCCGCGGACTGTCTTTATATGCTTCAAATAATCTTGATTTTGTTGATTGCATTTTATGTGCATATCATTTAGAATATGGATATGAGATCTGTACATTTGATAAAAAATTAAATGCTCTGATTGATAAAACAAATATATAAAAATTTCTCCCACACCGTTTATTTCCGGCGTGGGAGTTCTGTTTATTCAGGTACTTTGATATACGTCATTTCACCGTTTATTATCGTATCTTCGTTTGCATAATCCAAGTATGTAAATCCGTTCTGATTGTATGGTCCAAGTACTATTACCGCTTTTCCGGTATGAGTATTTTTGGCAATTGTACAAGGTTTGGATCCTGATGACCAATTTGCACGATAATTTTCCAGCCAACGTTCAAATGACATGGCAGTATAAGTATTATCCGGGCTATACCATAAAGGTTTTCCGTCATTCTTTTCAAAATAAATTTCGTATTCTTTTTTCATACGTTCTTCATCGTCAACACTGAACATGATAGTTCCGTTTTCGATAGTATAACAGGTGCTTTCGGTGTCTCCGAAAAGATAATATTTTCCGTCGTTTAACTTTATAGTATCGTTTGTGACCTCTATCCATATAGGCGTAGGATCGCTTTCAAACTCTACCGCAGGAACAAGCGCCGAAACTGCCGTTGTGCAAAGCGTTATAACGATAGCCGCAATTATCGGAAACAGCGCGGCTTTTTCAAATCTCATGATATATTTTACGCGTTTCTTTATGGGACTTCTGCTGAGCCTGCTCAAAAGGGGAGACGCGTAACGCTTTTCTTCAAATTCAATTATGGAATTTGCGTAATCTTTCTTTGCGTCGGGAAATTTTTCGAGAATTTTCTCATCGCAGGCAAGCTCGGTATCGCGGCAGGAAAGAATAAGCATTATCCATGCGAACGGGTTGAACCAGTGAACGCAGAATGCGGCGGCAATGATAATTTTGTAAAGCGCGTCAAAATGTTTAATGTGTGTCAGCTCGTGGGAAATAGCCAGTTCGGTGGTTTTGGGGTCATAATCCGATAAATTTTCGGGACAAACTATTGTCGGCTTGAAGATACCGTAAGTAAAGGGAGTTTGTGTTTTATTGCTTACTTTTACGTTTACTTTGCGGCGTATGCCGGAAGAATTTATGACCTGCTTCATGTGTTTGTTGCGGTGGAATAGGGAAATAAGAATAAAAAAACAGCGATTTGAGATATTTGTATGATATA
>CANQXX010000040.1 GCA_947627905.1 uncultured Clostridia bacterium
CCGAAACAAATACCGAAGTTAAGGGATATGAATTTGTAAGCAGTACAGTATCCCCGACAAACGGAAAGGTAACGGTAGCGAAAGACACGCCAGCGGCCGTAAATATCAAAGACGTTTACAATAAGATCGAAGAATCTGCAGATGAGACGGGAGATCTTAAGATCACCAAGACGATCGACGGAACAAATATCACCAGAGAAGAATTTGAGGGAGCACTTAAGTTCACGGTGGTAGGACCTGACGGTAAATATCTTGATAAAGACGGAAAAGAAGCAGAAGACGGACATGAGATCACCCTTGGCCAGTTCAAATATGATGAGACAACAGGTGAGTATGTTCTTGAACTCAAAGGTATTGCCGTAGGAGAATACACCGTAACCGAAACAAATACCGAAGTTAAGGGATATGAATTTGTAAGCAGTACAGTATCCCCGACAAACGGAAAGGTAACGGTAACAAAGGACGGCGCAGAAGTAAAGATCAAGGATAGTTATGAGAAGACCACAACACCTTCCACTCCGTCCGGACCGTCAAATACTACACCTTCAACTCCTTCTACACCTTCTACACCTACAACACCTACAACACCTACAACACCGGCACAGCCTGTTGAAGATGTTTCTTCCGGCAGCGTGATAAAGGAAAACGGTGAGCTTCTGGAGGATGTAAGCTATGGCTTCTATGGTCTGGTGAGCATGATCGGTCTTGCCGCAGCGGCAGTTGCTGTATTGCTCAGACGCAGAAAGCTGAAGTAATTTTACATCCGGTGAAAACGGAATGACATGATAAAAATAAAAATGTTCAAAGGGCAGAAATGTCCTTTGAACATTTTTTTTTTGTTAATGGATCAGATCTAATGGGCAATATCAGATAAATTCCACTCTGCCGGTTTCAAGATGATACACCGCAGGCAGTACCTGTAAACCGTATTCCTGTTCGTCACGGCGGATATCAAGGCTTCTTTCGATGACCTCACAGCTGTGAAGGACATTCAGGCAGCAGGCTTTGTAATCGTCCTTTTCATCTCCGACGGCTTTTTCTATCTCGTCGGTAATGTACTTTATGTAGCCGTCAGCTTCATGGTGAACTGCGGCGTGAACAGCTCCGCAGCAGGTGTGTCCGAGAACGACTATCAATCCTGTTCCCAGATGTCCGGCAGCATATTCAACGCTTCCGAGCTGGTGTGAGTCGATGACGTTTCCTGCTACCCTTATGACAAAAAGATCACCTATGCCGGCTGAAAATATCATTTCCGGAACTACACGCGAATCGGAACAGGTGATTATTATTGCATAAGGCGCCTGACCGTTCAAAGCCTTATCAAGAACATTCTGCGAAATATCACAGCTGTGCACATCGGCGGCGATATATTTTTCATTGCCTTTGACAAGGCGCTCTTTGGCTTCCTTAGCGGAAATATTGTAATTTTTCATATAGATCCATCTCCTCAGAAAAATTATATCATTATGCAGTCTGTATGTCAATCGTATGGATATGAAATTGCTTTTTAAGAAAAATTTTAAAGAATAATACGCATATTTTTCAAAAAAACTTGATTATTAACGCAAAGTATAGTATAATAAATATGAATATTTTTATTTTTTGTAAAAAGGAATGATAAAATGAAGATCGGCTTTTCAACTATTGCCTGTCCTGACTTTACATGGCAGGAAATTTATTCAATGGCTAAGGACTTCGGCTTTAACGGTATCGAGATACGAGGTCTTGGGAACGATATCTTCTCGGTGAACGCACAGCCGTTTAAAGAACAGAATATTGATGCGACCATTGCAAAGCTCAGATCCATTGACATTGAGATACCATGCCTTACTTCCGGCGCGTGTCTCAGGTGGGCGGACAAGCTCGACACAGCTTTTGAAGAAATAATATCCTACGCAAAGCTGGCTCAGAAGCTGGGAACGCCTTATATCCGCGTACTCGGCGATCTTAATGCTGCTCCTGACGGTGAAGTGGACGATGAAGTCGTTATCGGCGCGCTTAAAAAACTTGTTCCTGCGGCGGAAGAGTATAACGTTACTTTGTTAGTCGAGACCAACGGAGTTTACAGCGATACAAAACGTCTTGCAAATCTGCTTGACAGGGTGAACAGCCGAAAGGTAGCCGCTTTGTGGGATATGCACCACCCTTATCGTTTTCACGGTGAAGCTCCCACTGAAACGGTAAATAATCTCGGAGAGTATATAAAGTATATTCAGGTAAAGGACAGCGTTATGGACGCCTCCGGAAATGTTGTCTACAAGATCATGGGCAGCGGAGATATTCCTGTACGGGAAATGATAGAGGCTCTTAAAACGATAAACTATACCGGCTATATATCTCTTGAGTGGCTGAAGCGTTGGGCGCCGGAGCTTAGCGATGCAGGAATAGTCGTTCCGCAGTTTGCGGAATTTATGGCGCCGTACAAAACAAGGTACAAGCACAGCCTCCAGACCAGTATAAACGGTCAGGGACAGTATCCGTGGCCTAAGGAAAGGATAATAAACTATACTTTCCCCGATGTTCTTGACCGCATATGCGAACAGTTCCCGAACCAGTATGCTTTCCGTTATACGGAACTGGATTATACAAGAACATATCCGGAGTTCCGCGACGATGTGGACACCTTTGCGAGAGCGCTTATGGCTATGGGCGTTAAGAAAGGCGACCATGTGGCGATATGGGCGACAAACGTTCCGCAGTGGTATATAACTTTCTGGGCGACCACAAAGATCGGAGCAGTTCTTGTCACGGTAAATACCGAATACAAGATACACGAGGCAGAATATCTTCTCAGACAGTCGGATACCGGAACGCTCGTTATGATAGACGGCATCAAGAATATCAGCTATATAAACATAATCAAGGAGCTGTGTCCCGAACTTGAAAACTGCGAGCCGGGCAAGCTGATTTCAGAAAAGCTGCCGTTCCTTAAAAACGTCATTACGGTGGATTCCGAGAACAAAGGCTGTTTTACATGGGAATCTGCTCTTGCGCTGGCAAAGGAAGTTCCATACAGCAGGGTAGAGGAAGTAAGACGGACTATCAATGTTCACGATGTATGCAATATGCAGTATACCTCCGGAACGACCGGCTTCCCCAAGGGAGTTATGCTTACCCACTACAATGTAGTAAATAACGGAAAGGCTATCGGCGACTGCATGGATCTTTCCACAGCGGACCGTATGATGATACAGGTGCCTATGTTCCACTGCTTCGGAATGGTACTTGCGATGACGGCTTCCATGACGCACGGAACTACCATGTCGCCTATAACGAGATTTTCACCGAAAAAAAGTCTTGCCTGCATAAATAAGGAGAAGATAACCTGCTTCCACGGCGTTCCGACAATGTTTATCGCAATGCTGGGACACGAGGACTTCCCGAAAACGGATTTTTCCTACATGAGGACCGGAATTATGGCAGGTTCGCCATGTCCGATAAAGACAATGGAAGAGGTCATCGAAAAAATGCACATGACCGAGATATGCATTACCTACGGTCAGACGGAAGCCTCTCCCGCAACTACCATGAGCAAGACTACCGATTCCATAGAACAGCGTGTAAATACCGTAGGAGGACCTATTTTCGGAGTGGAATGCCGCATAATTGATCCGGAAACGAACAAGGAAGTTCCGGACGATGTGGACGGCGAATTTGTTGCCCGCGGATACAACATCATGAAAGGCTATTACAAGATGCCGGAAGCTACTGCTGCGGCGATAGATCCCGATGGCTGGCTCCACACCGGTGACCTTGCCAGAAGGCGTTCTTCCGACGGATATTATAAGATAACCGGACGTATCAAGGATATGATAATCCGCGGAGGAGAAAATATATATCCCAAGGAAATAGAGGACTTCCTTTATACCTATCCGAAGGTAAAGGACGTTCAGGTCATAGGCGTTCCGGACGAGGCATACGGAGAGGAAGTAATGGCTTGCATAGTTCTTCAGGACGGCGTTACGGCTACAGAGCAGGAGATAAAGGATTTCTGCCTTGAAAGAATGGCTAAGCACAAGTGTCCGAGGTATGTGGATTTTGTAGACGGTTTCCCGATGAACGCTGCCGGCAAGATACTCAAATACAAAATGAGAGAACAGGCTGTAGAAAAGCTCGGACTTAAAAAGGCGAACAGCATAGAGACAGCATGATTAACACTAAATGATAATTTGCGGGGAATCGCAAATTTATTTATCTATGTTGCCAAACAGCTCACTGGGCTGTTTGGCAAGGCTTAAACTATAGTAATCGTTAGTGCCAAGGGGGCGCCCTCAGCCAAACGCAGTTTGGTTTTCGCAGAGGCAGCCCCCTCTTGAAGCCACTAAAGCGGCTTCAATTCACCCCTTGCGGAGCTCTTTTTAAGGGGAATTTCGCCGTCTGCGGACGGCGACAAGGGGCGCTGCCCCTTGACCCTGCGAGCTGGGCTCAGCTCGACCAGCTATTGTTTTTTTATTTTGTTCCGCTAAATTAAAATTTAGTATTGAAAGTTTAACGCCAAACATACCCGCCCCCTTGAGGGGGCTACATATTCAAACGATTACTATTTAAACTTAATTCGGGGGTGACAAAGCCCGCGGGGGCTTCCCCGCTAAATTATCATTTTATTTAACAAAAGTCAGTCTCTTGTCGCGGTACGCCTATATTGTATTGACAAATCTGAGCGTAAGGAGTATAATTAAACTATATTGATATAGCTTTTATTATGCTTTTTACTGCGGTTATTGATAAATTTTCTGCGCATGAATGCAGATCTTTTAAGGAGGAAGCCTGTTTTGAAAAACAGATTTTTTCGCGTTCTTTCCGTGTGTGCGGCTGCTGTGACAGTTCTGTTATGCAGTGCCGTTCCGCAGGTTTATGCCGATAACGAACGGACAGAATTGTCTTTTACTTCCGAAGAACAGGATTATATAAACAGTCACGGTACTGTCAAAGTAGGATATGTTACCGATCGTATCCCCGTATCTTTTGAAAATAAGGACGGAGAAGCGGACGGCATATCCCGTTATATTTTTGACAGGGTAAGTCAGCTTTCCGGACTTGGATTTGAATATGAAGCGCTTCCGGTGAAAGACGTAACCTATGATTATCTTGCGGAGCATGAGCTGGATCTTGTTACAAGCGTTGAGTTTAACGAGGCGAACAAAAAGGCTCGCGGCATACTTATAAGCGATCCTTATCTGTCAAGCAGAAAGGTGATCGTTGCCCGCGGAGACCTTAAATTCCGTTATGACGAACATTTTACCGCGGCTATAGCGACAGGCTCTCAGACACTGAAAAAGGTCCTGGCGGAAATGTTCCCTAATTTTGAATTAAAGGATTATGATTCCATATCCGACTGCTTTGACGCGGTAAATTCCGGCGATGCGGATCTTATGATACAAAATCAGTATGTTGTGGAATATTGGCTTGCCAAGCCTGAATATGAGGATCTGAACGTTATCCCGATAGCAGGTCTTGACGATCAGCTCTGTTTTTCAGCGGTGGTGTCGCTGGACGGTAAGCCCGGTCCTTCTCAGGAGGACGGACAGATACTGATTGATATACTCGATAAGACTATAGATTATATAGGCGAAGACGAAACGGGAAATTATATCATACAGGGTGTTATGGAAAATCAGTATGAGTATGAATTTTCCGATTTTGTCCGCAGGTATCGCTATGCGGTGATAATATTCATAATATCTGTAATAGTTATAACGATAATGTCAGTAATGCTTGTACGTCAGCGTATACGCTTTGCCGAAAGCCGTGCGGACGCCAAGGCAAAAGGACGTTTTCTCTCCACAATGAGCCATGAGATACGAACGCCGCTGAACGGGCTTATAGGGCTTAATCATCTTATGTCACAGAAGCTGGACGATAAAGAAAAAGTAAGCGAATATCTGCGCCAGTCCTCTGTTACGGCGCAATATCTTCTGTCGCTGGTGAATGATATACTGGATTCTTCAAAACTTCAGGAAGAAAAAATGGAACTGGCAATGAAGCCTGTGGATATCGGATTTGTGATAGAAACTATCGGCACTATTGAGCAGACGGCAATGCAGGATAAAAAGCTGCAGTATATTGTTGATACGGATATAAAATATCCGTATGTAATAGGCGATGAGGTACGGATACAGCAGGTGCTTCTGAATTTGTTGGATAACGCACGAAAATTCACGCCGAAAGGCGGTATAGTCAGACTTTCTTTAAAGCAGGAGAAACAGAATGACGATAAAATACTTACCTCCGTTACCGTATCGGATACCGGAAAAGGCATGAGCGAGGAATTTCAGGCTAAGATATTCGATGTATTTTCAAGAGAACTCGAAACGGTGTCAAAGGGAAATCAGGGTACCGGTCTGGGACTTTATATCAGCCGACGTCTGGCAAAACTTATGGGCGGCGATCTTACCTGCGTCAGCCGCAAAGGCGAGGGAAGCTCTTTCACGTTCACTTTTGCCGCCGAACAGGCGGAAAGCTCAGGAAAAGATATTCTACAGCCGGAAGAACTTAAAAAAGGTCATCCGAGCATATTGATCGCAGAGGATAACGAGCTGAACGGTGAGATAATGCTTGAGCTTCTGCAAAGCAGCGGCTTTAAAGCCGAAATTGCCGAAAACGGCAAAAAGGCTTTGAAAAAGTTTTCTGATTCCGCTCCCGGAACATACGGCGTTATACTTATGGATCTGCTTATGCCGGAAATGGACGGATTTGAAGCCGCAAAAGCTATCCGTGAGCTTGACAGGGAGGACGCAAAAACAGTCCGTATTTTTGCCTGTACGGCAAATTCATTTACCGAGGAAAGGGACAAGGCTTTTGCCAGCGGAATGAACGATTTTATCAGCAAGCCGGTGGATATCGACGAGCTGCTTGCAAAGCTGTATGCTGTTCCGTCCGATAACAGTAAAGTATGACCTTAAAAATGCAGTCTGATAACTGACGGATATAGCCACCGACATTGCCGGTGGCTATATTATTAAACGGGAAGGTGCAATAAAAAATGGTATCAGATGAAAAATATTATATCATTGAAGAAATAAAAGCAAGCATGGATCATCTTGAAGTTTCTCAGGCGGCAGCAGCGGAAGCTCTGGGAGTTTCTGCAAAAACGGTAGGGAATTACCTCAGCGGAGCAACATACGATGAAAAAAATATCCGCAGATTGCAGATATTCCTGCGCGGCAAGGAGTTCTATCTGGGATATTGTTTTATGACCAAGGAAGAATTTGCCGATCTGTTTACGGAGATATGGTATAAATTCAAGGATATAAAAAGCACCGATGAGCTTTGCGAAATGCTCCGTCTGACCCGTTCGGAAGTAAATCATATCATTGAGAAGAAAAAATCCTTTGACGTGCGCAGGCAGTATGATATTCTTGAAAAATTCTATGATATGTGCCGCAACTATATGGGCGAATATATTCCCGAACTGAAACAATACGGAGAAAAACTGTATGAAAAACTCGGGCTTATGCTCCCGTATCTGATACGGTGCAGATTTGCGGACACATTGAACAAGGCGCTTTCGGGAACAGATGTTACATTTGATGATATCAAAGCTATTGCGGACAAGGTCGGCGTAAGCACCGAGGATATCGAAGAACTTCAGGGCAGCAATGACGTTCCTTTTGATATATGGAAAAAGTGCGATATTCTTGATGCAGTAAGATGCTTGTTAGAGAGGGACAGTTCAGAAAAGGCTTCTAAGGCTCGCGTAAATGTAAACTGGCTTCTTATCAATTATGACGGACATAGGAAGTCAGAAGATGACTTGTCTTTTGAGAATGATATCCTTAACGGCTCTATAAAGAATTTCAGCAAAAATCCTTTATATATCCAGAAAATAATACTTGAACATACGGATATATTCTTTGATATTGATATGAAAGGAACTTTATTCTGGGATTATATTCATAATTTCCGGCTGCCGGGTGAGCTGTTTCCCGAAGAATGTGACAACGACTATTATGCTTCGGTCAGCGAATTTGATTATCTCAGCAGGATAATGGAAATTTTCCGCAATCTTTCCGAAGAAAATAAGGATATAATTTTTAAACAAATAAAAAAAGACTTTAAAATGCCTTTCCCGGATCAGAGTGAACAAGAAAGCGACAGATATTTCAATGTAGTGCTTCAGTGCTTTGATATGTCTACAAGGGCAGAGCGGATAGCTGCGCCAAAAGAGGAATATGCATCGGACGCTATGAAAATACCTCGCGTCAATGCATATATGTGGGAATATTACCATCCTGAAAGAGCGGAATATATGATAGGCTTCGACAGCAGGGAATGGTTTTTATGGGGAATGTTGGAGGCTTATATTTATTCGTTTACGGATCTGAATCCGTTCATAAAAAGAATGATGTATATGCTGTATGATCAGATACTGCTCACATAAAAAACGGCAAGCGGGATTTTTCCGCTTGCCGTTAAATTTTTATATTGATGAAACGAACCGTCCGAATGCGGCAATGCCTTCCGGATCACGTTTGAAAACACCTGCGTGTTCAAGGACTTTTGCAAATACAAGTCCTATTTCTTTACGGATTATTTCATGCACATTTTCGGCGGTGAAGCTGTATTTTGAAAGCGTCTGTTCCGCCCAATCCGAATGTTTTTCTATTTCCGGTACGGATCTTACCGCTTCGATGCCTTTGCTCAGTATAGTGTCCGCAAGAAGTTCCATTTCATTTTTCAGGCGTGCCGGCAGTACGGCAAGCCCCATGACTTCAATAAGACCGATATTTTCCTTTTTGATGTGGTGAAGCTCCTGATGCGGGTGATAAACTCCCAATGGGTGTTCTTCGGTAGTGATATTGTTCCTGAGAACAAGATCAAGTTCGTAAAGATTGCCGTTCTTTCTGGCTATGGGAGTTATGGTATTATGCGGAACTCCGTCAGTCTCTGCAAGGATAAATACGCTTTCGTCGGAATATGCTCTCCATTTTTCAAGGATACGTCCTCCAAGCTCCGTAAGGCGTTCATGCTCCGCACAGCTCAGCCGTAGAACGGACATGGGCCATTTTACGCGTCCGACTGAAACGTCCTCAAAACCGGGGATAACATATTCTTCTTCTATCGGCGCTGACGCCATTGCAAAGGTGTAGCGTCCTCCCTGAAAATGCTCATGAGTAAGTATAGAGCCTCCCACTATCGGAAGATCGGCATTCGAGCCGATAAAATAGTGCGGGAACTGCTCCACAAAATCAAACAGCTTTCCGAAAGCGGCTTTATCTATTTTCATGGGCGTGTGTATACTGTTCAGCAGTATACAGTGTTCATTATAGTACACATACGGAGAATACTGCAGGCACCAGCGTTCGCCGTTTATTTTAACGGGTATTATGCGGTGATTTTGCCTTGCAGGGTGGTTTACTCTTCCTGCATAGCCCACATTTTCCTCACAAAGCAGACATTTCGGATATCCGCTCTGTTTTGCGTTAAGCGCCGCGGCAATAGCCTTGGGGTCTTTTTCCGGTTTGGAAAGATTTATTGTGATATCGAGAGTTCCGTATTCGGTGTCAGCCGTCCATTTCATATCCTTTGCGATACGGTAGCGGCGGATATAGTCGGTATCCTTGCTGAGCTTATAATAATAATCCGTTGCCGCTTCGGGAGACTTTTCACGGTAGATCCTGCGGAATTTTTCTATCACTTCCGACGGACGCGGAGTAAGGCAGCCCATTATCTTTGTGTCAAAAAGATCCTTGTATACTATGCTGTCCTCGATTATACCGTTCTTTACGGCGTAGTCGAGCATTGAAGCAAGTATAGGTTCAAGTTCTACATTTGTATAATTCTCCTCGGGAGGATCGTAATCGTATATTTCAAGAAGCCCGCATATGGAATTTGCCGCATATATTCTGTCCTCGGCGGAAATAAGACCGTTTTCAAGTCCGTAACAGACAAGTTTTCGTATGGAAGTATGTATATTTTCGGCTGCAAACATTTAACGCATCTCCTTTTTATGGAATATAAAAGCCGGTACGATCATTTTCCGGAATGTGCCTTTGCCGAAGAAAGCATCAGCTTTATGCGGTTTTCCTGATTTACCTTTGTAGCTCCGGGATCGTAATCTATTGCAACGATATTTGCCTGCGGGTGAACGGCGCGGATCTTTCTTATCATGCCTTTTCCGACTATGTGGTTAGGCAGGCAGCCGAAAGGCTGCGCGCAGACTATATTGCTTATGCCGCTTTCCACAAGCTCCACCATTTCCGCAGTAAGAAGCCAGCCCTCGCCCATTTTATTTGCCGGCGAAAGGAACGGAACAACGTTTTTCTTTGTTTCCTCAAATCTGGCGGGCGGACGGAACCTTGTGCCTGCAACGGCTTTTATTATTTTATTCTGCATCATTTTGAAAAATCCCTTGATCGCTGACGAAGCAATGTATTTTTTGTATTTGGTGTGGTAAAGTCTTGTTTCGACCACCTGATGATCTCCCATGAATATCAGGAAATCTATCAGTCCGGGGCAGCATACTTCGCAGCCCTCGCTTTCGAGAAATTTCTGAAGCTCGTTATTTCCTAACGGAGAATATTTTATAAATATCTCTCCGACTATACCTACCTTTATCTTGTCGGGATCGGGAGTGTAGGGTATTTCTTTGAAATCGTTCACTATCTGGGCGGATATCCTGTCAAAAGCCGTGTAGCTGAATTTTATCTCTACCAGACGGTCTATCCATTTGTTTATCAGCCGGTCCGCATCGCCCTTGTTTTTTTCATATGGACGCACCTGATTTGCCAGCAGCATTATCAGATCAGCATAGCATATCCCGGTAATGAACTGTGCAAGCATATTCGGAGTAAGTTTAAATCCGGGATTTTTCTCCAGACCTGCAAGGTTGAGCGAGATCACAGGCACCTGATCCATTCCGCAGCGTTTAAGAGCCTTGCGGATAAGGTGTATATAGTTGGAAGCACGGCAGCCTCCGCCGGTTTGGATCATCATAAGGGCAGTTTTGTTTATGTCATATTCGCCGGATTTAAGGGCGTCCATAAACTGACCTATGCAAAGCAGCGCAGGGTAGCAGGTATCGTTGTGGACGTTTTCAAGTCCCTCGTCGATGACCTTTCTGCCCATGCTTGTAAGGAGCTTTACCTTATAGCCGTGGTTGTTAAAGATCCTTTCCAGCATAGTAAAATGTATAGGCAGCATATTTGGAATAAGTATTGTATATTCCTGCCGCATTTCTTCAGTAAAAAGCAGACGTCCCTGCTCATTGTACACGAGTTCCGCCATATGCCAAAACCAAGCTCCTTAAAAATTAATTATGGGTGATCGCAATATAATAATGATCTGCCGCTGTCGTTCAAAAAAGGACTTTATTTATTCATTATAACACAAAAACAGTGTAATTTCAATAGTTTTTTGTTTATTTTTCAAAAATCGGAAATCAAACGAGTGTATCCGATTATTTTTTACATTCTTCAAAATACAAAAAACGGACACCGAGCAAATGTCCGCTTTTTACATAATAAAAAATATTTTAAGAGAGAGGGTCAAGGGCACTGAAATATTCAGTTGTTCCTTTTATGATTATATTATACATTATTTTAAGCCCATTGACAATTAATTAATTTCAGATGATTTCATATAATAATTTGACATTGATTATGTATACTATACAGATTTTATCTATTTATTTTGGCAAATTTATATATTAAGGCTAAATCATAACAAAAGGGGAGCAGGTTTGGATATAAACCTTTATATATTAAAATCCGATATCTTCATTTACAAGGATTACCTTTATCCTGTCCTTTATGCGCTGCTGGGCAGTAACTACATAAGAACAGCATATCCTTGATTTGCTGCGGCAGCCGTCGGTCATTCCGGACGAGCCTGACGCCAGAGCCATACATTCTCCCTTGCTGCGGCAGTATGTTTCACATTCAAGACGCGCGGTGTTTGCCGGCGCGGCAAGGCGTTTTACCCTTATTATAGCTTCGTCAAGATCCCTGACTATTTTGTTTCTTCCGGCTACGACTATTACTGACGCCGGACCAAAGCATATGGCAGCAACGCGGTTGCTGTTGCCGTCTACATTGTAAAGCTCGCCGTTTTCCGTAATGGCATTTGAACTTGTCAGGTAAAAATCAGCCGAAAAAGCAGCGCGGTAAACCTCCTGTATTTCTTCGGGAGATTTTCCTGCACGGTCATAAAATTTATATGCTCCGGAGCGCAGAAGCTCCATAGCGCCTATTTCATCAAGAGTAGCTGAACCGCCGCAGGCGACCGTTCCGCCTTCGGTAAGGAGTTTTTTCACCATTGAAAGGGCTTCTTCCTTATTTTCAGCAATAAATGGCAGCATATTATTGGTTTTAAGAGCTTCGGCTGTGCGTTCAAGAATTTTCTGATATACTGATCTTTTATATTCGGACATATAAAACCCCTCCTTATAAAATTAGAAATTCTTTACTGCTATTCATTATTATATCACATTATATTTAAAAAATAAAGGGTTTTTAAAAAGTTTGTAGGATATCGCCAACTAAATAATAAATAATTTGTTAAAGAAAACGCAAAATATTTAAAATCTGCAATTTGCAGATATTATTGCCGGAACTGCCACATGGAAAAAATATCCTCTCACGGATAACAGGAGAGGATATTTCAGTTTATGTTATTTCTATGTCCGAAGCGTCTCCTACTTCATAGTCCAGATCGTTTGTGAAATCGAATATGTCCTCGTCGCTTTCCGAAGCCGATGACGCATCAAAATATCCAAGCTCGTCCATATCAAGACCGGAAGTATCTATACCCATGTTATCCTCTATAGTTCTGACATGAGAAGCGGCTTCCTGCTCCTGCTCATAAAGAGCCTTGTCGGTATCAAGAGTATCAGTTTCTATGCCGTTGTTGTTTTCAATGCCCCTTACATGGGAGGCAGCTTCCTGCTCTTGTTCATGAAGAGCCTTGTCGGTATCAAGAGTATCGGTCTCTATGCCGTTGTTGTTTTCAATGACCCTTACATGAGAAGCGGCTTCCTGTTCCTGCTCGTAAAGAGCCTTGTCGGTATCGAGAGTATCAGTTTCTATGCCGTTGTTGTTTTCAATAACTCTTACATGGGAAGCGGCTTCCTGTTCCTGTTCGTAGAGCAATTTATCTGTGTCAAGGTCATTGGTCTCTATGCCGTTGGAATAATCCACAGCAGGTTTTTCTTCGGGAACGGGAGCTTCCGGAGCTTTTTGCGGAGCGCTGCTTACTGGCTCAGCCGGCTTGCGCACAGGTTTTGAAAAGAACTCTTCTGCGTCGGTTGGCTGCGGGAGCTCCGGAAACGGCGGCGCGGAAGAGGGCGCATAATACGATTCTGAAAAACCGTTTTCCTGAGCGGCAGGCTGTCCGGCTGTATAGGGAGTTTCTGCCGGAGCAGGGATATTTCCGCTTGCAGACTGGGAATATCCAGTAAAATCGGGAGCGGGCGCGTTATAGTCCTGTACCTGCGCTTTCTTTTTATGGAATATGAAGAACAGTATCACTATACCTGCGGCTATCATTATCAGTCCGAATACAAGACCTATATAAAGACCGTTGGTATTGAACAATACAAGATCATATGGGATTATGTGAGCGGCAGCTTCGCTGCGTCCGCCCTCAAAGTATTCTACTTCCTCGAACCAGTCGAGAAGATACCCCTGAAGCTCCTCGTCAAGGGGCTGAGCCTTGGCGATAAAGCCCATTTCGGGAAATTCAACATCATAATTTCCGTCCAAATATTCATATGTAGCGTCGCATATGGCGTACATTAAGTCTCTGTCCTCTTGTTTGGAAACGGATACGGAAATGAACATATCATTTGCCAGGTCGGTATCGTTTACAAGCGGCATAATAAAATATTCCCTTGAGGTATAGGAAGAAGTTTCTATGCCCATAGTAGTATTTGTTGTGGTCTCGCCGGCATAGCAGTCATATATGTTTGCAATATATCCTCCTACGAAGTCGCCTTTCTTGATATCTGCCATACTGTCATAGTTGAAATCCGGTATATATCCGTTTAATTTGATGATATCGGAAACGCTGGATACGGTGAACATAAGTCCGCCTATCAGCAGCACGGCAATCAATACAAATATTCTTACTTTATTCAATTTTTTACCCCTTTCAAGAATAATAAATTTTAAAAACACAATTCATATTTTATCATATTTACATGATTATGTCAATAATTTTCAAAAAAATATTTACTTTGAATTAATTTATCTCAACTCTTAACTCTCAACACTAAATGATAATTTGCGGGGAAGCCCCCGCGGGCAATGTCACCCCCAAAGTAATTTTAAATAAACCGTTAAATAGGGTAGCCCCCTCAAGGGGGCGGGTATGTTTGGCGTTAAGCCTTTAGTATCTAAATTCTAAACACTAAATGAAAGAAAATTACAGCTGGTCGAGCTGAGCCCAGCTCGCGGATTCCAAAGGCAGAGCCTTTGGTCGCCGTCCGCAGACGGCGAAATTCCCCTTTTTAAGAGCTCCGCAAGGGTGTGAATAAAACGACGCAAGCGTCGTCTAAGCCGCTTTAGTGGCTTCAAGAGGGGGCTGCC
>CANQXX010000041.1 GCA_947627905.1 uncultured Clostridia bacterium
CTCGTTCGTTCAGGCACTTTTGCAAAAACTTTTTTCTGATATGGTATCAATGAAATCAGTTTAGAAAAAAGTTTTTTCAAACAATACTGATTTTTGCGAGCTTGGGCGAAAGGGGTTAGGATAAAGGAAAAGGGGATGCACGAAAACCGATGCAAGCATCGGTTGGAAAAAAACATAAAGGGAAGGGGAAAACCGCCGCGTTCTTGGGGCTTCCCGGTTTTTCCCTTCCCTTTTGGTTTGTCCCCTCGTTCGTCGAATAACTATAGGTACGAACTATTAAAAACAGATATGTAATTAAAAGCATAATACCAAACATACCCGCCCCCTTGAGGGGGCTGCACGTTCAAACGATTACTATTTAAACTTAATTCGGGGGTGACAAAGCCCGCGGGGGCTACCCCGCAAATTATCATTTATTGAAAAGCTAAAAATGCCATAATTTTACATTTTAAATGCAAATACTGTTTTTTTGAGAATTGTATTGAAAAAACAAAAAAAATATGTTATACTAAACTATATGTAATGTTCTGAAGCCGTTTACGGTATTTTAAGCGAAGGAGAGAATGTTATGCCCGAACTTGAAAATCATCTTGGCACTATCGGCATATCGGATAAATATCTGTATTCACTCGTTGAATATACGGTGTCTACCTGTTACGGAGTAGCCGGTCTCGGAAAGACCTGCGGAAAAAGCTTTGTTTCCTATGCAGCGGAAAAAGCCGGCATCGGAAAGAATATAAGCATAGATATCCGCGGCGGAAAGCTGTTTATAAAGCTCCATATCACTGTTATATTCGGCGTTAATATCTCTGCCGTTTCCGACAGTCTTGTACACAAGCTGCGTTATACCGTTCAGGAAAAAACAGGCATGGAAGTCGGAAAGGTAACGGTGTTCATTGACGGTATGACAGGCTGACAAAAGCCAATTTATGATACATCTGCGAAAGGAGAGACTGTCGGCGGGAGCTTCCCGTAACAGTGCTGAAATATGATAACAGGAAAGATTTTAAGAGACGCGTTTATTTCCGGTGCGGTCACGATTGCAAATAAAAAACGTGAGGTAGATCAGCTGAATGTTTATCCCGTTCCGGACGGAGATACGGGAACCAATATGTCAATGACCCTTGGGAATGCTCTCAGGGAGCTTCAGGTAATGGACGACGGAGCGACCGTTTCACAGGTGGCTGAAACTACGGCTTCCGCTCTTCTCAGAGGCGCAAGGGGAAATTCGGGAGTTATTACTTCACTGATATTCCGCGGATTTGCAAAGGGCTTCAAGGGCAAGACCACAGCCGACTGCGACGACATCTGCAATGCGCTCAGACTGGGCGTTGAAGGCGCTTACAAATCGGTAATGTCTCCGACCGAGGGAACTATCCTTACGGTGGCAAGGCTTGCCGCCGAAAGAGCGGAAACAGCCGCAAAATCCACAAACGACGAGGTGGCGCTCTGGAGCGATGTCTGCATTGAAGCCAAAAAGGCTCTTGACAGTACGCCGGAGCTTCTTCCGGTGTTAAAAAAAGCCGGCGTTGTGGATGCAGGAGGAATGGGGCTTTATATCATCTGGACGGCTATGCTGGACGTTTTCAAGGGCAAAGAACCTGCAAGACCTGCGGATACTCCGAAAACAGATACGGTATCGGTAGATTTCAGCGCCACGGTGGGAGAATTTGACGAGGAGATAACGCATACCTACTGTACGGAGTTTATCGTGCGCAAAAATTCCGAATGTAAGGACGCATCTCTTCTCAGGGCTTTTCTGGAATCAATAGGCGACTGCGTGGTAGCCGTTGAGGACGACGATATAATAAAAGTACACGTTCATACCGAGCACCCCGGTCAGGCTATCGAAGAAGGCTTGCTGTTCGGTTCACTCATAAACCTTAAAATAGACAATATGCGCTATCAGCATGAAAATAAGGCGAAGGAAGCCGCTGCCGTAAGAAAGCAGCAGTTTACTCCTGCCGCTCCGGAAAAGCCTTTCGGCTTTGTGGCAGTGGCAAGCGGAGCAGGCATAGAGGATCTCTTCCGCAACCTTGGCGCAGACTGTATCGTAAGAGGCGGTCAGACCATGAACCCCTCAACGGACGATATTTTGCAGGCGATCATGGCAGTTCCTGCCGAAACGGTGTTTGTTCTTCCTAATAACAAGAATATCATAATGGCGGCTGAACAGGCGGTAAGACTTGCGGACAGAAAGGTCTGCGTGCTTCAGTCAAAGACTATACCGCAGGGCATTACTGCAATGATGAATTACGATCCGGACAACGATTTCGATACAAATCGCCTGAATATGACAAAGAGCCTTGATACTGTTTCTACCGGACTTGTGACCTTTGCGGCACGGGACAGCGATTTTGACGGCAAGTCGATCAAAAAAGGAGAGATACTTGCCCTTGACAACGGCAAATTAGCTTTTGCGGAAAAGGATATCCACAAAGCGGCGTACAAGCTGGCAAAACGGCTGATGAACAGCAGTTCATCTTTCATAAATATAATCTACGGCGCGGATATTGCCGAAAAGGACGCCGAGGAACTGTTCGAGCATGTAAAAGCCAAGGCAGGGAGCAATGCCGAGGTAATGCTGATAAACGGCGGTCAGCCGGTATATTATTATATTATTTCTGTGGAATAAGAGGCAGAAAACTCTGATGAAAAGGATAAATATTATCACCGGGCATTACGGCAGCGGAAAGACCAATTTTTCCGCAAATCTTGCCGTAAGGCTTGCAGAAAGCGGCGAAAAAGTCACGGTAGTCGATCTGGATATAGTGAACCCTTATTTCCGTTCGGCTGATTTCGGAGAACTTTTCGGCAGCAAAGGGATAACTCTTGCAGCACCTATGTACGCAAATTCAAATCTGGATATCCCGGCTATATCGTTCGATCTGGAACGCATCGCTTCCGAAAGCGGCTGTCTGATCGTTGATGTGGGCGGAGACGATGCAGGCGCTATAGCGTTGGGACGCTACTCAAAAATGTTTGCGGGAATGTCGGACGACGTGGATATGCTCTATGTGGTGAATTGCAGAAGATTTCTCACAAGAACGGCTGACGAGGCGCTTGAACTTATGTATGAGATAGAAGCCGCCGCAGGCATGAAGCATACAGCGATTGTAAACAACACAAATCTGCTTTATGAGACTACTGCGGAAGTCCTTGAACAGTCGGAGGATTTCGCAGAGGAAATTTCCCGGAGATCGGGACTTCCCATAGCGTATACCTGCGTTCCCCTCGGAATTTCCGCAAAGGTGAAAAACCCGTTCCCGGTGGAAATATATGTTAAGAAAATTTTTGAGGAACAGTAAGATGATCTTACATTTTAATGAGCTTGAAGAATGACATTGCTCAAAGACATTTTGGCTTTATTGATAGAAAATCTATACCGAAAGGAGTTAAATATATGGCAAAGATCACGGTCAATTTTGAAAAGTGCAAGGGCTGCGCTCTGTGCACAACAGCCTGTCCCAAAAAGATAGTTGAGCTGCAAAAGGAAAAGCGCAACAGAAAGGGATATTTTACCGCTGTCTGTATCGATGATTCCCAGTGCATAGGCTGTGCAATGTGCGCGACAATGTGCCCGGACTGCGCTATTACAGTAGAAAAGTAATCTTAAATTGAAAATTTAGTAAGGAGTGACTGTTTTGGAACGTAATCTTATGAAGGGCAACGAGGCTCTTGCAGAAGCTGCTATAAGAGCAGGCTGCAAATGCTTCTTCGGATACCCTATCACACCGCAGACGGAGATTTCCGCATATCTTGCAAAGCGTTTCCGTCAGGCAGGAGGAGTTTTTCTTCAGGCAGAATCTGAAATTGCCGCTATAAATATGGTCCTTGGAGCGGCTTCAACAGGCGTAAGAGCCATGACTTCTTCATCATCGCCGGGAATTTCCCTTAAATCAGAGGGCATATCCTACATAGCAGGCTCAGACCTGCCCTGTGTTATCATCAACGTGCAGAGAGGCGGTCCGGGACTGGGCGGCATACAGCCTTCTCAGGCGGACTACTGGCAGGCTACAAAGGCTCTCGGCCACGGCGACTTCCAGCTTCTTGTATTTGCGCCGAGCTCCGTTCAGGAAATGGTGGACACGGTCACAAAGGCGTTTGACCTTGCAGACGAATACCGTATGCCGGCAATGATACTTGCAGACGGACTTCTTGGTCAGATGATGGAACCCGTTACATTCCCGGAAATTTCCGCAAAGCAGATCGAAAAGCCTTGGGCTGCAAACGGTCACGGCAACAAGAGAGAGCATAATATCATAAACTCTCTGTTCCTCCAACCGGACGTTCTGGAAAAATCTGTTCGTGACAGGTTTGAAAGATACGCCGAGATAAAGGAAAAGCACGCTGAAGCCGAGCTTTACATGACCGACGACGCGGAAGTTGTCGTTACCGCATACGGCGCAACTGCCCGTGTTGCAAAATCAGCAGTAAATATGGCAAGAGAACAGGGCATAAAGGCAGGACTTATCCGTCCGGTAACTCTCTGGCCGTTCCCGGTAAAGCAGATAAACGAAGGCTCAAAGAACGCACATACTCTCCTTTGCGTTGAAATGTCCATGGGACAGATGATAGACGACGTAAAGCTGGCAATAAACTGCTCCAAGCCTGTTGAGTTCCTTGGAAGAACAGGCGGAGTTATCCCCAAGCCCTCCGAGGTATTTGAGGAAATTAAAAGACTTGCAGGAGGTGCTGAGTAATGGCTGTTGTATTTGAAAAGCCAAAGGCGCTGGCGGATATCACTTTCCACTACTGCCCCGGCTGTACTCACGGAATAATCCACCGCCTTGTTGCGGAGGTAATAGACGAAATGGGCATAGAGGGCGAAACTATTGGCGTATGTCCCGTTGGCTGCTCGGTAATGGCATACGATTATTTCAACTGCGATATGATCGAAGCCGCTCACGGACGTGCTCCCGCCGTTGCAACAGGCGTAAAGAGGACAAATCCGGATAAGTATGTTTTCACATATCAGGGCGACGGCGACCTTGCCGCTATCGGTACTGCCGAAACTGTTCACGCCGCTACAAGAGGCGAGAACATAGTTGTAATTTTTGTAAATAACACAACTTACGGAATGACAGGCGGACAAATGGCGCCTACAACTCTTCCCGGACAGATAACACAGACAACTCCTTACGGACGTGACCCCGAGCTTGCCGGCTATCCGGTAAGAGTATGCGAAATGCTTGCAACTCTCAGCGGAACGGCTCTTGCTCAGAGAGTAGCGGTAAACTCCGTTCCCCATATAAGAGAAGCAAAGAAAGCCATTAAAAAGGCTTTTGAAAATCAGCGCGACAAGAAAGGCTTTTCTATTGTAGAAGTTCTTTCTACCTGCCCTACCAACTGGGGACTTTCTCCCGTAGACGCTTTAAAGCGTCTTGAAGATGAGATGATACCATACTATCCTCTTGGAGTTTACAAGGACACAAACGCATTTCCCAAAAAGGAGGCAAACTAAAAGCTTGTTTTCAACAAGCTTTTAGCTGCGAGTTTTGTGCTTTGTTGACTGCCGTCAACAATTTTGCTGCGCAAAACCGCACAAAACATCGAAAGGAGGAGTGCTTGCTTCGCAAGCATGATTATAATTATGACACATGATATACTTCTTGCAGGATTCGGCGGACAGGGAATACTGTTTGCAGGAAAGATCCTTGCTTACTCCGGACTTATGGACGATAAGGAAGTTTCGTGGCTGCCGTCCTACGGACCGGAAATGCGCGGAGGAACGTGCAACTGTTCGGTTTGTATTTCGGATAAGCCTATAGGTTCTCCGCTGGTTCTGGAACCGTCAATACTTATCGTAATGAATACACCGTCAATGGAGAAATTCGCAAACGCCGTAAAGCCGGACGGAGTTATAGTTTCCGACAGCACAATGGTAGACGTAAAGACCGACAGAACGGACGTAAGGGCGTTCTACATACCGGCAACGCAGCTTGCAACAGATAACGATCTTCAGGGCGGCGCTAACATGATACTTCTTGGCAAGATGTTCCGCGAAACAGGTATAGTTTCAATGGATATCTTCAAAAAAGCCGTTGAAAAGGTAGTTCCCGCAAAGAGAGCCGCTCTTGCGGCAAACAACCTGAGAGCCGTTCAGATCGGAATGGATTACGAAGGCTGATAAAACAGAATAAAAAATAAAATCCCTCGTTCATTTCAAACAGTGAACGGGGAATTTTTATGCAAAAAATATTTTTGAAAAAAACGCAAAAAGTTCTTGACAAGTATTGCTTGTTATGGTATAATAATATACTGTATCATAATGTGATTCTATGCCGTTTTTTAGATTTCTTTATAAATAGTATATCATATAAGCGGCTGGATTGCAACAGTTCCGATAAAATTTTTTCGGAAACATTCCCGTAAAAAAACAAGGAGGTATCCGCCTATGGTGAATGTCAAGCCGGTGCAGCTCGGAAAGACCACGCGCATGAGCTTCGGAAAAATAAACGAGGCTCTGGAAATGCCTAATCTGATCGAGGTGCAGAAAAAATCCTACGAATGGTTCCTTGACGAAGGACTTAAAGAAGTTTTCCGTGATGTGGCTGCAATAACCGATTATAACGGAAATCTTGTGCTCAACTTTGTGGATTACTCAATTGACGATACGCCTAAATATTCCGTTGCGGAATGCAAAGAGCGCGACGTTACCTATGCCGCTCCGTTGAGAGTAAAGGCTACCCTCTGGAACAAGGAGACCGGCGTAGTTAAGGAAAACGAAGTGTTTATGGGCGAATTTCCGCTTATGACGGACAGCGGCACCTTTGTTATAAACGGAGCGGAGAGAGTTATAGTTTCTCAGCTCGTGCGTTCACCGGGCGTTTATTATGCTTTTGAAAAGGATAAGACCGGAAAGGATCTGTTCAAGGCTACGGTCATTCCTAACAGGGGCGCATGGCTTGAATATGAAATGGATTCAAACGACGCCGTATATGTAAGGATAGATAAAAACAGGAAGATCCCTCTTACAACGTTCATACGCTCCCTCGGCTGCGGAACGGACGTTGAGATAGAAGAATTTTTCGGACCTGATGAAAGACTTTCACAGACCATACTTCAGAAAGATACAACAAAGAACAGGGAAGAAGCCCTTCTTGAAGTGTACAAAAAGCTCCGCCCGGGCGAGCCTCCCACGGTAGAAAGCGCAGAAAATCATCTTAACGGACTTTTCTTTGACGCTAAAAGATACGATCTTGCCCGTTTCGGAAGATATAAGTATAACAAGAAACTGGGCGTAAGTTCAAGAATAAACGGTCATTACCTTTCAAGACCCGTTGCAGATCCGCGCACCGGTGAGATACTTGCCGACGAAGGCGAGCTTGTGACCTATGAAAAGGCTGCTGCTATCGAGCAGGCAGGCGTCGGCGAGGTATGGCTCAAGGTAGAGCATAAGGAAACTTTCACTTCGCCTACCGGAGAGGTTACACACAGCGTCGAGGAGCGCGAAGTAAAGGTAATCGGCAACCGCATGGTCAATATTGCTCCTTATGTTAAATTTGATCCCGCAAAATACGGCATAAGCGAAAAGGTACACTACAGAGTGCTTATGGAAATACTTGATTCCGCCGCCGACGATGACGAAGTGGAAGAAATGGTAAAAGCCCGCATAGACGAGCTTGTTCCCAAGCACATCATCCTTGATGATATATATGCATCTATAAGCTATTTTATCAATCTTTGCGAAGGCGTAGGTCAGGTGGACGACATAGACCACCTTGGCAACAGACGTATCCGCTCCGTAGGCGAGCTGCTCCAGAACCAGTTCAGGATCGGCTTTTCAAGAATGGAGCGCGTTATCCGCGAAAGAATGAACATTCAGGCGCAGGATATGGATACCATAACTCCGCAGGCACTGATAAATATCCGTCCGATAACGGCGGCTATAAAGGAATTTTTCGGTTCGTCGCCGCTGTCACAGTTCATGGATCAGACAAACCCTCTGGCAGAACTCACACATAAGAGACGTCTTTCCGCACTGGGTCCCGGCGGTCTTTCCCGTGACCGTGCCGGATTTGAAGTCCGCGACGTTCACTATTCCCACTACGGAAGAATGTGTCCTATCGAGACGCCGGAAGGTCCTAACATCGGACTTATCTCTTACCTTGCATCTTTCGCAAGGATAAACGAGTACGGCTTTATCGAAGCTCCTTACAGAAAGGTAGACAAGGCTACGGGAGTGGTCACGAACGAGGTAGTTTACATGACTGCCGATGTTGAGGACAATTACACCGTAGCACAGGCAAACGAGTCTCTTACAGAGGACGGCAAATTTGCCCGTCCTATAGTAAATGCAAGATGCCGCGATCAGATACTTGAATGTGAGCGCGAGCGCATAGATTATATGGACGTTTCCCCGAAAATGGTAGTTTCCATTGCAACGGCAATGATACCGTTCCTTGAAAACGACGACGCTAACCGTGCTCTTATGGGTGCGAACATGCAGCGTCAGGCTGTGCCTCTTCTTAAAACGGAAGCGCCTATCGTCGGAACAGGTATGGAATATAAATCCGCAGTCGATTCCGGCGTGTGCGTCATATCCAAGCATGACGGCGTTGTGGACCGCGTTTCTGCCGACGAGATAGTAATTAAAGAAGGCACAGGCGCTCTTCACACCTATAAGCTGATAAAATTCAAGCGTTCCAATCAGGGAACGTGTGTAAACCAGCGTCCTATCGTCGATAAGGGCGAAAGAGTAAGCGTTGGTCAGGTGCTTGCAGACGGCCCTGCTACCAGCAACGGCGAAATTTCTATCGGTAAGAATGCACTCATCGGCTTTATGACATGGGAAGGCTACAACTATGAGGACGCCGTTCTTCTTAACGAACGCGTTGTCCGTGAAGATATCTATACTTCCGTTCATATTGAGGAATATGAGATAGAATCCCGTGACACCAAGCTCGGACCGGAAGAGATAACAAGAGATATTCCCAATGTCGGTGAGGACGCTCTCAAAGACCTTGACGAAAGAGGAATAATCCGTATCGGCGCAGAAGTCCGCGCAGGCGATATCCTTGTAGGAAAGGTAACTCCTAAGGGCGAGACCGAACTTACCGCAGAGGAAAGACTTCTCAGAGCCATTTTCGGTGAAAAGGCAAGGGAAGTAAGGGATAATTCCCTTAAAGTTCCTCACGGCGAAGCCGGCGTTATCATTGATGTAAAAGTATTCACAAGAGAAAATTCCGAGGAGCTTGCTCCCGGAGTAAATATGCTCGTCCGCTGCTATATCGCTCAGAAGCGTAAGATATCGGTAGGCGACAAAATGGCGGGACGTCACGGAAACAAGGGTGTTGTTTCCCGTATCCTTAAAACAGAGGATATGCCGTTCCTGCCGGACGGAACTCCGCTTGATATAGTTCTTAACCCGCTAGGCGTTCCTTCGCGTATGAATATCGGTCAGGTGCTTGAAGTTCATCTGGGAATGGCTGCCAAGAAGCTGGGCTGGAAGATAATGACCCCTGTATTCGACGGCGCTCACGAGGACGATATCCGCGAATGCTTCAAGGCTGCCGGAATGAATGAGGACGGCAAGACCGTACTCTACGACGGACGCACGGGCGATAAATTCGATAATCCCGTTACCGTCGGATATATGTACTATCTTAAACTGCACCACCTTGTTGACGATAAGATCCACGCCCGTTCGGTAGGTCCTTATTCTCTGGTAACGCAGCAGCCTCTGGGCGGTAAGGCTCAGTTCGGCGGACAGCGTTTCGGAGAAATGGAAGTATGGGCGCTGGAAGCATACGGCGCGGCTTATACTCTTCAGGAGATACTCACGGTCAAGTCGGACGATACAGTCGGACGTGTAAAGACCTATGAGGCTATAGTAAAGGGACAGAACGTTCCTAAGCCGGGCATACCCGAATCGTTCAAGGTACTTGTCAAGGAGCTTCAGTCGCTTGGTCTTGATGTCAAGGTTCTGGACGGCAACAACGAAGAGATCGACCTTAAACAGAGCTTTGAGGACGACGAGGATATTATTCCTCAGCCTGTTTCTGACGCCGAAGATATGGATCTTCTCATTGACGAGGGCGACTTTGACGAGGGCTTCTCTCTTGATGATGAGGACGAGGACGACGATGATGATTTTGACGATTTCGGCGATGATGAGGACGAAGATGACGACGATGAGGACAGCGAAGAAGAAGGAGAGGACGACTTCTCCTTTGACGATGATCTGGTCTGAGACAAACACTCTGTTTCGTCCCGCGTTAAAAGCGGGACGGGACTTCATTTCTGAATGAAACGATCAACCTTTAAAAAGGAGTGTTATATTTGGAATTCAATACCTTTGAATCTATTAAAATAGGTCTTGCTTCCCCTGAGCAGATCAAAGAATGGTCCCACGGTGAAGTAACAAGACCGGAGACCATAAACTACAGAACTCAGAAGCCTGAGCGGGACGGTCTGTTCTGTGAAAGGATATTTGGTCCTCAGAAAGACTGGGAATGTCATTGCGGAAAGTATAAGAAGATACGCTTCAAGGGCAAGATATGCGACCGCTGCGGCGTTGAAGTAACGCGCTCCAAGGTGCGCCGTGAGCGTATGGGTCATATCGAGCTGGCTGCGCCGGTCTCTCATATATGGTACTTCAAGGGTACTCCGTCGAGGATCGGTCAGGTCATCGAGGTGTCCCAGAAGCGCCTTGAGGAAGTGCTGTACTTTACAAAGTATATAGTTACCGACCCCGGAAACACCGAACTTCTCAAAAAGCAGCTCCTTTCCGAAAAGGAATATGCCGATATGCGCGAGAAGTATGAGGATGATTTCGTTGCCGAAATGGGCGCGGAGGCTATTCAGGAGCTTCTTGAAGAATACAGCCATGACAGATATGATAACTTTATCTGCAAATATATCCAGGAATTTGAAAAAGTAACGGGCATCGACGAGGAAAAGATAAGGGATTTCCTTGCCAAGCGCTGCTATGTTATTACAGATAACGGCGAAAGCGAAGAATATAACGTCGGCGATGTTGTTTCAAGGATAAAGTACAAGGAAGAGATACTGCCTTATAACAGACGTCAGATCGAAGCAGGCGCTCCGGTAATATCCGTTGAAACAGGCTCATATTACATCGAAAGAGTTTTCTTTGAGAATATCGGCACGGCAAACGCTTCCGGCGAATTTGACGAGATAGCCGACAAGGAAAAATGGATAAACAACCTTGTATGGGCTTCAAACGAACTGAAAGAAGAACTCAGTGATCTTCCTCCGGGACAGAAGAAGATAAAGCTCTTAAAGAGGCTGGAGATCATCGAGGCGTTCCGTTTGTCCGGCAACAAGCCCGAATGGATGATAATAAATATCCTTCCGGTAATTCCTCCGGATATCCGTCCTATGATAATGCTGGACGGCGGAAGATACGGCACTTCCGATCTTAACGACCTTTACAGACGTGTTATCAACAGGAATAACCGCCTGAAGAAAATGCTTGAGCTGGAAGCTCCGGACATCATTATAAGAAACGAAAAAAGAATGCTTCAGGAAGCCGTTGACGCTCTTATCGACAACGGCAGACACGGCAGACCGGTCACCGGTCCGAACAACCGCGCGCTCAAATCCCTTTCGGATATGCTGAAAGGTAAGCAGGGACGTTTCCGTCAGAACCTGCTGGGTAAACGTGTTGACTATTCCGGACGTTCGGTAATCGTTGTCGGTCCTGAACTGAAAATGTTCCAGTGCGGTCTCCCTAAGGAAATGGCGCTCGAACTTTTCAAGCCGTTTGTAATGAAGCGCCTTGTGGACACAGGCAAGGCTACAAATATCAAGTCCGCACGCAAAAAGGTGGACAGAGCGGAAAACGATGTGTGGGACGCTCTGGAAAACGTTATCAAGGATCACCCTGTTCTCCTGAACCGTGCGCCTACGCTCCACAGACTTGGTATCCAGGCGTTTGAGCCTATACTTGTTGAAGGACGCGCACTTAAGCTTCACCCGCTGGTTTGTACCGCTTATAACGCGGACTTTGACGGTGACCAGATGGCTGTTCACCTTCCTCTTTCGGCGGAAGCACAGGCAGAAGCAAGATTTCTCATGCTTGCTGCAAACAACCTGCTGAAACCTTCCGACGGACGTCCTGTTGCCGTTCCTTCTCAGGATATGGTGCTTGGTTCTTACTACCTTACAATGAAAAAGGATGATAAGGACGAAAACGGCAATTATACCGAAAAGGGCGCAGGAAAGGTATTCCGTGACGTAAACGAAGCTCTTATGGCTTACAGTGAGGGCGTTGTGTCGATACACGCTCCTATCAAGGTAAGGATATCCAAGGATATCGGCGGAAGAACGGTCTCCAAACTTATAGACTGCACGGTGGGAAGAATAATCTTCAACGAAAATATACCGCAGAATCTGGGCTATGTTGACAGAACAAATTCCGACAAGCAGTTTGATCTTGAAATAGACTTCCTTGTAAAGAAAGGACAGCTTTCCGATATAATCGAAAGATGTATCCGTATCCACGGAACGACTACGACTTCGGAAGTCCTTGACAAGATAAAGGCTCTCGGATTTAAATTCTCCACAAGAGCAGCAATAACCGTTGCCGTATGCGACGCAAAGATACCTGAAAAGAAAAAGGATATCCTTGCAGATGCGGACGCTCAGGTAGAAAAGATCAACAAGCTGTACAAGAGAGGCTTCATTTCCGCGGCTGAAAAATCAAAGAGATTCATCAGTATATGGAATCAGGCAACGGATGATGTTACCGACGCTCTCCAGAGCGGTCTTGACAAGTACAATCCTATCTTTATGATGGCGGATTCCGGCGCCCGCGGAAGTATCAGCCAGATACGTCAGCTCGCAGGAATGCGCGGACTTATTGCAAATACTTCCGGTGCGACCATTGAAATGCCTATCCGTGCAAATTACCGTGAAGGTCTTAACATTCTGGAATACTTCATCGCTTCCAGAGGTGCGAGAAAGGGTCTTGCCGATACTGCGCTGCGTACAGCCGACTCCGGTTACCTGACAAGACGTCTTGTAGACGTTTCGCAGGACGTTATAATCCGTGAGGAGGACTGCGGCACAGATGAGGGTATCGAGATATATACCATCAGGAACGGCAACGAAATGATCGAACCTCTCAAGGAACGTCTTATAGGACGTTACCTGCTGGAAGATCTGAGAGATCCAGCTACAGGCGATCTGATAATGAGCCATACAAAGCTCATAACCGATTCCGACGCGCAGAAGATAGTTGACAGCGGCATCGAAAGGGTAAAAATACGTTCCGTTCTCAACTGCAAGGCAAAGCACGGCGTATGTGCAAAATGCTACGGCGCTAACCTTGCAAACAACAACCTTGTTGCCGTAGGTGAAGCAGTCGGAGTTATAGCTGCACAGTCCATAGGCGAACCCGGTACACAGCTTACCATGAGAACGTTCCACACAGGCGGTATCGCTTCTGCGGAAGATATTACGCAGGGTCTTCCCCGTGTTGAGGAGCTGTTCGAGAGCAGACGTCCGAAAAATGCAGCGATCATTTCAAGGATCGCCGGCACGGTGCGCATGGAAGAGATCAAGAAGATACGCAATATCATAGTTACCGATCCGGAAACGGGCACGGAAGAATATTATCCCGTTCCTTACGGATACAAGATAAAAGTCCATGAGGGCGATACCGTTGAAGTCGGCGCGCCTCTTACGGAGGGTTCTATCAATCCGGGCGATATCCTTGCGGTAAACGGTCAGCAGGCAGTTCAGAACTATATCATTACCGAAGTTCAGAAAGTATATCGTTTGCAGGGCGTTGATATCAATGATAAACACATTGAAGTAATAGTCCGTCAGATGCTTCGCAAGGTAAAGATAGAGGAAAGCGGTTCAAGTTATCTGCTTCCCGGCTCGCTTATCGACAAGAGAGAGATAGACGAGATCAATGCCGGCATACAGAAGCGCATTGATGCAGGCGAAGAGGGACTTTCCCTTGCAACGACTGTTCCTGTGCTTCAGGGTATCACAAAGGCGTCGTCCAATTCGGACAGCTTCCTGTCTGCGGCTTCTTTCCAGGAAACTACGAGAGCCCTTACCGACGCTGCTATAAAGGGTAAGAGCGATCATCTCCAGGGACTTAAGGAAAATGTTATTATCGGTAAGCTTATTCCTGCCGGAACGGGCATGGACGTTTACAACAACATTCAGATAGTAAAGAATGAAACGGTTTCCGAGCATAATATTCCTGCCCCGACGGTAGTGTAAACAACAAATAATAAAAAAACCTCTTAACTGCGGTCATGCCGCAGATAAGAGGTTTTATTTTTTGGGTCATGTTACAAGAGAAAGTTGATTTTTAGCTTTTTTATATTTACCGATAAATGATAATTTAGCGGGGAAGCCCCCGCGGGCAATGTCACCCCCGAATTAAGTTTAAA